>JAFAOG010000169.1 GCA_019237945.1 Deltaproteobacteria bacterium | reverse complement strand
TGGCTGTGACGCGCGACCCGCTGCCATCGCAGCAAGAAGCGCATCAGCGCCGCCGCACTGACCGGCTCGATCTCGCGGCGCAGCTTGGCGAGCGTGAGGCGATGGATGCGGGCGAGCACGCGGCGGTTGCACCACTCGGTGTCGGCGAGGCCTTCGTCGGCCGCGGCGAGCGCCTCGCGAACGGTCCGCCGGGCGATCGCGCCTCCGCTCGTGAACGTGCCGCGGAGGATCGCGCCGTCGCCTTCGAGCGCGAGTAGCGCGGCGAGCACATCGGCGATCGGGAGGCCGAGCTCGCCGGCGAGCGTGCGCGTCGACACCGGACCGCGATGATCGAGGTGCGCACTGACGATTCGCAGCACCGCCTCCTCGCGTGGCGGGCGGGCAGCCCACGATGGCGTCGCGATCGCGGGCTGCGCGTCGACGAGCTCGCCGAGGACCGCGCGTGCAGCGCCGAGACGATCGGTGGCGACCCACGCCGCGTGCACCGCGCCTTCGTGCTCCCAGCGCAGCCGCGCCGCGCGCCCCGACGAGGCGAGCGCATCGAACCAGTCGCGCGAGCCGGGCGATAGCGACTCGCCCAGCGGCTCCGGCACGAGCCACAGCGCGAGCAGCGCATCGTGGAGCTCGTCGGCATCGCGCACCGTCGGGGCGACCTCGTCGGCGGCGGCCGCGATCGCGGCGTCGTCCAGCTGGCCACTCGCCTCGACGGTCTCCGCCGGCAGGCCTCGCCGCAGCTGCACCGCGCGGGCGCGACGCTCCTCGAGCGGGGCGTCGTCGAGGAACGCGTACGGGTTCGCGTTGATCAGCTCGTGCGACAGCGGCGACGGCTCGACCGTGTCGCGCGCGAGCACCTGGATCTCGCCGCGCTCGAGCTGCTGCAGCAGCTCCGTCAGGCCCTCGAGGTCCATCGCCTCGACGAGGCAGTCGCGCACCGTCTCGAACACGAGCGGGTGATCGGGCACCTCGCGCGGACCGACGATGTTCTCGCCGCACGCGACCGCCTGCGGGAACACGACCGACAGCGTATCGGCCGCGCGCATCTTCACGAGGTGCGGCGGCACGCGCTTGCCGGCCTTGCGGCGCAGCACGGTCAGCGAGCGCGTGACGTTCCACCGCCAGCGGATCTCGAACATCGGCCGATCGAGCAGCGCCTGGATCAGCGTCTCGCGCGCCTGGTGCGACGGGACGAAGCCGAACACCGTGTCGAGAGGAAACGAGTGGGGCTGGCCGAGCGAGATGACGATGCCATCGTCGGTCGCGGCCGCCTGCAGCTCGAAGTCGAACGACACGCAGAACTTCTTGCGCAGCGCGAGGCCCCACGCGCGGTTGATGCGACCGCCGAGCGGCGAGTGCAGCACGAGCTGCATGCCACCGCCCTCGTCGAAGAAACGCTCGGCGACGATCAGGTTTCGCCGCGGCAGCGCCCCGAGCGCGGCGCGCGATGCGCCGAGGTAGGCGACCGCTTGCTGGGCCGCGCGCAGCGGCATGTGGCACTCGGCGGCGAGCCACGCGGCGAGCGTGTCCGGATCCTCGGACCCGAGCCGCGCGTCGAGCTCGGCGCGCAGGTCGCTGACCTCGTCGGAGAGCTCGCGCGTGCGCGCCGGCGCCTCGCCGAACCAGAACGGGATCGTCGGCGGCTGGCCTCTCGCATCCTCGACGATCACGCGCCCCATCTCGATGCGCTTGATCCGCCACGACGTGTTGCCGAGCTGGAAGATGTCGCCCGCGCTCGAGTCGATCGCGAAGTCCTCGTCGACGGAGCCGACCGGCGTCTCCTCGGGGAACTGCACGACGGTGTAGTTGTTGTTGTCGGGAATCGCGCCGCCGGACGTGACGGCCGCCAGTCGCGCCCCACGCCGCGCGCGCACGACGCCGCCGACGCGATCGCGATGCAGGTACGCACCCGCGCGCCCGCGCCGGTCCGAAACACCCTCGCTGAGCATCGTCATCAGCTGCTCGACGCGCGCATCCTCGAGCCCCGCGTACGGCGTGGCGCCGCGGATCATCGCGACGAGCTCGTCCTCGGGAATCTCCTCCGCCGCCGCCGCGGCGACGATCTGCTGCGCCAGGATATCGAGCGGCGCATCACGCAGCGCGATCTGATCGAGGTTGCCGCGGTGGATGCCGCGCACGAGCGACGCGCACTCGATCAGTTGATCGCGCGTGAGCGCAAAGAGCCGGCCCTTCGGCGTGCCGCCGAGGTGGTGGCCCGAGCGGCCAACACGCTGGAGCAGCGTCGCGATCGAGCGCGGCGAGCCCATCTGCACGACGAGATCGACGGCCCCGACATCGATGCCGAGCTCGAGCGACGCCGTCGCGACCGCGCACTTCACGAGCCCGTGCTTGAGCTTCTGCTCGGCGTTGAGGCGCAGCTCGCGCGACATCGAGCCGTGATGCGCGACCACGTGCTCCTCGCCCAGTCGCGACTCGAGCGCCGCCGCGACGCGCTCGACGAGCCGCCGCGTGTTGACGAACACGATCGTCGAGCGGTGCTGCGTGACGAGCGCGGCGATCCGATCGTACACGCGCTCCATCTGCTCGAGCGACGCGACCGCACCGAGCTCGTCATCGGTGATCTCGATCTGCAGATCGATCTCGCGCCGGTGACCGGCATCGACGATGTGCGGCATCGGCCGCCGCATGCCGACCAGCAGCTTCGCTATCCGCTCGATCGGGCGCTGCGTCGCCGACAATCCCACGCGCACGGGACGCCGCCCGGTCGTCTGCTGCACGAGCCGGTCGAGCCGCTCGAGCGACAGCGCGAGGTGCGCGCCGCGCTTGTCGCCCGCGATCGCGTGGATCTCGTCGATGATCACCGTGCGGAGCTGACCGAGCGCCGAGCGCCCGCTCACCGTCGTCAGCAGGATGAACAGCGACTCCGGCGTGGTGACGAGGATGTGCGGCGGCTTCTTCGCCATCTTCGCGCGCTCGGCCGTGGGCGTATCGCCGGTGCGCGTCGCGACGCGGATCTCCGGGAATTCGACGCCCTCGATTGCGGCCCGCGCGCGCAGCTCGCCGAGCGGCGCCTCGAGGTTGCGATGGACGTCGTTCGACAGCGCCTTGAGCGGCGACACGTACAGGATCGCCGTGTGATCCGCGAGCGGCTCCTCGAGGCCGCGGCGCACGAGATCATCGAGGCACGCCAGGAACGCCGCGAGCGTCTTGCCGCTGCCGGTCGGCGCCGCGATCAGCACGTCCTCGCCGGCCGCAATGCGCGGCCAGCCCTCGCGTTGCGGAGCCGTGGGCTCGCCGAAACGCTCGCGGAACCATCCGGCGACGAGCGGATGAAACATGCGGTCTGTCAGACTACCGCAACACCGACGAAAAATGACTGCCCGGCGGGGCGGGATCACTCCGGGTCCTCGCTCCGCTCGGCCCGTAGTGCAAGCCCACCCAACCCCAACACCCCGCGCTTCGCGCTCTCCTCACTCCATCGAACAGCCGGGCGCACAGCCCGTTCGGCCGGCGTGCGTGCAGACGTCGGCCGGCGGGAGCGCTGCGGCGAACAGCCGCACGTTGTCGATGCCGCCGGTGAGCCCGACGCCGATGCCGACGTCGTTCGTGCCGCGCAGCTTCGAGCCGCTCGAGCAGTCGACCGCGTCGCCGTTGACGAACAGGGTCAGGTGCATGTCGTCGTTCGTGCACGCGACATGAACCCACTGGTTCGCGTATGCGGTCGCACTGACGCTCACGATCTTGTCACCGACCGCACAAACGATCTCGCCGCCTCCGATGCCGAGGCCGTAATGCTGCGAGTCGAGCAGCGCCCAGCTCGCGGTGTAGATGTTGTCGGGCTTCATCCACGCCTCGATCGAGAGCGTCGAAAGCGCGAGGTCGGGCTTGCTCGCGATCGTCGCATTCGACGAGCTGCCGAACATCGCGGCCTGCTCGCCGGCGCGGGTCATCGGTACGAGGTTTTCGGTCGTCGCGTCGTGACCGAACGGCGAGCCGTCCTTGACCAGCGGCGCGAGCTGCGGGTCCTCGAAGTCGAGGCACATCCGCAGCGACGGATCGTTGATGTGACAGCCGACGAATAGGCTGGCGCCGTCGTCGGTGACGCCGGTCGCATCCGGGCCCGCCGATCCCGCCGGCAGGGCGGAGAACGAGCAGCCTCCGAGCAGACAGCCGAGCAAGAGGGCGCGGGTCACGAAGCAAGGTGGTGCAAGCTCTGCGCCCGCGCTAACCGCGCGTCCAGACGACGATCGCAGCGCCGCAGGCGGCGACCGGCCTCACCCGACTGGGGCCCCCATCCGCAGCAGGGCGTAGTGAAACTCGATCTGGTCGTCCGGGTAGCGGTACTCGCGGCCGATCGGGCAGGCGTCGCGCATCGCGAGCCAGCTGCGCCAGTCGTCCATCTTCAAGTTTGCCAGCGCGCTGCGGCATGGCTCGCCGCAGGTGCAGCTCGTCACGCGCGGCGCGGGCGGCGGTGGCTCGCCCGGCATCACGATCGCGGCGCGCAGCGCGAACCACGGGCCGTAGACCGGATGGATCACGAGGCGCGTCGGTGAGAGAGAGCCGAGACCCGACTCGACGGCGATCGACTGCAGCGGCGGAAACGGCTGGCGATGGCCGTAGTGGACGCGCGCATCGGCGGGCACGAGCGGATCGATCAGCGACTCGATGAAGCGATCGAATGGATCGGGGCCCGGCGGGCGCGCCGCGAGAAAGCGCGGCCACAGCGCACGCGTGTTGCCGACGAGCAGGCCCGCGCGACGCGACGGATCGAGCAGCGCGCCGTCGAACGGCTGCACGATATCGAAGCCTGCCGCGGCGAGCGCCGGAAGCATATGATGCATGCGTGGCTCGGTTGTACCAGGAGCGTATCGCGCGCGACTCCCCGCAGCGGTGGCTGCTGCTGACGCACGGGATCTACGGCGCGGGCAGCAACTGGCGCGGCATCGCGCGCAAGCTCGTCGAGCGGCGGCCGGAGTGGGGCGTGCTGCTCGTCGATCTGCGCCAGCACGGGCGCAGCGAGCCCGGCGATGCACCGCACACGATCGACGCGTGCGCCGACGACATCGCCGCCGTCTTGGATCCATCGATCAAGGCGATCGCGGGGCACAGCTTCGGCGGCAAGGTCGTGCTCGCGGCGCGCGCGAAGGCGCCGCCGACGTTGCAGCAGACGTGGATGCTCGATTCGTCGCCGTCGCCGAATCCGACGGCCGCGCAGGATCCGGCGAACAGCGTGTCGCGCGTGCTGTCGCTGATGGAGCGGCTGCCCGCGACGTGGGCGAAGCGCGACGACTTCGTCAACGCCGTGATCGCCGACGGCCACGACGCCGGGCTCGCGCAGTGGCTCGCGATGAACATCGTCCCCGATGCGGGCGGCGCGCTGCGCAACCGGCTCGACCTCGCCGCGATCCGCGAGATGCTCGCGAGCTACTACGCGACGGATCTGTGGTCAGTCGCGCTCGATCCGGCATTGCCCGGCACGCTCGAGGTCGTCATTGCGGATCGCTCGCCGACGATCGACGCGGCCGCGCGTGCACGATTCGCGCAGGCGCCTTCGCACGTCCACGTCCACTACGTGAACGCGGGCCACTGGCTCCACATCGAAGCGCCCGCCACCGTGGTGGAGCTACTTGACCAGGGACTGTCAACCTCGGTGGCATAGCGCGCCTGTGTTGTCGCGCGGTTAGCGCGTGACGGAACTGGCCTGGTTCGCGCACTAACGCGTGTCCCCGTGTCTGTGGCTGGCGTCATCTGCGTGCGTGCAACCCGGCCGGGCCGCGGGTGTCGCGCGATCATGCGGATGGCAGCGCTTCTCGTGATGCTGTTCGCGGCGCGCGCGGCCGCCGAGCCGGCCGACCTCGCCTGGCAAGCTCCGGCCGCGTGTCCGGATGCGGCGAGCGTGCGCGATCGGATCGAGGCGCGCCTGGGCCGTACGCTCGACGATGCCGATGACGTCGCGATCGACGTCGCGAAGCAAGGCCGCCGCTACGTCGCGCACGTCGATCTCGGCGCGGTGACCGTCGCCAACGACGTTCGCACCGTCACGAGCGCGCGCTGCGACGAGCTCGCGGATGCGGTCGCCGTGATCGTCGCGCGGGCCGCCGGCGAGCGTCGCATTCACGCCGAGAAGCACATCGCGCCCAAGCCCTCCGACGCGACGACGTCACTCGCGATGCGCGATGCCGACGACGACTCGACGCCGACCGCGATCGTCGCCACCGTCGAGCCGGCGCGCCCGCGCGTGTGGTCGCTCGACGTGCGCCTCTCCGGCGTCAGCGGCATCGGCGTGATCCCGAAGGTCGGCCTCGGCGGCGAGCTCGCGGTGACGCTGCGCCGCAAGACCGCGCTCGCCGAGCTCGCGGAGACGCGCTGGGTGATGTCGGCCGCGCAGATCCATACGGGGGCGCCGGCGCGCGTCGACGTCGGCCTCGATGCGACCGCGTTGCGGCTCGGCTGGCGCTCGCCCGCGATGCCGCTGCGCGCGTGGGCGTCGGCGGAGGCCGGCTCGATGTACGGCACCGGCGTCCATCTCGACAGCTCGCAGCTCGGGTCGGGGCGCTGGGTCGCGGCGGGCGCCGGCTTCGGCGTCGCGTGGCCGATCAACCGGTGGGTCCGGCTCGTCGGCACGACGGAGATCATGGTCGCGGTCGAGCGCGTCAGGTTCAGCCTCGGCGACGGCATGACGGTGTATGCGCCCTCGCCCGCGTCAGCGCGCGCGACCTGCGGCCTGGAGATCGGCCTGCCATGAAGTGGTTTTTTCGTGACGGATCCGCCGCCGTGCCCGCACCTACGCCTCGAATGCCCGCCGTCGCACACGCGCTGGTTCGCGAGGTCGCCGTGCCGACGTTCGACGAGATCTACGCCCAGCAGTTCGCGTTCGTGTGGCGGATCCTGCGCACGTTCGGCGTGACCGACGCCGCGCTCGAGGACGCCGTGCAAGATGTCTTTGTCGTCGTGCACCGCCGGCTCCCCGAGTTCGAAGGCCGCGCGCAGGTCACGACGTGGCTGTTCGCGATCGCGCGCCGCGTCGCCGGCGGCTACCGCCGCAAGCGCACGACCGAGGTGCTCGCCGACGAGCCCGCCGGAACCGCCGACACGTTCGCCGACTTCTCGCGCGCCGAGGCGACCGCGACCGTGCTCGCGATCCTCGACACGATCGACGAGGACAAGCGCGTCGTGTTCGCGCTCGTCGAGCTCGAGCAGCTGTCGGTCCCCGAGGTCGCCAAGCTCCTCGACCTCAACCTCAACACCGCCTATTCGCGGCTCCGGCTCGCCCGCCAGGCGTTCGAGGCCGCCGTGAAGACTCGCCTCGCCAGAAAGGCCGTGCCATGACCCCGACCTCGCGCGCGCTGATCGCCGCCGCACGCGCCGGCCTCGCTCCCGATCCCACCGCCGCGGCTCGCGTGCGCGCCAAGCTCGACGCGCGCCTCGCCGCCCCCGCGGCCGCCACCGGTCTCTCGCTCAAGCTGCTCGGCACGATCGCGATCGTCGGCGGCATCGCCACGTTCGGCGCGCTCTCCGGACCGTCCGCGCAACCGACGGCCGCGATCGCGCCCGCGCTCGTCGAGACCGCCGCCACCGACATGCCCGTTCACGTCGTCGCCGCCAGCACCGAATCGCCGGCGCCGCCCGTCCACGCACCCGCGCACGCCGCGCCGGCCGCGACCGCGCGTGCGGCGGCACTCGCGCCTGCTCAGCGGGCCGCCGAGATCAGCCTCGCGCGCGAGGTCGAGCTGATCGATCGCGCGATGACCTCGCTGCGCGCGGGCCACGCCAACGACGCGCTCGCCGCGATCACGCTCTATCACCGCGAGACGGCCGATCGCGGCCAGCTGCTCGAAGACGCGTCCGCCATCGACATCGAGGCGAGCTGCACGCTCCACCTCGACGTCTCCTCCAAGCTCGCGGCGTTCGATCGCGCGTGGCCCTCGTCGGCCCAGCGCTCGCGCCTGACGAACGCCTGCCCCTGAAAGGATTCCCATGCGGCTGCTAGCAGTGGTGCTCGTCGCGGCGTGCACGAGCGAGAACGTTGTCGTCGGCAACCTCCAGGAGGTGACGTCGCTCAAGGCGATCCCGAACCACGAGCTCGACGTGCTGTTCGTCGTCGACAACTCGCCATCGATGCTCGACAAGCAGGAGTCGCTCGCCGCGAACTTCCCGCGCATGATCGACGTGCTCGCCACGCTCGACGACGGCGTCCCCGATCTCCACATCGGCGTCGTCACGAGCGACCTCGGCACGAGCGGCTCGCAGACCGCACCCGCGCCCGGCATCGGCAGCGGCCCGGGGCAATGCCGCGGCACCGGCGACGCTGGCAACCTCCAGCAGACCGCCGCGATGACCGAACGCTACCTTGCCGACGGCAACTACAGCGGTGCGCTCCGCGATGCGTTCGCCCAGCTCGCACAGGTCGGCGATCAAGGCTGTGGCTTCGAGCAGCACCTCGGTGCGATGCGCCGCGCGCTCGACAACAACACGACCAACGCCGGCTTCCTGCGCGACGCCGCGAACCTCGCCGTCGTGATCCTCGCCGACGAGGACGACTGCTCGGTCGCCGACTCCGCGTTCTTCGGCCCCGACACCGCGACGCTCGGTCCTCTCCAGTCGTTCCGCTGCTTCCGCTTCGGCGTGCAGTGCGATCCCGACGACAACGCGCCCGGGGACAAAACGAATTGCCGCCCGCGCGCGAATTCCTACCTCGACGACGTCTCGCCGTACGCCGACTTCCTCGTCGGCCTCAAGAGCGATGCGCGTCGCGTGATGGTCGCGGGCGTCGTCGGTGATCCGGCGCCGGTCGCTGTCGAGCTCGCGCCTCCTCCGGGCGGCGGCCCCGCGATCCCGACGCTCGCGCACTCGTGCACGTTCGCGGGCCTCAACGGCCCCGAGGTCGCCGACCCATCCGTCCGCATCGCCTCGTTCCTCGATCACTTCCCCGGCCGCTCGCGCCTGACGTCGATCTGCAACGACGATCTCTCGAGCGCCGTCTCCGACATCGGCGAGTCGGCCAAGCAGCTGATGGGCGACCCGTGCCTCGACACCTCGCAGCTCGCCGACACCAGCGATGCCCCCGGCATCCAGCCCGCGTGCGAGGTCGCCGACGTTCGCGACGCCGCCCCCACATCTCCGACCGCGATCCCGTCGTGCGCGGACTCGGCGGGCACCTGCTACGAGCTCGCCGCCGATCCGATCGCGTGCCCCGCGACGCCCGATCACCTGCGCGTCCAGATCCATCGCACCGGCGATGTCACCGCCGATACGTGGACGCACGTCCGCTGCCAGCCGCGCTAGCCCTCGGGCTCGGGTTCCAGCTCCTGCGACGGGATCACCTTCTGCGTCGTCGGCAGTTGCCGCGGCGGCAGCAGCTCCGGCTCGAGCTCGACCTCGCACGCCATGAAGATCGCCGCATCGAGCTTCTTGAACGCACGCTTCTTGTAGAAGCTCAGCGCGCGATCGTTGTTCTCGGCGACCTCGAGCACCAGATGATTCAGGCCGTGCACGCGCGCCAGGTGGTGCAGCTGCTCGAGCACGAACGATCCGACGCCCTTGCCACTCCACTCGGGATGCACCGCCAGCTCGTCGACGAACAGCGGATTCATCTCGCGCTTCTCGAAGTAGCGCGGGTTGATCCAGTTATCCGACCCGGTCACCTCGTAGCTGCACTCGGCGTACGCGACGATGTCGTTCTCGACCTCGAAGATCAGCTGCTCGATGCCCTCTTCCTCGAACACTTCTTCGAACCGCCGCCGCGAGCGCGGCCGCTGGTACTCGACGGTCTCCTGGTTGACGTCGCGAAAGCTGAGCTTCAAGAACTCCCAGACGTCGCCGATGTCCCGCTTCGTCATGTGACGAACGTTGATCACCGGGCCCGGTGCCCGCTTCTTCGGACGTCCTTTGCGCGCACGCGCCATCGCATCCGATGGAACCCCAGCGCCGGCCGCCAGGCAAGGAAACCGCCTGAAATCCGTCGTTTGCTGCATGTTACCGTGCTGACGCTCCCACCCCGGGCCGCTCGCGTGTCAACGGTTACCTATGCGGTGGTACGTCTGGACTTCGCTCGCTTCGATCGCGTGCATCGCGATCGGAACGTACTGGGACATCTCGTGGCACATGACGGTCGGCCGCGACACGTTCTGGACGCCCGCCCACCTCGTGATCCAGGCCGGCGGTCTGCTCGCCGGCGGCGGCGGCACGTACCTGATCCTGTCGACGACGCTGCGCCGCGATCCGCACGCGCCCGCCATTCGCGTCTGGGGCTTTCGCGCGCCGCTCGGTGCGTTCGTCGCCGTGTGGGGCGCCGCGACGATGCTCGTGTCTGCGCCGTTCGACAACTGGTGGCACAACGCGTACGGCCTCGACGTCAAGATCATCAGCCCGCCGCACGTCGTGCTGACACTCGGCATCCTCGCGGTCGCGACCGGCGGAATCTTGCTGATGGTCTCGACGTTCAACCGCAACCCCGAGGCGGTGTGGCTCGATCGCGCGGTGCTCGTCGTCGGCGGCATGACGGTGCTGATGTCGCTGACCGCGATCCTCGAGCTGACATTTCGCGCGAACCTCCACCGCGCCGACGCCTACCGCGCGATGGGCCACAACGTGCCCGTGTTCCTGCTCGCGTTCGCGCGCGTGTCGCGCCGTCGCTGGGCCGCGACGCTGATGGCCGGCTTCTACACGGTCTTCATGCTCGTGATGCTGTGGCTGTTCGCGCTGATCCCGGCGCAACCCAAGCTCGGCCCGGTCTACCAGCCGATCACGCACATGGTCCCGCTGCAGTTCCCGCTGCTGATCCTCGCACCCGCGATCGCGCTCGATCTCGTGCGCGCGCGGCT
>JAFAOG010000165.1 GCA_019237945.1 Deltaproteobacteria bacterium | reverse complement strand
TCACGCCGCCGGTCGGCGCGAACCGGATCGCGTTCGTGATGAGGTTGCCGAGGACCTGCGCGAGGCGTTCGGGATCGCCGAGGATCGAGATGTCCTCCGCGGATGCACCGAGGACGATCGTGAGCTGCTTGGTCGCGGCGGCAGCGCGATAGCGATCGATGACCTCGCGCGCGAGCCGATCGAGCTCGACCGGCGCGGCCGCGACCGTGATCGTGCCGGCCTGGGCGCGCGCGAGGTCGAGCAGCTGATCGACGAGCTGGTTCATGCGCGTCGCGGCCTGGCGCGCCATGTCGACGTAGCGCAGCTGGCGATCGCTGAGCGGACCCGCGTAGCCGGAGAGCACGATGTCGAGCGCGCCCGCGATCGACGTCAGCGGCGTGCGCAGCTCGTGCGACATCACCTGCGCGAACTCGGAGCGCCGCCGCGCAACATCTGCCGTATCGCCGAGATCGCGGAGCACGACGATCGCACCGATCGAGTGCCCGTTCTCGCGCAGCGGCGTGACGACCGAGTGCAGCGCGCGCTCGCCGATGCGAACTTCCTCGCGGACCGGCTGGCCGTCGGGCGCACCCGCGGCGAGATCGAACGGATAGAAGCCGACGACATCCTTGAGATACGTCGTGTCGACCTTCGCGTCGGCGGGGATGCCGAGCATCGCGCGCGCGGACTGGTTGATGACCACTTCGCCGGTCGTCGTATCCGCGACGATCGCGCCGTCGGCCATCGCGTCGATCGCGGTCCACAATCGCTCGACTAGACCGGCAGCCATCTGGTTGAAATCTTACCGTATCTACTGCTGGCGGCGAAACGTCTTCTCCAAGGCCGCGTAGAGCCCGCCTTTGGCGACGAGCTCGTCGTGCGTCCCCTGCTCGACAATGTGCCCCTTGTCCATGACGACGATCAGGTCGGCGTTCCGGATGGTCGAAAGCCGGTGAGCGATCACGAGCGTCGTGCGACCCTTCATCAGCTCGTGGACCCCGCGTTCGATCAGCTCTTCCGCTTCCGGATCGACGTGAGCGGTCGCTTCATCGAGGATGAGGATCTCGGGGTCGCGGAGCAGGGCGCGCGCGAACGCGACCAGCTGGCGCTCGCCGGCGGAGAAGTTGGAGCCGCGCTCGGCGACCGCCGCCGTCACATCCGCGCCTCGGCGCTTCAGCGCCCGATCGAGCCCGACCCGATGGATCGCCTCATCGAGGCGTGCGCGTTCGTACGGTTTGCCGAGCGCGATGTTGTCGGCGAGCGTGCCGTTGAAGAGGATGCAGTCCTGCGAGACAACGGTGATCCGCCGGCGCAGCTCCGGTAGCGCGAGGTCGCGGATGTCGACGCCGTCGAGCTTGATCGATCCACGATCGCGCTCGTAGAGGCGCGTCAGCAGCTTGATCACCGTCGACTTGCCCGAGCCGGTCGCGCCGACCACGGCGACGGTCGCGCCGCGCGGCACGCGCAGATCGACGCCGCGCAGAACCGGCTCCGCGCCGTAGCTGAAGTGAACACCGGCGAGCTCGACGGCCGGCGAATTCGCGGGCGGTGCGACGAGCTCGTCCGCGGCCGTCGTCGGCGACACGACGGCGCCGTCGAATTCCTCGGTGTCGAGCAGCTGGAAGATGCGCTCGCTTGCCGCCATCGCGCCCTGCATCACGGCGTACTTCGCCGACAGGTCGCGGATCGGGATGAAGAACTTGTCGATGTACTCCTTGAACACGACGACGGTCGCGATCAGCGCCGGGTCGGAGCTGCCGCGGCCGGCCGCCCACCACAGGATCGCGGCGAGCGCGATCTTGCCGATCGCCTCGACGACCGCGTACATCGCGGCGTCGGCGCGGATCTGGAGGAGGTACGCATCGCGGTGGCCGGCGTTGATCTCGTTGTACTCGCGCAGCGCCGTCTTGCCGCGGCCGAGCAGGTGCAGGACGCGGATGCCGAACAGATGCTCCTGCGCGAACGCGTTCATCGCGGCGAGGCGCACGCGGATCTGGCGGAAGCTCTTGCGCATCGCGCGGCGCGCGACCTCGACGAGCACGACGACGAGCGGCAGCGTCGCGAACGTCATCAGCGAGAGCTGGACGTCGAGGCGCAGCATGATCACGATGATGATCACGGCCTTGATCGCGTCGGCGATCAGCGTGATCGCGCCCTGCGAGAACATCTCGTTGAGGCTCTCGATGTCGTTCGTCATGCGCGTCATCAGGCGCCCGACGGGGATGCGGTCGAAGAACGCGGCGCGCTGCGCGAGCACGTGATCGAAGATCGCGATGCGCAGGCCGTGCATCGTGCGCTGGCCGGCGAGCTGCAAGAACCACTGCTCGCAGAACGAGCTGAGGTTCTGCAGGAGCACGAGCGCGACGAACACGCCCGCGTCGACGAACAGCATCTGCGCGTCGGGGTGCAGGATGTGGTGCTGCAGCGCGTAGCCGACGACGTACGGCTGCCCGAGCTCGAACACGATCGTCGTGCACATGAACACGACCCACGCGCCGAGCAGATGCAGGTGCGGCCGCACGTACTTCGACACGCGCCCGATCAGGCGCACGTCGTAGGCCTTGCCGAGGACCTGCTCCGCCTCGAGGCCCGGTCGCTTCGTCGCGACGGCCATTACACGGCCTCCCGGACGATCTGCATGTCGGTCTCGAGCTGCGTCTTGTAGAGCTCGCTGTAGACGCCGGACTTGCCGATCAGCTCGGCGTGCGTGCCGCGCTCGACGATCTGGCCCTGATCGATCACGAGGATCTGATCGGCATCCTTGATCGCGGCGACGCGGTGGGAGATCAAGACGGCGGTGCGCCCGTGGAGCACGCCGCGCAGGTGGCCGAGGATCAGCTTCTCGGTCTCGGCGTCGACCGACGACAGCGAGTCGTCGAGCACGAGCAGGCGCGGCTGGGCGGCGAGGGCGCGCGCGAGCGCCACGCGCTGCCGCTGACCACCGGAGAGCGTGATGCCGCGCTCGCCGACGATCGTCGCGAGACCGTCGGGCATCGCCGCGAGGTCGCGCTCGAGGCCGGCCGCCTTCGCCGCTTCGATCACGCGCTCATCGCTGCTGAGATCGACCGCGCGTTCGAGCGCGCCGACCGCCTCGAGCTCCTTCGCGCGCGCCGCCGGGATCGCGGTGCCGGCGCCAAAGCCCATCGCGATGTTGTCGGCGATCGTCGTCGAGAACAGGAACGCCTCCTGCGGCGCGTAGCCGATCTGCGCGCGCAGGCTCGCGAGCGGAACGCTGGTGACATCGCGGCCGTCGATGAACACGGTTTCCTCGGGCACCGCGATCAGGCGCGTCATCGCCTCGACGAGCGTGCTCTTGCCGGCGCCGGTGCGCCCGACGATCGCGGTGACGGTCCCGGGCGGGATCTCGAACGTGACGTCGTCGAGCAGCTTGCGCCCGCCGATCGCGACGGTCAGGTGCTTCACGTCGACGCGCGCGGGTTGCACGCTCGTCGGCAGCGCGGGGCCGGCGCCCTCGGGCAGGTCGGTCTTGGTCTCCTCGAGCTCGACGAGGCGCGTCCAGCTCGCGCGCCCGCGCTGCACGAGCGCGAGCATGAAGCCCAACGTCAGCGTCGGCCACACGAGCTGGGCGAGTAGCGTCGTGAACGCGGTGAAGTCACCGACGCCCATGTCCTTGCCGATGACGGCGCGGCCACCGAACAGGATCAGCAGCGCGATCGCGAGCGGCGCGAGCGTGTTGAGCGTCGGGCCGAGCTGGATGCGGACCTTGGCGGCCGCCATGTTCTTGTCGAGCAGGCGCTTGCTGCCCTCGAGGAAGCCCTTGCGGCGCACGTCCTCGAGCCCGTACGTCTTGATCACGTGGATCGCGCCGAGGTCCTCCTGGATCCGGCCCGACAGCGAGCCGAGCTCGGCCTGGACGTCACGCTGCGAGATGTAGATCCGCTTCGACAGCGCCTGCCCGACGAGGAAGATCAGCGGATAGGGCAAGATCACGAGCAGCGCGACCTTCCAGTCGATCAGGATCATGTACGTCAGCACGGTCGCGAAGCTCGTCGTCGCGTTCGCGAGGTGAACGAGCCCCGCACCCCACATCGCGCGCACGGTCTGGACGTCATTCGTCAGCCGCGACATCACGTCGCCGGTCGAGTGATCGCGGAAGTAGCCGGGCGACAGCGTCAGCAGGTGCCCGAACAGGTCGCTGCGGACGTCGTACTCGGCGGCGCGCGCCGCGTTGAAGATCCACACGCGCGACCCGATCCGCGTGATCGCCGTCGCCAGCGCGAACACGATCAGGAGCAGCGACTCGCGCGGCACCTCGGCGAGCCGATGGTCGTTGAGTGCCTGTACCGCGCGGGACAGGTAGTACGGGATGCCGAGCGCGCACAGGTTCGTCAGCAGGAGCGAGACGACGCCGCTGACGAGGATCGGCTTGTACGGCTTCAGGTAGCCGAGCGAGCTGCGTGCAGAGGCCGACTTCGCCACGACGACGGCACTTTACATGGCTTCGCCGAGATCGGCGTTTCACCCGGGCACTACAGCGTCGCGAGATCTACCACGCGTGCCTGGCCGTTCGGGTAGACGGGCCTCCGAACTCTCCGGACGAGAGACTCGCGTAAGCGCGTGATCCAATTGGCCATCGGCGTTGTGTCGGGGACTGTCCGCCAGTAGCATTCTCAGCTGCGAGCTCGGGTGGTTGCGGCCGAGCGTTCGCGACCGGGAGCCATGGCCGATCTGCCTTCTCTTCTCGCCGTTTTCGAGCACGACCCCGATGACGCGAGCGCGCTCGATGCGCTCGGCAATGCGGCGCGCACCGCACCGTCGGATCAACGTGCGACGCGGCTCGCCGCCGCGCGGAAGACGCTCGCGGCGAAGGGCCGGCCCGATGCGGTGGTCGCGCTGCTCGACGTCGAGCTCGCGGCGACTCCCGATGGGGGCCGCAAGGCGGATCTGCTGATCGAGAAGGGCATGATCCTCGACGGCGAGCTGCTCGACGTGGCGGCAGCGCGCGCGGCATTTGGGCACGCGCTCGAGCTGCGCAAGGGCGACGCGATGGCGACCGAGGCGCTCGACGACATCGACGTCAGCGAGAAGAACTGGAAGAAGTTCGCGGCGAAGTATCTCAAGGAAGCGGCGGACTCGACGGACCGCACGCTCGCGACGAGCCTGTTCGTGTCGGCGGCCGAGTGCTACGTGCGCTTCGAGCCGGCGGCGATCGAGGCCGAGGCGCATCTGCGCAAGGCGCTCGACGTCGATCCGAAGAATGGCAAGGCGGCGTTCCACCTCGTGCGGCTGTTGCGCAAGGCGCAGCGCTGGGACGAGCTCGGCAAGCTGCTCGCCGATCGCGCCGAGCGCGCCGGCACCGCCGACGAGAAGGTCACCGCGCTGATCGCGCTGCACGAGCTCGCGAAGGGCCCGCTCGGGGATCCGCCGCGCGCCGACCAGTCGATCCGTCGCGTGCTCGCGATCGATCCGTCGCATCCGCGTGCACTGCGCATCGTCACCGATGCGGCGGCGTCGGCGAACGACTGGCCGGCGGTGGTCGCCGCGTATCAGGCCGCGCTCAAGGCGCGCCGCGACGGCGATGACCTCGGCATGCTGCTGCAGGTCGCGATGGTGCTGTGGAAGCACCTCGGCGATCTCGACGGCGCGGAGGGCTACTTCCAGCGGATCCGCAAGCTCGATCCAGCGCACCCGGCGGCCCTGGATTTCTATCGCGCGTACTACACGGCGAAGGGCGACACCGCGAAGCTGATGTCGCTGCTCAAGCAGGCCGAGAAGGGCGCGCGCCCGCGGCAGGACAGCGGCGAGCACCGCTCGTTGTCGGTCGAGATCGCGCAGCTCGCCGAGCAGCAGAACAACCCCGAGAAGGCGATCGAAGCCTGGAAGCAGCACCTGCGCCAGGATCCGAACAGCGGCGATGCGCGGGCGGCGCTCGCGCGGCTGTATCGCAAGACCGAGAAGTGGAACGCGCTTCTCGACTTGATGAAGGACGAGGTCGAGCGGCTGCCGGAGAGCGACGTTGCGGGGCGCGTCGCGAAGATGTTCGACGTCGTCGAGATCTATCGCGATCGGCTGCGGCTCGACGTGATGGTGATCAACACCTACAACGCGATCCTCAAGCTCGATCCCGACAATGCGCGCGCGACCGACGAGCTCGCCGCGAAGTATCGCGCGCTCGGCCGGTGGAACGATCTGATCGCGATCCTGACGAAGAAGAGCGAGAGCGCGGGCGTGCCCGATGGCGAGCGCGTCAAGCTGCTGCGCGAGGTCGCGGACCTGTGGTCGGAGCGGTTCGGAAACTTCGCGAACGCGATCAAGCCGCTCGAGCGGATCGTCGAGCTCGCGCCGACGGACACCGACACCGTCAACCGGCTCAAGGAGATCTACACGAAGCGCCGGCAGTGGCGGCAGCTGATCGATCTGATC
>JAFAOG010000159.1 GCA_019237945.1 Deltaproteobacteria bacterium | reverse complement strand
TTCTTGAGTTCGCGTAGCTCTGCGCTATAGGACAGCTCGCCCTTCTCGTCGAGGCACACGAGGCGCGCGTGCAGCGAGTTACCCGCGGTGTAACCGCGCTCGTCGATGTGTTTCCCGAGCGCTTCATCAAGAAGCGAAACAGCGCGGATGAATAGCAGCGACGGGAACAGTAGATCGAGCACTGCTTTGTTTGGCGCTGGACGCCCTGGAACCGGGCCGCCGATCTCCCACATGTGCCGCGCGAGTTCGACTTCGATCAGCAGCCAACGCCAGCTCTCCTTCACGTCGAAATCATCGGCTGCATCCATTTGTTCAAAGCTACAACTCCGGCCTGACGTCGCGACCATCGTCATAGCCGGCACCGTGCGGATGTCTCACTGCACTTCCGTTCGGGCGCGCACGGTTGCCGCTTCGGCGTGACGTTTACGGCAGCTCGACCTCGATCTGATCGAGGGCTGGCGACGACCAGGCGAATCGTGCAGCTGCTGCGGTCCAATTGTGCAACGGCTCGTTGCACAAACGACCGGGACATCGCAGCGCAGCGTGTCGGCCTCGCTGACGCCGACGGTCGGAAGTTGTCGCGAACGACGTCCGCGACAGGTTCATGGCATGGCGGCGGAAGGTTCCGCTTGCGGAATCGAGATGACCACGCGAATCGTGCCGTCGGCACGCGCCACGATCGCCCTGCCCGTCGCGATTGCGTGAGCGACCACGTTCTTTGCGTCCGCACGGTACTCCGTCTCGCTGAACACCCCGGACAGCGTGGAGCTCTTCTGTTTCGCGTCGACCATGCTCATTTCTTACGCCGCCGGCCGTTCGTCTCGGCCGGGTTGGGCCGCGCCGCGTGGCGCGTCTCGATCGCATGGATCGTCTTCTCGATCTCCGCGACCAGGACGGGCTCCTTCGGCAACACGGTGCGGTACTCCGCAGCGAGCACCTTGTTCGGCAGGTTCTCGAGCGTGTAGTGCGCGACGGCGCTGTCCCTCTCCGCGCACAGGATCAGTCCGACCGGAGGGTTCTCGCCCTCGACCATCCAGTGCTCGCGCGCGTAGTTCAGGTAGAGGTGCATCTGGCCAGCGTCGGCGTGCGTGAGCTTGTTGAGCTTCAGATCGATGATGACGAGGCAGCGCAGGCGCCGGTGGAAGAACAGGAGGTCGATCCGGTACCACGTGTCCCCGACGCGCAGCCGGCGCTGCCGACCGACGAACGTGAAGTCACCGCCGAGCTCGAGCAGGAAGGTTTCCAGCTTCGAGGTCAACGCGGATTCGAGATCACCTTCCGAGTACTCGTCTTTGAGGTCCAGGAACTCGAAGAAGAACGGATCTTTGATCTCCTCCTCGGGCGTAATCACGTCGTCGGGCACCGATTGCTGCCCTTTGCGCAGCATGGTCGCCTTGTTCTGCGAGAGCGCGGTGCGCTCGTAGAACTGGCTGCCGATCTGCCGATCGAGCTGACGAACCGTCCAGCCGCCGCGCAGCGCCTCAGCCTCGTAGAACCGCTGCGCCTCGGGATTGCGAACTGAGAGCAGCCGCACGTAGCAGGACCACGGCAAGCGCAACCGGCTCGCGACGAGCGCAATCTCCTCGGGCTCGAGGAATTGTCTAGACACTGTCGAGACTTTCCCGAGGTTCGCGCCGTCCGCGGATTGTCCAGACGCTGTCTGGAGAATCTCGCGATGCGCGAGATAGAACGCCTTCATCTGGAACAGGTTCGCGCGGCCGTACCCACGTCCGAACCGGGCCTGTAGGTCGGCCGAGAGCTTCGGGATCAGCTCCTCACCGTACTCTGCGCGCGCGTCGCCGTGCTGCTCCTCTTCGACGATGCGACGGCCGACGCCCCAATACGTCGCGGTCATGATCGCGTTCGTCGTCCGTATCGATGCGCGCCGTCCCGCATCGATCAGCGCGACGACGTCCGCGAGCACGGCGTCATAGCCCTTCACGGCTCGAACGATGGCGGTCTTCTTGCGAGTCACGGCCTCTCCCGCAATTGTGCAAGCGGCGCTTGCGCAATTGGACGCCGAGCCAGAGCGCGCGTGGGTTTGCTTGGCTTTCTCCGACTTGCCGCCACCTAGCTGGCCTCCTCCCCCAAACGCACGAACACTTCCCAACGCAGACCGCGCGGCTCAAAGCCGTACGCGCTCACACGGTACTCGCCCGCGCCGACTCGCGCCAAAATATCCGCGAGCGCGATCGGGCCCGAGGCGTCGAAGCCGCCCAGCTCGGATAGGTTGCGATACTCGACGAAGCCGTTCGCATCCGTCTCGTTAGGGATCATGAGATCGCCGACCACGCGCGCGATGCTGATCCGCGTCGGCTGCTTTGCAGGGAGTGCCGCGAGCAACTGCGCGAGCTGAACGGTCGTGACCCAACGGCTCGATTCCCGATCGGCGTGCCGCTCGGGAATCGCCGGCTCCTTCCGCTGAAGCTCGCCGGCCCACAGGCCCACGAGCCACGCGTGATACAGCTCGCGCACGTCTTCGGGCGGGACGCGCAGCGCGATCACGATCTCGGAGAGCGAGTGGCGCTGCTCCAGGCGCTCGAACACGAGTGCCGCGAGCTCGCCCTTCGGCACCTCCGCGGCGCGGACCACGGCCCGCTGCGCGTTGCGCGGCGAGCGCTGCTCCGCTTGCAGCTCCTTCGCGAGCCGCTCGACATCGGATGCCTTGAACCGACGCACGCCCTTGTCGTCGATCAGCGGGTGCAACCGCGTGCCTTCAAAGCGGCGCACGCTCGAGATGCTGACATCGAGACGCTTGGCGACGTCATCGCGCGTGAGCGCAGCCAACTTCAACTCGTCATCGCCCTGTTTCGCGGGTACGCGCGGCTGAACACGGAGCTTCGGCACCCGGAATTGATAACCTAACCCTCTGATCTCGAGCCGCCCGAGAAAGCGCGCGGAAAATCGAGACCATGTCAAAGACAGGGCGTTTGCCTGCCATTTGATGAGGTGTCACGCCCCGACAGCAGGCCTTGGCAGGCAGCGTGACACCCGCGTGGCAGGCGCGGCCGTTCTACACCGCTTCTACCCCGCCGATTCTTGAGCGATCACGCCTCCGTCGAGAACTCGTCCCTCGTTCTCCCGTTTCGTTCCGTTCAGAGTCCAACGATCTCAGTCGCTTGGATCGCCTTGGGGAACTACTTCTTCGAGTGGTGCGTGTGGATCGGCTATGCGGCCGCCGGACTCGCGTACTGGCCGGTCGGTCTCATCGCGCTCGCGCCGCAGGCGATCATTCTCGCGAGCATCTTCGGCGTCACAGGCATTCCGCCGACGGAGAAGCAGGCGCTGCGCAGCAAGGGCGAGGCGTACGCGGAGTACCAGCGGCGCGTGAGTCGGTTCGTTCCGATGCCACCGAAGCGCGCGCGTACGAGCGCCTGAGAGATCGCAAGAATCTCCATGCGCCAGGGCACGCTCGCGTTTCTTGTGAGTCACAGCGTCTGCCGCAATTACGCAAGCCCCGCGTGTCGCGCTTCATTCCGATGCCGCCGAACGACAGGCGTCCGAGCATCTGAGAGACCCCCAAAAAACCGGCGTCGCACAGATCCAGGTTGATGCACGACATTAGTGTCGGAGGTAAGCTCCGCGGCGATGGCGAAGCGGACAGCAAAGGACGGCGCGGAACTCGCGGGGCGCATCGAACAGCTCAGGAAGCTCATCGAGATCAACGAGGACGTCTTACGCGCATCGAAGACGCTGAGCGCCAAGCAAAAGCAGATCGCGGTCGCCGGAGTCGGAAGCTACCGCGAGACCCTGGAGCCGCCGAACACATCGCGCGGTCTAGACCAGATCGAAAGCGATCTACTGCTTGCATGGAACGAGATGACCGGCCCCGATGCCGATGCTTTCTGGGCGCGCGTGCGCGCGGCGAGTCTTCCGTTCAAGCCCCGGGACGTGCTGCGCGAGGTGCTCGCTCGCGGGAAAGTCCGGACGCGCGTCGAGTACGACCTACTCGCAGACACGATGGAAGAGCGCGCCGAAGAGGGCTCGATCACGCAAGACGAGCGCGCGCGTCTTCGCGCCATGATGAACCAGTACGAGGCGAAGCACGGCGACTAGGGCCTCTACGGATAGACCTTTCTGATGTTGCCGGTGAAGTCTGCCTCCTTGCCGAATCTCGCATTCGCCGCGAGGTGATACTTCCAGCCCTGCTTGTTGTCCTTGCCGACACCTCGAATGGTGTTGCCCGACTTCGTTTTCGGATTCTCTTTCGTCGTGCCGCCCAGCTTGTCGACGCGCGCCAAGATACCGTGAGAGCGTCACTGTCCCCACATATGTTCGCGGTAGCGTTCGGGTGTCGGCAATCGATTCTGCCCCAGCGCGCCCAGGGCAACGCTGCGGCTGCCGCAGGTGCTGCACGCGCAGCCCGGCTAGATTGTGGTCTCGATAGCCTGTCGCAATTCCCGCACAGCGCGAGCGACACTATCCCGAACGCGCGCCCATGCCCTTGTCCAGTCGAGCGGCGGCCAATCAAGCCCAAGCTTGCGAGCCGCAGCCGGCGCTTTCCTACCAGCATCCGTATGGTGCAAGGCGTTTCGGAGATCGACGGCGTTCCTGACGATCGCAATTGCCACGTCGGCGCGTTCGAACTCGGCTTGGGGCAGATGCGTGCGCAATGTATGTTGCAGTCGGTTGAGAGTCCCGTTGACCTGGCCGGGCGACGACGTAAGGCTCGCGTCGACTTTTAGAGAGTCCAGCAAATCGGCAAGCGCATTCATCCTGGAGCGAAATGCTTCGACGGTCTCGCAAGGCAGTACGACTTCGGCAGCGCTTGTCGCGCTTGCAAGATGAATGAGCTTGGTCTGAGACGCCGGGAACTTCGCTCGCCACACCCAGCTCAAGAAGTCGAGCGCTTCGTTCAGCGCCAGCGGATGCAGTGGAACATCCTCGGCCGGCTTACCCAGATCGAATACGCGCCGCCAGCAGTCATGCCCGCCGGGAATGCACGCGATCGGCTGCACCTCAATCTTCGGCTGATTACCAACCTCGCACACTCTAGGGCCCACGATGGGAGCCGGAGGATAGGCAGCGGCCATTACGATCTGCAGGTGGACGAAGTTGGAACAGAGCAGGCTCTTGTCGGGTAATGCGCAGAGCTTGTTGCACGCATGCTGCGTTGTAGATGCCCGACGCTCCGTCGGAATGTCATCGTTGGCCGGCCCTCGTTCCGCCGCGAGACAGAATAAGTCCGCCCCCCTTCGCTGTTGATGCGCGCACTGCTTGCTTTCGTTGCCTGCCGCATCGATCTCGTCGTAGTCGAGCTTCTCGAGCAGCGGCACGTCTGGGGTGTCGATGAGTGACGCGCCCACCGACTCGAACCGGCGTAGGCCCGCAACGAACACCGCGCGTTCAAACAGCGGCCTTCCCTTCTTCTCGTCGCCGCGTCCGTACTTATTGCTAAGACGAGTCCTCGTGATGTCCTCGACGCGAATTACCGCGACGCGGATGTGGTCTTGAGTTCGCCAGTCCAAGACGTCGAAGCGATAGTCGATCGCGTCGGCGTCGCTCGCACGGTCCGCACCACGATATGCGATCTCCACCAGCATAGATGGATGCTACGCGCGCCCCCCGCATCTCAACAGCTCCTGGGCGCTTTCATTGCGTGGAAGCGCGATCACCCTCGTCGCGGCGGCCGAAACGGGACTGCCGGCGCAAGGGGCTAATGCGTCCGCGAGGGTGTCGGTGTGAATGTAGTCGAGTAACCTTCGGCGTGAACGATGATGTGATCGGCACCGTTAACAATGGTCTTTTCGAACCAGATGTTGACGCCCGAGGCGCCTGTCTGGTTCCAAACAAAGCAGCCAGTGCCAGGCATCAGCTCGACACTCTGCCCGATCGGACACGCTTTCAGCGCGGCGGGCACGTTCTGCGCGCTCGCACTCATCGTACTGTTCGCGGTGATCGTTAGCCTCGGAATTTGGTCCGCGGTGTCCGTCCGCAGAGCGTCCACTCGAACGTTGCCGTCGAAACCGGCCGGAAAGGTCACGACGGCACCTGGCGAAGGCGAGGCTCCAAGGTCTTTCTCCGCATCCACAAGCGTCACCGTCACTGGTGTCACGGCTCCCACGACAACGATGTTGGTGCCTTGCAGCGTCCCGGACTGCGAGGTGTTCACACCGCCGCTGCCGCTAGCGCTTCCAGCGCCCCAGCCAGCGCTGCCTTGGGCGGTGAAGGAGAAATTGCGCGAGAATTCGATCTTGGCGGTACCCGCAACGACCGTTGCAGTGACGACCTTCGCCAAGTTCCTGCCCTGCACAAATCCGCACGCTGTTCCACGCAGTGGCACTCCGAAGCCCTCTACGAGCTTGAGATCGTTCAATGCGACCGTTGCCTTGTCATCATTCTTGAGCTGGGCGCCCGCCTTTGCAGCTAGCTCCTTGACCTCGGTTTGGAACTCTTCGCCGGCGACGTAGGAGAGTTCGATCTTGGTGAGACCGTGCCCGGACGAAGGGGCAACCGCAAAGCACTTGGTTCCGGTTGGGCGGGCTCGCCGCCCGTCGAGTTGCTCGACCGTTTCACCGAGGCGGTCGAGATCCCCCGGGGGGACGAGGACGTAACTGTTTGCGGGAAACTCGTCGTGACGCTTCGATACCGCTTCGGCGATCGAGTGCGGGGGCGATGCACCGCAACCCGCAACAAACGCGATCATCAAGACATGCGTACGCATCCAGACCTCCTAGTTAGTTGCTCCCTGACGCACCGTTGGCGGAGCCGACCGCCGCGCATGGACGCAAGAGCGTCATCACCGCATCGCTTTGCTGTTCTGCAGCGCTAGTTGCGCCGGCTGACGCCTGGAAGGTCTCGAACTCATCAGGCGCGCAAACGTCTCGAACACGCGCGTACATCTCGAGCCTGTAGTCCTCGGTTGAATTCGGGCGCCGCTCTTGCCAGATCTGCGCAACGTACTCGACGGGACACGCTGCTGCGCCCGAGCCGCCATCCCGCTGAAGTTTGCACGTGATGAGCCGTGTTGGCGCCGATCCGAGGTCGACACTCTTCTCTGTGCACCCAGCATCTTCAGCGAGCTTCTTGATCCGATCGAGAATCGCGTCGCGTCGGCAATAGTTCGGAAGCCTGTCTTCGTGGTGGTAGGTCAGCAGATGTACGGGCGACGTCAACCCCAGGCTGAACCTGAACTCGTTGACGCCGACCCGGACCGCGGAGACACCAGTTTGCGAGAGGTCGACATGATCGAATACGACCACGGAATTGATGCCGACCTGCGTATACGTTCCGGTCCACGCACTTCCGGACGACGCGCTGCCGGCCATGTCGGCACTACCAGCTCCGGTGTCGTCGGCCTTCTTCTTCTTGCACGCGGCCGTCGCGCATACAGACATCGCGATGATGAGTGCCCGTCGGTAGCGCCGCCCCGCATTCATCGACATTGCCCACCACAGTACTCTGGGCGCAGAGCGCCGTGGTCGCTCGCGGGTGCCGCATTCCGCTGCGGTCCATTCGTTCAGCTCACGCGCTGCAATCGCTCTAGGCAGGTCGATAGCGTGCGGTGTACGCGCGTTGCGAAGTTTGCGGCCACGGGTGTCCGCGCTGACTCCGTCAGCGTCTCGGTTAACACTCGGGTATTCGATGCCGCGATTTGCGACATGGATTTAGAACGTCGCACGTTCGCTTAAAGCATCCGTACAAGCCTCCAACGCTCTATAGAACCAATTCCTCACTTCGAATCACGTCTGCTGCCTGCCGCAGAATGCTGCACGTGACGGTCTTACAAGATCTGGAACGCCCAAGTAGCGTTTCCGGTCGTAGTGCGCCAACGCCGAGTGCAGCACTACGCATCTCAACCGAACAGTGGAGGTTCTGTGAAATTCAAGGGGCGAGATCTCGAGCAGTGGTCGATGAAAGTCAGGGAAGCCAGCGATGTCTTGCGCGCCCATTATGAAGGCACGCTGACGTCACGGCGGGCGTGGCTAGGAGAGCCTCTCGCGGCTCTCGACGAGACTCAGCAGCTGGATCACGCATGGTCGATCTACGCGGGGGGACTACGCACGGTCATCGCCGGTGGAGCGCAGATGGACAACCTGCAGCTCGTGACGGTCCCGGCGGAGGTTCGCTGGGACGACGACACCTTCGGACCGTATTACTTCCATCACGAGAGCGCCGATTTGATCAACGCTCTGGGCCCGACATACGAGAAGACCGCCAACTCGTTCGCAGCCCGCTACTGGGCCTTCTTGCAGGACGTCACACGACCGGATGTCGATGAAGATGAACTCTCGAAGGCCAAAGAGGCGCTACAGAAGGCTCAGGCGGCCGAGACAGAACACGCCACAGTCGTCGACTCAATAAACTTGGAGTGGCGCCAATTTGACCAGCGCCAGGTCTCGTCGTCGCCTCCATCGAGTTGGGTAACGATGGATGAGTGGTTCGAGAGCCGCAACAAGAATGCTGTCATCAGGGCAAGCGAAGAGATCTTGTTGGGCGCCTGGGCGATCTACCTCGGCCACATTCAGAAGGCCTTCAAGGGCTCGCAGCAACTCTACGACGCCAATCACAAGTTCCTGAATTACGGCAAGCAAACGTGCGCAGTGCCCGGCATAGGAAATCGGCCACGAGGAAAGACAACACTGTTTGGCTACCAGATATCCAACGACTACCAGTCATGGATCGAGCGCGCACGAAAGGGTGAAAACCAGCGTACAAAGTTCACTGTCCGCCACGATAGCTACACGTACAACTACTCCAGAACCGAAATCGGCGGCGGTATCGGTATCGGGTTTGGGTTCTTCGGACTCGTGGCGGGTGCACATCGCAGTACGGTGAGCGTTGACTCGACACGTGAGGGTTTCACGCTCGACTTCGAGGCCGACCTAAGTAGTTTCGACATCACCCCGGATGCGTCGGACACAGGGTGGTTCGACTCTACGATGTTCGAACTGTATGGAGACGGCCCCTTCTACCCGAACTCGCCGTGCGCTCAGAAAGCGGCATCGCAGTCCCTATTTGGACCGCGCGGGTTCCTGAGTTTCCGCCCCGCGTCCGCGATCGTCGCCTACAAGCCGCGTGTGAAGGTGACGCTAGTCAGCGAACAGTATCACTACTTCCGGCAGGTAACCTCCGGAGGAGGTCTCTTCTGTATCGGCCCATTCGTGGTAGGGGGCGGCGGTGGAAGTTCCGAGCAGGTCAATGTGTCTTGGAACGACAATGACTGCTCCTTCGAACTATATAGCGGACTCCCTAAGACGTACCTGCTCGCGTTTAACAGCCAGCCGGTGCGGTGACGCTGTGCAACGCGCCGTGTGTACGCTCGCATCGGTGATCGCGCTTTCCGCGTGCGGTATCGGCCCACCCAGTGGATTGCTGTTCGCGCATGTGAAGGGCCCGGTGACGGCGTCCAACGAGTCAAACGGGTACGCTGAAAATGGCTGCGGTGAGAGTCGCGTCGTAAGCGTGTTCTTCCTCCTAAGCGTCGGGGACGCGAGCGTCGAGCGAGCCAAGGCGAACGTTTCGTCACATCCAGAATTGTTGCACGTCGTCAGCGTCGACTACGAGTGGACTCACGTGCTCGGCATCGGGGTGTACAAGACACGCGTATGTTTCTACGATCCCGGCGTCGCTCCTCCATCGGGAGCATCGGCTCGGGATAATCGGGGCTCGGGAGGATAGATGATGCAGCGGCTAATCGTGCTCGCGAGCTTGGCGGGGTACGCCTGCGCGCTGCCTCCAGGTGGTCTTACTGCGCGCACGGCTGGTACTCGCGGCAGCACCTCCGACATTTGTCCCGTGAGCGGGCCCGCGGCGCGGACATACGTTGTACTGGGCTTGTTTTCATGGGGCGATTCCTCGACTGAAACGGCGAAGGCACTGGCTGCCGACCTCAAGATCTCGCGCGTCTGCGAGATCAATGTTCGAACGCGCACATTTCTCGGAACCGGTTACGTCGAAACCAAGGTCCGAGGTGCGATCCGTTGATTCGCTGACGCATTTCGCCCTACCGCTTCGTTGCCGTTTCGCCGCCGCTCACCATCTTGAAGCGTAACAATGACTTCTCAATGCAACCGGACGCCGAGGTCGTGGCAGTTCGCGCGCCTAGACCGGCAATCGACTGACTGATGCGTTGACGTCGTGGTTCGCACGCCCGTAGCGTTGTCGAATGACGGCCTCGAGGGTGAGCTACGGCTTGACCACGCGCGCCGTTGGAATCGGATCGTCGATCGTGATCTTGCCCGGCACGTACCTCACCGGGCCGGCCGCGTACGCGACCCGGGTCGTCTCGCCGGCGCGTACGGTGACGGTCACGGAGTTGCGGCCGGCTCGACTCGTGAAGAGCCACGGATACGAGACCGCGACCGTGTGCTCGCCTGGCGGCACGTCGAACGTGTGCGTTCCCCACGGCCGGCGCTCCGCGTGATCGTCGATCTCGATCGTTGTCTTGAAGAAGCCGTAGATGAACGCGAACGGCGAGTGACTCGTGGTGACCTCGATCTGCCCCGTCTCCATGCGGGAATGGTAGCGGAACCGGAACGTCGTCGAGCCGTAATACGCGTTGACGACGAGGATCGCGGCCCGCTAGCGTTATCGGATGACGGCCTCGCGCGCGGTACTCATCGGACACCTCCGCGTCACGCTTCCCGTGGTCGTCCTGTGCGTTGCCGGCATCGTCGTCGGCAGGCTGTGTGGTGCCACGCGGCTCGGCGGTCTCGGTGGGATCGCGGTCGGCTGGCTGGCGTGGTCGTTCCTTGTCCCGCGCTGGCGCGACTGGGTGGAGGACCAGGGGCTCGCGCCCGACGACGTGTACCCGCTCGCGCTGCGCAGCTACCTGGTGTGGCCGCGAGGCTCGTTTATCGAGCGCACGGAGTTCCGGCGTCGCGACGGTCGCCGCGGCTGGTGAGACGCGACGGCTACCAGTTCGGGCTAATCTGGATCGTTCCGTTCACGCCGGCGAACACATAGGTCGTCGCGAAGAAGAAGCCGTTCCAGTTACCCGTCGCGGTGCCCGAGTAGGCGTTGCCGTTGGAGCAGGTCATCGGCACGGAGATCGAGGTCGAGGAGATCGTGCCGCCCGTGACGTGGATGACCGCCGGGTTGCCCCACTGCTGGTCGTAGACCGCGGTCAGGGTGGTCGCGAGCTGCTGGCTGTTGACGCCCATGCCTTGGGCGACGCACGAGTTGTCGCCGAGGCTCGGGCTGATCGCGGCGTTCCACGAGCAGGCATCGAGCTGGATGTTGCCGGTGCCGCACATGAGGTTCGTGTCCGCGGCGTCGGCGCAGCCCCGCGCGCAGGTCAGGACGGTCTGCGCATCGGCTTGCGTTGCGCTCGCCTTGTAGCAGGCGCCTTCCGGCGTGACCGTGAAGCCGTGGCTCGTGCAGCAGTTGCTCATGCACGCGCTGCTGCCGAAGTTCTTGACGTTCGGGGTGCCGGCGCAGCTCGCGTAGCAGGCGACGAAGGCCGGGAACGAGCTGTGGAGCACCGCGCGGCAGGTTCCGCGGCTGTGGCTGCAGCAGAGCTCGGGGGCCTGGCTGCCCGTGCAGGATTGGAAGCAGCCGTAGTTGAGCGTGCAGCCCTGGGGTGGATTGGGAATGATCGCCCACTCCGAGAAGTGGGTGATGAAGCCGCTGACCGTGTGGGTCGTGTCTTCGACGACGTTCCAGCCGACGCCGGTGACGCCGTTCTGCGTGAGCGTCGCGATCGTCAGCTCCTGCGGCTGCGTCGTGCCGAGCTTGCCCGGATCGTAGGGTAGCGTCAGCCGCGCGGGCGCTGCGAGCTGCGTGCCGTCGGGCCCGAGCTCGTACACGTTCGAGACGATGCCGTTCGGGAGGTTCGTCGTCTGGACCGTGATCGTGATCGTCGTGTTTGTCGTCAGCGCACCGCTCGGAATTTCGAGCGTGGCGCCCGTCAAGGTCGTCAGCGTGCCGCCTCCCGAGCCGACGCTCATCATCACGACCTCCGGGGCGGCATCCGGCGGCGCGTCCACCGGCCCATCGGGAATCGGTGCGTCGGGAATCGGCCGCGGCGCGTCTTGGTGGACGACCGGCGCGTCGAGGTACGTCTGCTGGTGATCGTGATTGCCGCACGCGATCGCGACCACAGCTACGCAGACCCACGCCCGGTACATCCCCACATCTTTTCACAGGCGCCGCTGTCGTGAGGCCGAAAAGCAGAACCGCCGCCACCAGCACGTTGCCAGGGGCGGCGGTGGTTACGAGCGCAGCGCGATCAGTCCGTCAGGCCGTCCGCGTTGCGGTCGAGGCCGATGCGCCAGCCCGAGCCCGGCGGCACCGCCGTGAACGTCAGTGCATCCGTCTTGCTGCCGACGAGCGCCTGGAGCTGCGCGTCCGTCAGGCTGCCGTACGCCGAGACGAACACGCCGCCGCTGTACACCGCACCCCGCTCACGGCCCTCGACGATGCCCTTGACGACGAGGTCGCAGTCACCGGCGGCCGCCCGCGCCTCGAGCAGCGCGATGCGCGACTGCGCGGCCGTGCGGTTCGCCGGGTTGAGCGTCACCTGCTGGCCGACGATCGGGCGCAGGTTGCTGTCGAACGCGAGGATGTACGCGACGATTGCGCGGCGCAGCGAGAAGCCGCTGACGTCGAGGCCCGTGATGTTGCCCGCGGAGTCGAACGTGAACAGCGGGATGCCGAACGGGTTCGCCGGCACCTGCGCGCCGTCGAGGAGGCCCGGCTGGGTCGTCTTGATGAAGACCTGCGCGGTGAAGAAGTGCTCGAGTGTGCCGAGCGCGCCGTCGTGCTGGTAGCCGAAGCCGCGGACGGCGGGGACTGCCGGGTTCGTCTCGGGGAACGCCGGGTTCAGCAGGTGGAGCACGGTGCCGACGATGTTGCGATCGAGCGACGAGCCGAACATACCGATCTTCTGGTACTCGTTGCGCAGGTGCGGGACCTTGAACACCTGCGGCTCGTTCTCGAAGGAGAGGCGGCCGTCGGTGCCGAAGAAGCCCGGGTGGTCCGTCGCGCCCGCGTTACCGTTGCGATCGAGGACGTGGCAGCCGTTGCAGTTGTGGAGGCGGTCCGAGGGGAGCTCCTGACCGTTCGCCGCGTGGTTGAAGTAGAACGCCGCGCCCGCCGCCTGCGTCGGGGTCAGCGAGTCGTCGAGGTTGCGGATCGGGTTCGGCGGGTACGTCTCCTCGAGGATGAACGTGCGGAACGCCGTCATGTCGTCGGCCGAGAGCTGCGCCGTGCGACCGACGAGGCCCGGGAACGCGACGTTGAACGACTCGAACGCGCGCGCCTCGTCGAAGATGCCGGCGTTCGGCTGCGCCGACTTGACCGGCTGGCCGCTGCCGTCGAGGAACGGCGTGCCGTCCTGCTGGATCGCGCCGTTGCGGTCACCGCGCCAGTGCATCGCGCCGTGGTTGTCCATGCCGCGCAGCGACTGCGTCGTCATCGGACCCTTGAGGAACTGGTTGTTGTCGAACTCGGGCGCCGCAGCCGGGATCAGGCTGATGATCGTGTTCGGGTTCGTCGCGAAGATCTCATCGAGCGAGCCCGACGCGGCGGACTTCGTGATCGGCAGCGGCGCGCCCGCCGGGTTGCCGAGGTCCCACGAGAGCTGGTCCATGTCGCCGCCGATGTGGCAGCTGGCGCACGCCTGCGTGCCGTTCGCCGACGTGAACGTCGCGTCGTAGAGGTAGCGACGGCCGTTGGTGATCTTCGCCGGCTCCGGGTTGAACATGGTGTCGTGTGCAACCTCGGTCTTGGAGCCGAGGTCGACCGTCGAGATGCCGTTATCGAAGCGCGTCAGGACGTACGCATTGCCGTGCTTCTCGTCGAGCACGACGCCGGTGGCGCCGCCGCCGGTGAGCGTCAGCTGGTTCGACGCGCTCGGCGCCGCCGTGCCGGCTTCGAGGGCGCTCGACGGGTACCAGATCAGCTTCGAGCTGCCCTGCGCGACGGCATAGAGCGTCGAGCCGTCGCGCGTGAACGCGAGGTCCTGCGGGAACGCGCGCGAGATCGACGCGTCACCCTGCCCGTTGACGATGTGCGAGTTGAGGTTGTTGTGGGTGACGGCGCCGGTCGTCGGGTCGACGACGCTGATGCGGCTGTCGACGATCTGGCCGCGCACCGAGCCCGGCGTCGGGCCTTCGAAGCGGACGTTATTGTGCGCGTCGGTATTCGAGACGAAGACTTTGCCCGTTGCCGGGTTGACGGCCATGTTGAACAGCGTCGTGCCGACGTGCGGGATCGCCGCCGTCTGCGCGAGCGTCGTCGCGTTGATCGCGAACACGTCGTAGTCCGGCAGCGACACGCGAACGAACGGGTCGAACGGCGTGCCGTACGGATCCATCCAGTGGCTACCGTTCCACTTGACGATCAGACCGGTGAGCGGCTGCGGATAGTACTGGCCCGGCCAGATGATGATGTTGCGGTTGCCGTTGAACAGGCGCGACGCGTAGACCTGGCGAACCGCGTCGTCGGAGACGACCGTCGTCTGGTTACCGCTCATGAACGGTGCGGCGTAGACGGTGTTGCCATCGGGCGAGACGGCGAGCGCGCGCGGTGAGTCCGCGAACAGCGTGACCTTGCCGATGCGATCGCCGCCAGCCGAGGAGCCGAGTTGGTTCGCGTCGAACACCCACACGTCCGCGCGGCCCGTCGTCGGGTCGAACAGGCCCGGATCATCGGGCGAGCTCTGGCCGCGGTGCGCGGTGGTGATGAACGCACGGTCATGCGCGAACACGATGTCGCGCGGCTCGTCGCCGACGAGCAACGTGCGGATGACGTGCGACGTGTGCGAGGCGCCGTCGACCTTGACGATCGACACCGAGTCCGAGAGGTGGTTGACCACCCAGACCTCGTCCTCGCTGCGAACGGCGACCGCGACCGGCTCGAGGCCGACCGAGACCGAGGCGACCGCATCGAGGCCGTGCGGTCCGATCTTGAAGATCTCGAGGCGGTTGTCGGGGGTGTTGCAGGCGAACAGGAGCTTGCCATTGGGCGAGATCGCCAATGGCCGGGTCTGGAGGGACTCGAACAACGTGTAGTTGTTCGAGGGCGTCGGGACGGTCGTCGATTCGAGCGACGTTCCCGTCGACGGATCGGCCGCACAGGCGGCGAAGGTCAGCAAAGCGATAGCGCGCATGACCAAGAGACGTCTCATTTTCGGTGTGATCGAGGAACGCGAAATCAACAGTAAGATTTGCGGGGTTCCTTGCACTGCATTCAGCTCACCCGCGTAAACACGGCTCGGTTTCCACCCGTCCTGTAATTCGCGCAGACCACATTCGCGCACGCGTACGATGAGGGACGCTGTTCGCTGCAACGATTACGCGATTTGCGCCTACTATCTCCGTGCATGCGGTCCCTGGGTGCGTTGCTACTCGCCTCGGGTTGCTACACGCCGCACGCGACGACCGGTGCGCCCTGCTCGCCCGCGCTCGATAACTGTCCCGCCGGGCAGACGTGCGCGGTGCTCGGCAGAATGTCGGTCTGCGTCGAGGGCTCGCCGACGGCCGATGCGCCGATCGTCGGCGATGCACCGCGCGATGCGCCGCGTGTGATCGATGCGCCGCGCGATGCAGCAGTGCCCGCGTGGACGCTCGTGCAGACCGCATCGTCGACGACGCCGAACGTGACCGTCTCACCGACCGGCGCGGGCCACCTGATCATCGTCGCCGTGCAGTTCCAGCCCGGAAACGGCGGCGGCGTGCAGCTCGTGACCGACAGTGCCGGCGGGATGTACACGGCCGTGCCGGGCTCGAGCGCGTCGAACGCGGGCGCGAACCTCGCGGTGCAGCTCTGGTACCTCGCCGACTCGCACGCGGGCGCGATGTCGATCGCGGCAAGCTCGGCCACGTTTCGCGGCGTCGCGATCTGGGAGGTCGCCGGCATGCGCACGACCAATCCGATCGACGTCGCCGCGATTCGCAATGACGGCACGAGCTCGACCACGCCGAACGGCGCTCCGGTGACGACCACGGCCGCGGGCGACTTCATCGTGTCGGCGGCGATCGTCGCGAACAACGTCACCGGCACCGTCGCAGGAAACGAGTTCACGAACGACGCGCTGCCGAACGGCAACGGCTTCGCGCATCTCACCGCGCCGCGTGCGCCGACGGGCTTGCATCAAGCGCGCTGGGATCAACCGATGGCGGGCGTCTACTGCTCGTCGACGGCCGCGTTCTTCGTCGCGCCGTGAACCGGGATTCGCGTTGCGCTCTGTGATGGGCACGTGCAAACAGTCAGTCGCACGTCGTGTGTGTGATCGCGCGTAGTTGTGCGCGTGCGCGAATGGCGCATCCGTTGCAGCGGACGCGCCGCCATGGGGAAGAAACTAGCCATTCTTGTGCTGCTCGCCGTGACTGCATGCGCGACGGATCCCGCGATCGATAACGGCGACGATCCGCCGACGTCGTCGACGGAACAGGATCTGTCGGGCAACACGCGCGCCGCGTTCAATTACTTCGTCGGCAAGGGCCTGACGAAGCGCCAGGCGGCCGGCATCGTCGGCAACTTGATCCAAGAGTCGAGCGTGATCCCGACGGCCGTCCAGTACGGTGGCGGTCCCGGTCGCGGCATCGCGCAGTGGAGCGTCGGCGGCCGCTGGAACCACAGCTATCACGACAACGTCGCGTGGTACGCGGGTCGCCTCGGCAAGTCGCGGTGGTCGCTGTCGGCGCAGCTCGCATTCATCTGGTACGAGCTGCACTCCGTCGGTGGCTATGGACTTTCGGCGCTGCGCCATACGACGACGATTCGCGGCGCGACGATCGTGTTCGAGCGCGACTACGAGATCTGCGGCGCGTGCGACGAGAGCCGCCGCGTCTCGTACGCGACGCAGGTCTACAACGCGTACGCCGGCGCGCGTCGCGAGATCACGGCCGATGATGACGTGACCGATATCGAGGTCCCGTCGGATCAGGCCGTCGAGCTCGAGGGCGACGATCCTGCGCTCGACTGATCAAGGCGCCGCGTGGGCCGCGACCTTCGCGGGCGCACCGCCCGACGCCGCAGCCGCGATCATCGCCCGAGGCGCCGGCTTGTAGCGGACCGCCTTCCAGCCGTAGTACCGGTCGAGATTGCCGAGCCAGTGGTTGAAGCCGATCGCATCGCGCTCTTCCTCGGCCCGCGCGCGCGTCCAGCCTTCGTTGTAGACGCGGTGAAGCGCGACCACCACGCCGGTGCGATCCATGCCCTTCATGCAGTGGATGTAGACCGGACGCTTCGTCGGGTCCGCGAGCAGCTTCAAGATGCGATCGACCTGCGCGTCGTCGGGCGTGTAGTAGCCAGACATCGGCGAGCTGATCTGCGTGATCGCCGCCGCCTTCGCCCACTTCGCCTCGAGCGCGATCTGCTCGTCATCGTTCTCGAGGTTGATGATCGTCTTGATGCCGAGCTTCTGGAGGCGGAGCACCCCGCCCTCGTCGAGACGCCCGCCACGGTAGATCCCCGGCGACACCGTATAGAAGTCCGTCGAGGGATCGCTCGGATGAAGCAGACGCGGCTTCTGCCCACTACAGGCCGCGAGGACGAGTGCGAGGATCGTCAGTGCGCGCGTCAGCATCAGTGTTCAAGATGGCCACGTGCGCGGCGAGGACAACGCGTCTCACGGGCGAGTTTTTCGCGCGCCACGATTCTTGCTGCAGCACCGGGCATGCGCTCGCTTCTTCTTCTATGTGCCCTGACCAGCGTCGCCGCCGCGAAGCCGGTCGTGACGATCTCTCCCAAGACCGTGCACCCCGGCGATCCGGTGCTCGTGACGGTGACCGGCGTCGACGAGGCGCCCGTGGCGAAAGCCGGCGGCCAGCCGCTCGCGTTCTTCGCCGCGCGCCAGGGCTTCCAGGCCGTGTTCGCCGTTCCGCTCAACATCGACGAGGATCACGTGATGCTCGAGGTCAAAGGCGACGACAAGCCGACCTCGATCCCGGTGCTCGCGAAGAAGTTCCGCGAGACGAAGCTCGTCGTCGAAGACGAGTACGCGAACCCGACCGCCGACGACGGCAAGCTGATCGATGCCGACAACGGCGCGATCGGCGCGACCTACGCGAAGGCCGCGGGCGAGCCGCTGTTCCACCACGCGTTCCGCCAGCCGCGCGGTGCGATCACGGGGTACTTCGGCGAGTGGCGCACGTTCCAGGACGGCCACCGCGCGCAGCACCTCGGCCTCGATCTCGACGAGACCGAAGGCAGCGCCGTCGCCGCGGTCAACGACGGCACGGTCGTGCTCGTGCGCGAGACGTTTCTCGCCGGCAACGTCGTCGTGATCGCTCACGGCGCGGGGATCGCGTCGATGTACTTCCACCTTCAGAAGGCGACCGTGGCGGAAGGCGATCACGTGCGCCAGGGCGAGCGCGTCGGGCTCGTCGGGCACACCGGGCGCACGACGGGCCCTCACCTGCACGTCGGCATTCGCGTGCACGGTGGGCTCGTTGACCCACAGACGTTCTTCAAGCTGCCGCTGAGCGTGCCGTCGAACGGCGTCGCGCGCGCACCGTGACATCGGCGCTCGATCAACGACAAGGCACGCCGTCTGCACAATTACGACCCAACAACTCGCAGAGGTTAATGATGCGGAAAATGCTGAAGCTTGCTGTCGTTCTCGGTTTCCTCTCGGTGCCCGCGTTCGCGGATCCGCCGGTGAGCGGTGAGGCTGGCGCGAGCGCCGGCAATGGCGCGGCCGAGGTTCACGGCGGCGTCAAGGTCAACACGCACGGTGCCGGTCACACGGTGAAGAAGGCCGTGAACGCCACGGGCGATGCGATCGAGGATGGCGCGGACACCGTCAAGGACACCGCGGGCGATGCGGCCCACACCGTCGGCAAGACGAAGATCCACGCGGGCGTCCACGGCAAGGCGACCGGCGGCGCGGCCGGCGTGAAGGCGAACGCGGGCGTGTCGAACGGCAGCCATGACGTCGGCGTCAAGGCCGGCGTCGGCGGCGATGCCGCCAACGGCAACGCGGGCGTTCGCGCGAACGTCGGTGGCGACGTCAACGGCAACGCGGCCGGTGTCTCGACCGGCGTCGGCGCGCACGCCAAGGACGGCAAGGCCGGCGTGAACGGCTCGATGGGCGCGAACGTCAACGCGCACGAGGCGGGTGTCGGCGCGGGTCTGAACGGCACCGCGAAGGACGGCCGCGCGGGCCTCGATACGAACGTCGGAGCGAACGCGGGCGCGCATGACATCGGCGCGAAGGCCGGCGTCGGCGCGAAGGCTGCGGCCGGCACGGCGGGCGTCAACGCGAAGACGAGCGTCGACGCGGACCAGCACGCGGCGGGCGCGAACGCGGGCGTCAACGGCACCGCGAAGGACAACGGCGTCGGCGCGGGCGCGAATGTCGGCGCGAAGGCCGGCACCCACAAGGCGGGCGTCAAGGGCCACGTCGGCGCGAAGGCCAAGGATGGCGAGGCCGGCGTCAACGCGGGCGCGGGCGCGACGACGAACGACGACTACGAGAACACGAATCGTTAGTAGTCGTCGTTCCTAGGAACGCGGTGCATCGGAGGTGCTCGCTCTGCGAGTGCCTCCGATTGCGCGTTGTCTCCTCCCTACCCACCTTGTCAGTCCAAGGGGGTTCGATGAGGAAACTTGCTGCGCTTGTTCTCGGGATGGCTGCCTGTGGTGGTGGCGCTTCGTCGCCTGGCTCGTCACCGTCGTCGCCGACTGCACCGGGCGGTCCGACGTGTGATCTGACCGCGACGACCGCGACGCCGACGGCCGGCTTCAACGGCTCGGTGTTCACGGTCGTGATGGAGAATCACAGCCGCAAGGACATCCTCGGCAACGGCGCGGCGCCGTACATCAACCAGCTCGCGAATTCGGGCGCGGTCGCCGCCGGCTACCACGACCCGTACATTCACCCGAGCGAGCCGAACTATCTGTGGATGGTCGGCGGTCAGGGTTACGGCATCGCCGACGACGCGGACCCGAGCGCGCACTCGATCGACTCGACGACCCACATCGCCGATCAGCTGGAGCTCGCCGGCCTGTCGTGGAAGTCGTACCAGGAGAGCATGGGCTCGCCGTGCGGCCTCACCTCGAAGGGTCGCTACGCGGCGAAGCACAACCCGTTCGTCTACTTCGACGACATCAACGGGTGGGACGGCAAGAAGTTCCAGCCGTCGCAGCGCTGCACCGATCACGTCGTCGACTACAGCGAGCTCGACAAGGACATCGCGGCGAACCAGGTCCCCAAGTACGTCTTCATCACGCCGAACCTCGACAACGACATGCACGACGGCACGATCGCGCAGGGCGATGCGTGGCTCTCGCAGGAGCTCCCGAAGATCATGGCGACCGACGCCTTCAAGAATGGCGGCGTGATCTTCCTGCTGTGGGACGAAGGCTCCAACGGCGCCGACGACCCGCCGTTCATCGCGATCTCGTCGCTCGCGAAGTCGGGCATGGTGTCGAACACCGCCTACGACACCGCGAGCTACCTCAAGACCGTGCAGACGATCCTCGGCCTCGACAAGCTCCCCTGCAACGCGAACGCGGCGTCGATCCCCGAGATGACCGACCTCTTCGCCCAGGCGATGAACTAGCTAGAACTCGCCCGAGATACCGACGCCACCGCCGCTGAGGTTGCCCCTGGCATCCTGGTTCGTGACGGGAATGACCTTGACCGGCGACTTGTGCACCGACGTGATCAGGACGCCGACCGACGAGCCGACGACCGCGCCGCCGATCACGTCCGTGATGAAGTGGTAACCGCTCATCACGCGCGCGGTGGCGACGAAGCTCGCGACGCCGAGGCCGCCGCCGAGCATGTAGTACGGCCACTTCTCGTCGGGATGGCGGCGGTGCTCGGTGACGAACAGCGACGTCGCGAGCGCGAACGACTCCGAGGTGTGGCTCGAGATGAACGACAGGCCGCCGTTACCACTCTCGCGCAGGCTCTCCGGAGCCTTGTCGCCGTACATCAACGGGCGCGGGCGACCGGCGGCGAGCGTCATGATCGAGCCGAGCGCGGCGGCCGACAGCGTTGCCTCGGCGACGACGACGCCGTCGTTGAGGCCGCTGAGCACGCCCTCATCCGCAACGAGCGTGACCGCGGCCGCGCCGGCGAGTCCATAGAGGCCGATGTCCGACGCCGTTGACCAGCCCGCGGAGTAGTAGCCGGCGGTCACCTTGTCGAGCGCGTTGAGGCCCGGGTACGGGTTCGTGACGCCCGGGCCCGACTTGACGCCATTCGGATCGCATAGCGGCGCGCAGTAGACCGGCGTCACCTTGTAGCTGCGTCCATAGATGAAGACGAGACCGGTCGCGAGGATCGGCGGATCGAGCTCGGCGTAGAGCTGGTACGCCGGCTTCGACGGGTTGCCCGGGTTCGGCACGATCGGCGTGAGGTCCGCGGTCTTCGCGATCTCCTTCGCCTTCTGTACGTCCTGCGGTTTCGCGTCCGGAGCCGGCGGCGCGATCTCGCCGGAGCCGGAGCCCGCCGCTTGCTGCGCGGGAGTTGGGGACTGCGTGTCGGTGCTCGGATCGGCCTGCGCCACCGTGAGAGCACCAAGGGAGACGATCGTGAGGATCAAGAAGCGCCGCATGGGCCGCTTCCAATGCACGTCGCGGTCCGACTTGCGGGATCTGCCGATTGCCCCACCGCACACCGTGCGGAAACGTCGTGCGTGTGGCGTGCGCGCGCGCGCCGTGCGGCGCGGTGCTAGGCGCGACGCGTTGTTGCGCGCTGGCGCGAGCCGTGCACTTGGCGGAATTATTCTGAACACTCGGTCCCATATCGTCGCCTGCCTCGCGGCGTTGCTTGCGAGCACGGTCACCGCGCACGCGGAGCCGAAACGTCCCGTGCCGGATTACGACGGCCGCGGCAATCCTGACAGCGATGCCGATTCGTGGCCGCTGTGGATCCCGCGCGTCGTGCTCGCGCCGGCGTATGCCGCCAACGAGTACCTGCTGCGCCGCCCGCTGGGCGCGTTCGTCACGAAGGCGGAGCGCGAGCACTGGGCGGACTCGGTGCAGGAGATCTTCACGTTCGGACCGAAGGGCAACAACGTCATCTTCCCGACCGCGCTGTTCGACTTCGGTCTGCTCCCGAGCGTCGGCGTCTACTATGCGGGTCAGGACTTCCTCGCGGACGACAACACACTGCGCGTTCACGCCGCCACGTGGGGACGGCCGTGGATCTCGGCGACGGTCGCCGATCACTACGCGTTCGACAATTCGAACACCGTGCAGGCGCGCTTCGACTTCCGCCGCGCCGAAGACAACATCTTCTTCGGCATTGGCCCCGACGCGAAGTCGAGCAACCAGTCGCGCTTCGGCCTGGAGAAGGCGGAAGCATCGCTCAGCTATCACGCGAAGATTCCGGGCCGCGAGTCCCGCCTGCAGATCTGGGGCGGCGTGCATCGCCTGACTCCCGTCGGCGGTACGTGCTGCAACAACCCGAGCGTCCTCGAGCGCGTGCAGATGGGCGACTTCGCCGAGCCGCCCGGCCTCACCGAGACGTACACGTCCGCGTTCGGCGCGGTCGACCTGCTGCTCGATTCGCGCGCGCCCAAGCCCGCACCGGGCAGCGGAGCGTTCATTCACGCGTGGGCGCAGCCGAACAAGGAGCTGCCCGGCGACCGCGCATGGATGCAGTACGGCGGCGTCGTCGGCGGCTCCGTCGATCTCACCGGCCGCCAGCGCGTCATCAAGATGCAGCTCGCGGTCAGCATGCTCGATCAGATCCGCGGCATGCGGCCGATCCCGTTCATGGAGTACCCCGTGCTCGACGGCGATCTGATGCCGGGCTTCGTGCCGGGCTGGCTGCGCGGCCAGAGCGTCGCGGCGGCCCAGCTCGGCTACACGTGGCCGGTCTTCATCGGCTTCGACGCCCAGACGCGCGTCTCGCTCGGCAACGCATTCGGCGAGCACCTCGACGGCCTGATCCCCGGCAAGTTCCGGTGGTCGTGGGATATCGGCCTGACGACGAATACCAAGCGCGACCAGGGCTTCGAGATCCTGTTCGGCCTCGGTTCCGAGACGTTCGATCAGGGCGCGGGCATCACGTCGGTGCGCGTCACGATCGGCTCGCGGCAAGGATTCTAAGATGCGCAACGCAATCGTCTCGATCGTCCTCGTGGCGGCTTGCTCGCATGGCAAGCATCCCTTTCCGCTGCGCGACCCGATGGTCAAGGACAACGACATGCAGCCGTTCTCGCTGCCGTGTCACGGCGAGGGCAGCGACCAGGATTGCTCGCCGCCCGAGTACGTCTCGCCGTACATCTGGGACCAGGTCGATAACCTCGTCTTCGCGCGCATCTCGCGCGGCCTCTCGCTCGCGGTCCACGGCGAGGCGCGCAACGTCAACAGCATGGACGAGGTCGCCGACTCGTCATGGTTCACGAACCGCAAGCCGGTCGCGCCCAACCCCAAGGAGCCGGGGGCGTGTGACGAGAACGACATGCTGCCCCCGCCCGACAAGATCGAGAAGGGCGCGTGGGTGATCGACCACGGCAAGGACAACGGCGCGACGCTCGGCTTCCGCGTGAACATCGAAGGCAAGGGCAAGTACATGCTCAAGGCCGACGAGAAGGGGAAGCCCGAGCGCGGCAGCGCGGCGAGCGTCGTCGGCGCCGCGATCTACGATGCACTCGGCTTCAACACGACGTGCGAGCAGATCGTTCAGGTGCGCCGCGACATGCTGACGCTCAAGCCGGGCCTCAAGGTGGTCGAGAACTCGGGCCTGACGCACCCGTTCGACGAGGACGCGTTGAAGGAAGTGCTCGAGTCGTCGACGCAGCTCGGCAACGGGCTCGTGCGCATGCAGGCATCGAAGTGGCTGCCCGGCGTCGCGGTCGGTCCGTTCCGCTACATCGGCACGCGCGACGACGATGCGAACGACGTCGTCGACCACGCCGATCGGCGCGAGCTGCGCGGTAGCCGGCTGGTCGCTGCGTGGCTCGATCACTGGGACGCGCGCGAGCAGAACTCGATGGACGTGTGGCTGGCCGTCAACAAGGAGAAGAAGAAGTCATCGCCCGGCTTCTTCAAGCACTACATCCTCGACACCAGCGACATCTTCGGCGAGGAGGTCACGCTCGACGACATGTCGCGCCGCCTCGGCTACGGCTACGAGTTCGACATCAAGGACATCGGCAAGCAGCTGATCACGTTCGGCGCCGACGAGGAGCCGTGGGATCGTGCGCACCGCGTACCGGGCAAGGAGCAGTTCGGCTACTTCAACTACCCGGACTTCGATCCCGTGCGCTGGCGGCCGTTCTATCCGAACCCGGCGTTCATGCGCGCGACCGAGCGCGACAACGCGTGGATGGCCCGCAAGATCGCGCAGCTGTCGCCGGAGGACATCAAGAAGTTCGTCGAGCTGGGCGCGTGGAGCAAGGCGGAGAACGCCGAGTACATCTACAACATCCTGATCGAGCGGCAGCGCAAGATCCTGCATCGCTACCTGACGCGCATCTCGCCGCTCGGTGACATCGCGAACGACAACGGCTCGATCTGCGCGACCGACTTCGCCCGGCTGCGCGAGGTGTATCCGCGCGACCGCTTCACGTACACCGTCGTCGAGCACGGCTACGGCGTCGACACGCAGGTGCACGCCACCGTCGACGATCAGAGCCGCATGTGCTTCGTGCCGCAGCCGACCAACCCCGGCAACGTCCCCGACAGCGATGACAGGCGCCGCGTCGACTTCACGATCCACAACGGCACGAGCGCCAAGCCGCTCGTCATCCACGCATTCGATCTCGGCACGCGCGGAATCAAGGTCGTCGGCGTCACGCGATGAAGTTTCCCCGCCCTACCGGCCACGCGCTCGCGATGTTCGGGCTCGCCGTCGTGGCGAGTCTGGCGTTCGGCGTGATCGCGCGCGAAATCCGCGTCGATTCCGTCGACCAGCTCGATATCCGCGCCGAGATGGCGATGCACGAGCACCTCGACTCGAAGGTCGGGGACGCGTGGGCGCTGTCGGCGTCGTTCATCGGCTCGACGGTGTTCCTGATCCCCGTGCTGATCGTCGTCGGCGTGCTCGCGTGGCGCAATCGCAAGCGCGCCGCCATCATCGTGCTCGCCGTCAACGCGGTCGCGGTGATGCTCGGCGACGTGCTGCTCAAGCGCGTGTTCGCGCGCGACCGGCCGCAGCTGTTCGACAAGATCCCGATCCCGAAGGACTACAGCTTCCCGAGCGGCCACTCGATGTCGGCGGTCGGCGTGTGGGGCGTGATCGCGGCGGTGCTCGTGCTGCTCTATCCCCGGCACAAGGTCGCGATCGTCGCGACGGCCGTGCCGTTGATCCTGTCGATCGGCCTGTCGCGGATCTACCTCGGCGTGCACTGGCCGTTCGACGTGCTCGGCGGCTTCCTCGCCGGCACGCCGCCCTTGCTCGCCAGCATCTACTTGCTACACGAGCCGCAGCGCCAGGTCGCCGCATGAAGATCCCCAAGCCCAGTGAACGCAGCAAGGTGCTGATCGCCAAGCGCGAGCTGAAGATGGCGCGCAGCGCCCACGCGTTCGTGCGCGGCAGCACCGACCAGTTCTACACGTGGCTCGCCTCTCCGCAGACGACGACGATCCCCGCTGGGCCGCCCGTGTGGATCTGCGGTGACTGCCACATCGGCAACCTCGGCCCGATCGGCCACGTCGAGGGCCACTCGGTCGTCGAGATGCGCGATCTCGATCAGACGGTGATCGGCAACCCCGCGCACGACCTCGTCCGCCTCGCGCTGTCGCTCGCGATGTCGGCGCGCAGCTCCGATCTTCCCGGCGTGACGACGGCGCGGATCACCGAGGATCTCGTCGCCGGCTACGAGAACGCGTTCGACGGCGAGGAGGTCTCGGAGGCAATCGAGGACCTGCCGATGCCGATCCGGCTCGTCATGAAGCGTGCGGTCAAGCGGACGAGCAAGCGTCTGCTCGACGAGCGCATCGGCGGCGAGCGCAAGTTTCCGCTCGGCAAGCAGTTCTGGCCGCTGTCGAAGCAGGAGTACACCGCGGTCGAGAAGCTCGTCGAGCAGGAGCCGATCCGCAAGCTGATCACGCGGCTCGAGGATCGCGATGCCGCGCGACCGGTCCACCTCGCCGACGCGGCGTTCTGGGTCAAGGGCTGCAGCTCGCTCGGCCTGTGGCGGGTCGCCGCCCTCGTCGAGTTCCACACCGAGAAGAAGCACCGGCCGCGGCTCGCCCTGCTCGACATCAAGCAGGCGATCGAGGCCCGTGCGCCATGGGCGCCCGACGTCAATCCCGGCGTGTCGCCCGGTGTGCGCGTGGTGATGGGCGCTCGCCACCTCGCGCCGGCTCTCGGATCGCGCATGCTCGCGGCCTCGATGCTCGAGCGCTCGGTCTTCATCCGCGAGCTGCTCCCGCAGGACCTCAAGGTCGAGCTCGACCAGATCGATGCCGAGGACGCCCGCGCCGTCGCCTACTACCTGGGCAAGGTCGTCGGGCGCGCGCACCGCCGCCAGATGGACGGGGCCGCCAGCAAGGCCTGGCGAGCCGAGCTGACACGCCACCGGACGAAAACGCTCGATGCCCCGAGCTGGCTGTGGCGAGCTCTCGTCCAGCTCGTCGGCCTGCACGAGCATGCCTACCTCGAGCACTGCCGGCGTTACGCGCTCGCAGCTGCGCCGAGTGTCGCGCCCGCGCACACGTAGAGCGCGCGCCAACGCGCACTTGGCCTCAGAAATGTTTGGCCGGGGCATTGCACAACGTTGCGTCATCGTGGACTACGGATACGCAGACGAGGCAGCGGAGCACGGCGTTGTAGGCCGTTGGCTTCACAAGGTGATCCCGGTCAAGCGGTCGGAGGCGGCCACTGTCGCGTTGCTCGCGACAAACGTCTTCATCCTGCTGACCTGCTACTACGTGCTCAAGGTCGCGCGCGAGCCGCTGATCTTGCTCGGCGGTGGCGCAGAGCTCAAGGCCTACGCCTCGGCGGGACAGACGATCCTGCTGCTCGGCGTCGTGCCGGCGTTCTCGTATCTGTCGAGCCGCGTCAGTCGCATCCGGCTGATGACGACGATGCAGGTCATCTTCATCGGCTGCCTCGTCGCGTTCTACGTGCTCGCGCAGGCAAAGGCGCCGATCGGTCTCGCGTTCTATCTGTGGCTCGGCATCTTCAACGCGCTCGTCGTGTCGAACTTCTGGTCGTTCGCGAACGACCTGTTCACCGAGGAAGCCGGCAAGCGCGTGTTCGGCATCATCGGCTTCGGCGCCAGCATCGGCGCGATCGTCGGCGCGTTCGTCCCGCACGTCCTGCACAAGTACCTCGGCATCCACGGCCTGATGCTGTTCGCCGTGATCGGCCTCGGCATCTCGATCGTGCTCTACCAGATCGTCGACAAGCGATTCGCGAAGGTCCGCGACGGGAAGAAGGAGCAGCCGGCGAGCGCCTCCGCGTCGAAGGACAAGAAGGGCGGCTTCTCGCTCGTCATCCACGACCGCTATCTGCGGCTGCTCGCGATGATGCTGCTCGTCGCGACGATCATCAACACGACCGGCGAGTACGTCATCGGCAAGGTCGCGACCGATCACGTCGCGCACCTTACGAAGGCCGCGCAGGACGCGTACATCAGCAACTTCTACAGCGACTACTACGGCGTCGTGAACATCGTGTCGGCCGTGCTGCAGGGCCTCGTGGTCGCACGCGTCCTCACCGTGCTCGGCATGCGCAAGGCGCTGTTCATCATGCCCGCCATCGTGCTGTTCGGCTGGATCGGCGTGTTCACGTGGGTCAGCCTCGCGATGATCCGCGTCGAGAAGACGACCGAGAACAGCCTCGACTACTCGCTCCACAACACGCTTCGTCAGGCGCTGTTCCTGCCGACCTCGCCGGACGCGAAGTACAAGGCGAAGGCCGCGATCGACACGTTCTTCTTCCGCATGGGCGACGTGATCGCCGGCATCGGCATCGTGTTCCTGTTCGTCGAGGTCCTCGGCGTCGGCACGAAGGCCTTCGCGGCCCTCAACGTCGCGCTCGCCGCGTTGTGGCTCTTCCTCGCGTACCGCACGGGTAAGATCCACGACGAGCTCGTCAAGTCACAGCAGCCGTCTCAGGAGTCGTGACATGAAGCGGGCATGGCTCGCGACGCTGTGCGCGCTGATCGTCGTCGCGGCATTTCTCGCGGCCAAGGCCGCCCGCGACGCGACGCTGCTCGCGCAGTTCCCGGTCACGATGCTGCCGCTCTTCATCGGACTGTCGGCGGCGCTCGCGATGCCCGTGATCCTGGTCGCCGGCAAGCTGATGACGAAGCACGGGCCGCACAAGCTCGTGCCTGCGATGAACTTCGTCAGCGCCGGCGTGCTCGTCGGCGAGTGGTTCTTGAGCGCCGGATTTCCGAAGCTCACCGCGGTGCTCGTGTTCTTCCACCTCAACACGGCGTCCGCGGTGCTCGTCTCGGGCTTCTGGTCGCTGATCAACGAGCGCTTCGACGTCACGACCGCGAAGAAGCACATCGGCCGCATCGGCATGGGCGCGACGTTCGGCGGCATCCTCGGCGGCGTCGTCGCCGAGCGGACCGGTGCGTACCTCGACACGAACGCGATCCTGATCGTGCTCGCCGTGATGCAAGGCGCCTCCGCGATCCTGCTCTGGTTCCTCGGCCGCGGCGCCGCCGCGAAGGAGGTCCCGCAGGCCGAGTCGACGTGGGCCGCGCTCGGCTCGGTCGCGCGCTCGCACCTGCTGCGCAAGGCCGGCCTCGTCGTGATCATCACGGCCGTCGGCGCCGGCGCGCTCGACTACGTCTTCAAGGCCGACATCGTCCAGGGCGGCTCCAAGGCCGACCTGCTGCGTGCGCTCGCCGTGTTCTACACCGCGACCAACATCATCACGGCGATCGTCCAGGTCGTACTGTGCGGCCCCGCGATCACCGCGCTCGGCGTGCCGCGCACCGTCGCGACGCTCCCGGTCACGCTCACCGGCTTCTCGGTCCTCGCGTTCTTCCTGCGCGTTCCGTTCGTCGCGACGGTCGCCCGCGGCGCCGAGCTCGTGATGCGCAACTCGATCTACCGCGCCGGCTACGAGCTGCTCTACGCGCCGCTGCCGCCGGAGCAGAAGCGGCCGACGAAGGTCGTGCTCGACGTCGGCGCTGACAAGCTCGGCGACATCATCGCTGCACAGCTGATCGCCGTCGTGATCTACATCGCCGCCGACGATCGCCACGCCCTGCTCGTCCTCGCGATCATTGCGGGCGCGATCAGCATGCTCGTGTCGGCCGGCATCCCACGGTCGTACACGCGCTCGCTCGAGGCCGGCCTGCTCGAGAAGGCGAACGAGCTGCCCGCCGAGCCCGAGTCGGGTCACGAGCCGTGGCTCTCGCTCACGGCGATGCCCGCGTTCGGTCATCCCGGCGAAGCCGTTCCGCTTCGCATGCGCCGCCGCCGGCGCGCGGTCCCTGCCCCTCCTCGCGTCTCGACGGATGCGATCTCCGCGATCTTGCGCGACCTGCGGTCGAACAACGCAGCCCGCGTCGCCGCGGTGCTCTCGAAGCCACTGCCCGTCGAGGCGATTCCGACCGTGATCGAGCTCGTCGGCTCCGACCACACCGACATCGCACGCGCCGCGACCAACGCGCTTCGCAGCGTCGCGCCGCTGTGCACGGGCGCCTTGCTCGACGTCCTGCTCGATCCCAAGCGCCCCGAGCAGCTGCGCCGGCGCATGCCGCCGATCATCGCGACCGGTGCACCCGATCTCGCGATCTGGGGTCTGTGGCGCGGGCTGCGCGATCCGTCGTTCGAGGTCCGGTACCGCTGCAGCATCGGCCTGTCCGTGCTCGCCGGCGATGCTCCGCTCGCGAACCTGCGCCCCGAGGAGGTCTTCGACGCCGTTCGGCAGGAGCTGCTCGTCGATCGCGAGGAGTGGCGCACGCGCAAGGTCGCCATCGACGCG
>JAFAOG010000619.1 GCA_019237945.1 Deltaproteobacteria bacterium | reverse complement strand
GCGGATACGGCTCGACCGCCGCGTCCGAGCTGACGTGCACGATCACGCCGGCGCCGCGGATCGCCATCGCGCCCGCGAGCACCTTGGTGAGCCGGAACGGCCCGATCAGATTGGTCTCGAGCACGGCGGCGAGGTCCTCGCACTCGGTGTCGAGCAGCAGGCGCAGCGGCGTGGGCCCCAGCGTGCTCGCGTTGTGGACGAGCAGGTCGAGATCGCCGACGAGCGCATGGGCCTGGCCGGCGATGCGATGGATCGCGTGCTTGTCGGCGATGTCTGCGGCGATCGCATGCGCGGTCCCGCCGCGGGCGCGGATGCCGGCGACGAGGTCGTCGAGCGGGCCGGCCTCGCGGGCGACGAGAACGACGCGCGTGCCCCGGGCGGCGAGCTGTTCGGCGAGGGCCCGGCCGAGGCCGCGGCTCGCGCCGGTGAGGAGAGCGGTTTCGATCGGCATGACTCAGGAGTACGCACGGTCCGCCAAGATGTCATCGGATGCGCTAATCTGTTGGCGGGAGGCCAACCGATGAGCGAGCAGGACCACCTCGCCGACAACATGCGCGCGATCCGCGAGGCCCGCGGGCTGTCGCAGGAGCAGATCTCGAAGATTGCAGGCGTGCCGCGCGCGACCTGGACCCACCTCGAGTCCGGAGCCGCGAATCCGACGCTCGCCGTGCTGATCAAGGTCGCGAATGCGCTGCAGATCCGGCTCGACGAGCTGCTCGCGACGCCGAGGCAATCTGCGCGGCTGCTGCGCGCCGACGAGCTGCCGACGCGCCAGCGCGGCCCGGTCGCGATCCGCAAGCTGCTGCCCGAGCCGCTACCGGGCCTCGATCTCGAGCGGATGGCGCTGCCGGCGGGTGCGCGCATGGCCGGCGTTCCCCACACACCGGGGACACGCGAGTACCTGACATGCGAGCGCGGCGTGATCGAGCTCGCGGTCGCGGGTGAGAAGTTCACGCTCGGCGAGGGCGACGTCGTGATCTTCCGCGGTGATCAACGCCACGCGTATCACAACCCCGGCGCGAGTCTTACCATCGCCTACTCTGCCATCGCGTTCGCACCGCACGGCTAGTGTTACCGTGGAGTGAATGGCTCGCTCTCGTCTGCTGCTCGTCGCGCTCTCGGCGTGCAAGTTCTCCGCGAACGCCGCAAGCGATGCGCCGCACGCGATCGACACGAAGTCGATCGATTCGCAGATGATCGATGCATCGATCGATGCGCCGCCTCCACCGGCGTGCACCGGCATGTCTGCGACGTGTCTCAACGCGGTCACGCTGTCGACGTGCTCGGGCCCCAACGCGACGCCGGTCGTCTCGACGTGCAGCTGGGGCTGCGTGTCGACCGGCACCGCGCACTGCGGTCAGCTCGCGGCGCACGGTGGTGCCGTGCAGTCGAGCGACTTCACCGCGCAGGGCGGCGCGCCGCTCACGCTCGGCACGATCAAGTTCAACACGATGGACGGCACGACGATGCCGGCGACGACCGGCTACACGGCGGTGCTGCGCGGCAACGTCATGGTGTTCCGGTTCAGCGGGCTCACGATCACGGGCAGCGTCTCGTTCGTCGGTCCGAACGCGGCGGCCTTTGTCGCCGACGGCGCGATCGCGATCAACGGCATCGTCGACGTGCGCGGTCCGTGCGCGAACAACACGAAGAACGCCGGCCCGGGCGGCTTCAACGGCGGCAACGGAGACAATCCGGGCTCCGGCATGGGCGCCGGCGCGGCGCAGACCGGCAAGAACGACGGTGGCGGCGGCGCTGGCTACGGCGCGGCCGGCGGCACGGGCAATGGCGGCACGGCCGGCGGCGCCAGCTACGGCGATCAATTCATCTCGGTGCTCGTCGGCGGAAGCGGCGGCGGCGGCGGGCACAATGGCGGCCACGTCGGCGGCGGTGGTGGCGGCGCGCTGCAGCTCGCATCGAACACGAGCGTGTCGATCGGCAACAGCGGCGGCATCAACGCCGGCGGCTGCGGCGGCGGCAACACGGCGAACGACGGCAACGGCGGCGGCGGAGGAGGCGGCGCGGGCGGCGCGATCCTGATCGAGGCACCGGTCGTCACGGTCGACGGCTCGCTCGCGGTCAACGGCGGCGCCGGTGGCGGCGACACGACGAATGGCGCGCCCGGCGGCCTCGATCGCAACATGGCCGCGAATGGCGACGGCGGCGGGGCCGGCGGAGCCGCCGCGACCCCCGCGGGTCAGCCCGCCGCAGCGAACCCGGGCGGCGGCGGCGGCGCGGTCGGCCGCATTCGCCTCGAGTCGCGCACCGGCACCGTGCAGGTCAACGGGCTGATGAGCCCGGCGCTGCAGGATCCGGGCACGACGTCGACGGCCGGCGCCGCGAACGTGCAGTGACTAAAACTTGTACGTCAGGCCGAGCCGCAGATACAGCACGTAGTCCGTATCGAACATCGAGTGCGCGAACTGGTTCGTGAACAGCGCGCGCTCGCTCTGGAACGGCGCACCCTCGAGGATGCCCCACGCGTTCCAGTTCTGCTCGATTGCGATTTCCGAGATCACGCTCGCCATCACGCGCGCGCCGTTCTCGCGGTTGAACACGTCGCTCGGCTTGCTCCAGCCGGTGAGCGCTTCGACGTGCGCCTTGTCCATCGCCGAGAGCAAGTTCTCGTGATACGCGATGCACACCTGGATCGGATCGCCGTCGAAGCCGTGGTTGTTCGTCGCCGCGCCGGTCTTCGCCTCGACCGGGCAGTGGCGGTCGCTCCACACGTCGAGGTAGAGCCGGCCCGTGATCGTCACGTGCTCCGCGGCGGTCAGCGATGCGAGCACGCCAACGTCCCACGTCACGCCGTTGCGCTGCGAGTTGTCGAGCAGCTTGCTGCCGTACCAGAGGTCGGTGAACACGCCGGCCGAGAAAGGCTCGTTGTCGGCGAGCATCATGCGGGCGCCGAGACCGAGCTCGGTGCGCGCGAGCATCGAGCGGACGCCGACGGTGGCATCGAAGCCAAACTGGTTCGCGATCTTGCCGGCGCCGACGGTGACGCGGCCCTCGCCGTAGTACGGGTAGCCCACCGACAGGTCGACCGTCGAGCGACCGCGCGGCAGCGTGCGCGCACCGAACGACGACAGACCGCGCTGCTGCGCGAGCAGCTCCGCCTCGCTCGGACCCGCGACCGCGAGCTCGCGCGACAGCGTCTGCGTCTTGCCGCCCTCGATCGTGATCGTCTGCTCGAACGCCTGGAAGCCGGGCTGCTCGATGCGCACGACGGTCTCGCCGGTCTCGACCTCCTGATCGAGCGGCGTCTTGCCGACGGGCAGGCCGTTGATCAGCACCGTCGCCTGTGACGGCGTCGACAGGATGCGCAGCCGGCCGACCGGCTTGAGCGTCGCCTGCACGGTGACGGTCTGGCCCGCCTCGACGCGGACCTTCTGCTCGAACTGCTTGTAGCCGGCGAGCCGCACGACGACCGGGTGCTCGCCCGCCGAGACCTTCTTCTCCTGCGGAACCTTGCCGACCGACGCGCCGTCGATGAACACCTGCGCCTCGGGCACCATCGACACGACCTTCAGCGTGCCCTGATCGCCCGCCGCCTCCTGGTTGAGGTCGAACTTGACGATCTGCGAGCTGCCCGCCGCGACGGTGACGTGCTTCTCGCCGGTCTGCATGCCGGGCGCCTTGACCTGGATGATGTGATCGCCCGCCTTGACGTCCTTGATGTCGACGGGGACCGGGCCCTGGTCGGTACCGTCGATGAACGCGCGCGCGCCCTGCGCATCACTCAAGACGCGCACGACACCGACGCCGCCATTCATCGTCGCGGCGAGCTCGGCGCGCACCTTCGTCTGCTGGTTCGCGGTGACCTGCACGGTCTGCTTCCACGGCAGGCCGGGTGCCTTGCGCACCTCGATCACGTGGAGGCCCTCGACGACGTTCTGGATCACCGCCGGCGTGTTGTCGGGGTGCTTGTTGCCGTCGATGTAGACCTCGGCGTCGGGGACGTCGGAATCGACGACGACGGTGCCGTACTTCGGCTTCGCGATCTCCTTGAGCTGCGGGAGCAGCGTCTGCGTCTGGTTGTTCGTCGCGGTGATCCAGGTCTCGTACGGCTCGTAGCCGTCCTTCTGGATGTGGACGAGGTGGCGGCCCTCGGTCGTCGTCAGCGTGACGGGCGCGTTGCCCTTGACCTCGCCGTCGAGCAGCACGGTCGCGCCGGCCATGCCCTTGGGATCGGCGTCGGCCTTGATGTCGACCTTCGGCGGATCCGCCTTCTTGACGAGCGGGACGAACAGCTCCTGCTGCTTGCGCAGCGCCGCGACGTGGAACGTCTTGGTCGCCGTCTCGTAGCCCGGAGTGTCGATGATGACGGTGTAGTCACCCTTGTTGAGCTTGCCTTCGTACGGCGTCGTGCCGATCTGGCAAGTCTTGTCGCCGATGTAGATCGGCGCGCCCTGCGGGGCGGAGTCGATCTTCACCGAGTAGCGACCGGTCTTCGGGCAATCGGCATGCGCGGCACCGGCCACGAACGCCAGGATCAATAGAGGCCAAGCCAGAATCCTCACGCATCGAGGCTATCAGCGGGGCGCGCGCCCCTCAACCTAGACGCTGGCCAAGTAACCGGCGCCCAGGGCCGCAAGCAGTGCGAGGCCGCACGCGATCCGGTAGATCGCGAACCCGACCAGCTGGTGCGAGCCGAGCCAGCGCAGAAACCACGCGATCGTGGCGTAGCCGACGACGGCGGCCACACCGGTACCGACCGCGAGCGCGGGGATCGCATCGGCGCCGAGGGTGCGGAACGCTTCGCGCGCCTCGAGGATGCCGGCGCCCGCGACGGCCGGGATCGACAGCAGGAACGAGAACCGGGCCGCATCGCTGCGCGTGAAGCCGAGCAGCAGGGCCATGCAGATCGTCGAGCCAGAGCGCGACACGCCCGGGATCAGGGCGAGCGTCTGGGCGAGGCCGACGATCACGGCATCGGTGTAGGTCAGCGACGCCAGCGGCCGGGTCGCGTGCTTGCCCGCCGTCTGATCGATCACGGCCATCGCGATGCCGACGACGACGAGCGCGGCCGCGATCACGTAGAGCGACCGCAGATCGCCCTCGATGTGCTTCTTGAGCAACAGGCCCGCGATCACGATCGGCACCGTGCCGACGGCGAGCATCCACGGCAGCCGTCCCTCGGGCGTGCCGGGCGCCTTGAGCATCGCGTGCGGCAGCGCGATCAGGTCCTTCGCGAAGTAGATGATGACGGCGGCGAGCGTGCCGAGCTGGATCACCGCGGTGTACGCGGCGCCGGCGTCCTTCATGCCGAACAGCGCGGGCACGACGCGCAGGTGCGCCGTCGACGAGACCGGGATGTACTCGGTGAGGCCTTGGATCAGGCCGAGCAGGGCGGCAAACCACAGCGCCATCGCGACCGCCACGCTACCATCAACGCGATGAGGACTCTCGTTTTCGCGGTGCTTGCCGCGTGCGGTGGCGGAGGCAGCCATCCTGCCCCGCAGCTGCCGCATCCCCGAGCGCCCGCGCACACCTCGGGTGAGGCGCCGCGCGAGGAGCTGGCGAGCGTCGTCGACTGCGACCAGCTGTTCGATCACGTCGTGCAGCTCGACATCGATGCCGGCAAGCTCGCCGAGCCGGATCGCGTCCGCGTGCGCGCGGATCTCGCGAGCGAGCACGGAGCGGAGTGCCGGCAGCAGCCGCGCGCCGTCATCCGGTGCGCGATCGGCGCGACGACGAGCGACGAGGTCGCCGCGTGCGATCAGCGAACGCCGAGCAGCTCGACCTCGAACAGCAACGTCGCACCGCCGGGAATCGCGCCCGGCGCGCCGCGATCACCGTAGCCGAGCGCCGGCGGGATGAGCAGCGTGCGCTTGCCGCCGATCTTCATCGACGCGACGCCTTCATCCCAGCCCTTGATCACGCGTCCCTGCCCGAGCGGGAACTCGAACGGACGCCCGCGATCGACGCTCGAGTCGAACTTCTTGCCCTTCGCGCCGTTCTCCCAGAGCCAGCCCGTGTAGTGCATCACGCACGTCTGGCCCTTCGCCGGCGATGGGCCGGTGCCGACCTGCGTGTCTTCGTACTGGAGCCCGCTGGGTGTCTGCGTCATTGGCATGGCGCGAACGCTAACATGATAGCTTCGCCG
>JAFAOG010000575.1 GCA_019237945.1 Deltaproteobacteria bacterium | reverse complement strand
CTGCTCTACTTCTGCTCGCGCGCGTGCACGAAGGATAGCGACTGCCCGAGCGCGATGACCTGCGCGGCGGATGGCTGCCGCTATCGCGAGCCCTCGCCCGGCGCGATCGGATCGCCGTGCACCGGCGGTAGCGACTGCACGAGCTCGACCTGCCGCGATCAGGTCTGCACGGTCGGCTGCTTCGGCAATCCCGACGCCTGCCCCGCCCACTACGAGTGCCGCGGCCAGGGCCTCGACCAGTACTGCATCGCCACGCCGGCCGGCTGCGGCGGGTGCGCCGGCGACCCCGGGGCCCCCTGGTGGCTGGTCCTGGGGATCGCGTGGTGGGTGCGATCACGACAACGAAACACAGCTAGTACCAATTGATGCCGAGGAGATCCGGCCGATCCGGTACACTGGGCATTGGTGGTCAGCGAGTTTCCCGACGATGACACCGACCCCGGGGTGGAACGGGGCGGTGGCAGCCGCATTCAAGCGGTGATCAGCGTCAATGGCGCCGTGATGACCAAGCTCTTGCCGGCGACCGGCGAGGTCGCGATCGGCCGCTCGACCGCGTGCGAGATCCGCATCAACGATGCCTCCGTCTCGCGGCGCCACGCGACGCTCCGGATGTCGCCGCTCGAGGTCGTCGACGAAGGCAGCCGCAACGGCACGCGCGTGCGCGGGAAGCTCGTCGGCAACGGCATCGCCGTGGCGGTCGCGATCGGCGATGCGATCCACGTCGGGGAAGCGGCGATCCTGCTGCAGCGCGTGATGCCGAGCGAGCGCAGGCTACCGGTCGTCGAGCTGCCCGAGGCTGATGTCCCGACGCCGCCGGTCGATGCGGAGTGCGCACGGTCGGCACGCACCGGCGCGCCGTTCGCGGTCGTCCATGCGCGCATCGACGCCGGCGATCCTCGCGAGGCGCTGCGCGTGCTTCGCGCGTCGCTGCGAACGAGCGATGTCATCAAGACCGACGGGCCAAACGGGCTGCAGCTCGTGCTCGTCGAGACCGGCGGTCAGCACATCGGGCTCACCGTCGTGCGTCTCGCCGAGCTGCTCGGCGGTCATCGCATCCGCGCGCGGTTCGGAGTCGCGCGCTACCCGCACGACGGCGTTGTCCCCGAGCAGCTGGTCGCGCATGCGTATCTGCAGGTCGATCGCGATCCCGACGAGCCGGTGTCGGCGATGGACACGCTGCACGAGCTCGTCGCGCAGGTCGCGGAGGGCGATCTGTCGGTGCTGGTCCACGGCGAGACCGGCGTCGGCAAGGAGCTGTGCGCCGAGCAGATCCACCGGCTGTCGCCGCGCGCGGCCGGCCCGTTCATCAAGTTCAACTGCTCCGCGCTCGTCGAGTCGCTGATCGAGAGCGAGCTGTTCGGCCACGAGAAGGGCGCGTTCACGGGCGCCGACAAGGCGAATCCCGGTCTGCTCGAGACCGGCAACGGCGGCACGGTCTTCCTCGACGAGATCGGCGAGCTTCCGCTCGGCGTTCAGGCGAAGCTGCTGCGCGTGATCGAGGAGCGCATCGTGCGCCGCGTCGGCGCGACGGCCGGCAAGAAGATCGACGTTCGCTTCGTGTTCGCGACGAACCGCGACCTGCTCGACGAGGTTGCGGCCGGCCGGTTCCGCCAGGACCTCTATTACCGGATCAACGGCGTCACCGTCGCGATCCCGCCGCTGCGCGAGCGCAAGGCCGAGATCGTGCCGCTCGCGCGGGCGTTCGCGACGCGTGCGCGACCCGGTGTCAACATCGCGTTCGGCAACGAGGTCGTCGCCGCGCTCGAGCAGCACACGTGGCCCGGCAACGTCCGCGAGCTGCGCAACACGATCGAGCGCGCGGTGCTGCTGTCGTCGGGTGGTGCGATCCGGCCCTCGCACCTCGTGCTCGCCCCCGCGCGCGAGCTGCGCAACACGCGGCAGAGCGAGACGACGATGCCAATCGAGCGGATCTCGTTCGAGGACGAGGCCGCGATGCTGCGCGGCAGTGAGCCGCCGCTGCGCAACAGCGATTCGGGGATCCGCCGGAGCGAGCCCGCGATGCGGCGCAGCGAGAGCCTGGCGAGCGAGGTCGCGGAGCTCGAGCGCAAGCGCATCATGGAGGCGCTCGACGAATTCGGCGGCAACCAGACCCAGGTCGCGCGCGCGCTCGGCGTGTCGCGAGGCACCCTGATCGCACGCATGGAGCAGTACGGCTTGCGGCGCCCACGCAAGCGAGACGACTGACGTGACCTTGCGCATCCTGATCGTCGCGCTGCTCGTCGCCTGCAACTCCGATCCGCGTCCCGCGGCGAAGACCAAGCCCGCCGCGCCGCTGCCGCCACCCGCGGCCGCCGCATCCGTCGACTGGTCGCGCCCGGTACCGACCTCGCCCCCCGGCGGCGCGCGCGAAGCGGGCTACGTCGGCGCCGCCGAGTGCACCCCGTGCCACGCGAAGCTGAGCGCGAGCTACGCCCATCACGGCATGGCGCGCACTGGCCTGCGCCGGCTCGAGGACCTCGACAAGGCGTGGCTCACGACGCTGTTCGACGGTGCGGCGCCCGTTCGCATCGGCGATCTCAGCTATCGCGCCAGGCGCGACGGCACGCACTACGCGATCGAGGAGACCCGGCCCGACGGCCAGACCTGGGTCGTTCCGATCACGCACGCGCTCGGCTCGGGCGATTCCGGCCTGTCGTTCTACACGCGCGTCGGCGACCGCTTCTATCAGATCCCGCTCGACTGGTTTCCCGAGCGCAAGACCTGGGGCATCGACCCCGGCTTCACGAAGACGAACCTGCGCTTCTTCGTCCACCTCGATGCAACGTGCATCGCGTGCCACACCGATCCTCCGAAGCGATCGCTGACCGCCGATCGCGTGTTCTTCGAGCCGACGCCCGCCGGCGTGGGCTGCGAGCGCTGCCACGGGCCTGGCGCCACCCACGTCGCGACGCAGAAGCGCGAGGACATCATCAACCCGGCGAAGCTGACGGCGCTGCAGCAGATCGAGGTGTGCGCGCAGTGCCACCAGGACAACGGATCGGTGTACCTGCCCGGCAAGGACGTGTTCGGCTATCGCCCCGGCGATCCGCTCGACGGCTTTCGCCGCAACTACGTGCGCGACCCCGCCGAGCCCGATCGCGTGAGCCTGCTCGAGCACCCCGACCGGATGACCCGCAGCGCGTGCTTCTTGAAGTCCGCCGGCAAGCTGACGTGCACGACGTGTCACGATCCGCACACGAGCTCGCGCGGCCAGACCGCCGCGCACTGGCGAGACCGCTGCAACAGCTGCCACGCCAAGCAGGGCTGCACCGAGAAGCCAGCGGTGCGCGCGAAGAACGGCGATGACTGCGTCGCCTGCCACATGCGCCGCGGGCCGACGGCCGACATCCCGTCGGTCGACATCGTCGATCACTGGATCCAGACGCGTCCGCCGCCGGTGCGTCCCGGTCGCGCCGGTCCTCCCGATCACATCGTCACGTGGGCGGCGCACCTCGGCGCCAGCGAGCCCACCGATGAAGCGGCCGGGACGCTCGCCATCGCCTACGACCTCGCCGGGCGTGGCTCCGATGCTGATCGCACCGCGGATGCGGCGATCGCCGCCGGCACGCACGTCCCCGAGGTGTACGAGCTGGCGGCCGCAAACCTCGGCGCGCACCATCGCACGGCCGACGCGATCGCCATGCTCGCGAGGGCGCTCGCGTTCGCGCCTGATCGTTGGCGCACGCTCCACGACTACGCGCTGACCTGCCTCGACGGCCATCAGCCGGCGGAGGCCGAGCACGCCCTCGACCGCATGATCGCGCTCGACCCGAACGACCAGCGCGCGCTCGAGGTGAAGGGCATGATCCTCGTGCTCGAAGGTCGCCGCGCGGAGGCCAGGCCGATCCTCGAGCGCGCCGCGAACGCGGGCCCCGCCGGTGGTGCCGCCCACGTCGCACTGGCGGCGCTCGCGCTCGCAGCGCATGATCGCGAAGGGGCGCGCCGTGAGCTCGAAGCTGCACGCAACATCGAGCCACGCGATCCGTGGGTCCTCGATCATCTCGGCGTCGCCCACGAATCGTTGCCGCCAACCCGCGTCTCCGGCTGGCTACCACCCGACCTGAGGAATCCATGACCAAGCTCGTGCTCGCCGCGCTCGTCCTGACGACTGCCTGCCACAAACACTCCGACTCCGCGAAGGACAAGCCGGCGGTGACGCTGCCCGTGCCGACGAAGCTCCCGCCGGTGCAGCCCGGCTCGGGCGCGGCCAAGCCCGCCGACGATCACGCCGCGTCGATCGACAGCGAGTACGCGACGCTGATCGCGATGTACAAGGCGCCGCCGGGCGCGACGCCGTGCGAGAGCCTCTACAACGCGATCGGCGCCGAACAGGACGCGGCGAAGAGCATGAAGCGCGACTCGGTGTTCACGTTCGTTGCCCCGAAGGCCGACTTCCTGAAGCAGTGTGGCGCGCTCCCCGCGATGACGCAGCAGTGCCTGGTGCCGGCGTACCAGTCGACGCATGGCGCGGAGTGCGAGAGCCTGCACCCCGACGAGAAAGAGCTCGACAAGCTCTACAAGCTTCGCGACGGGCTCGAGCCGCCCAAAGAGAAGGGTCAGGGCTCCGCGCAGTAGCTGCGCTTGTTCATGACCTGGACGACTCGGTCGTACAGCGCTTGAACAACTTGTTCAGAGTCGGATGAGCGCTGTCATTGTGCGCGAGGGTAACCAACTGCAATCACAGACGGCCCTCACTGGCACCTGCGCTGCAGTAAGCAGCCTCACTCGTTTCGACGAGGAGGAGGCTCGATGCGCAGCACGTGGGTCGCAATCGGTATCACGTTGGGTCTTGGCGGGTGCACCACCGACTCGCAGCCGTCGTTGCCGCAGGTCAGCGACCTGCAGCAGGGCGTCAACATCCTCGATGCAGACGCCGCGCGCGGTGTCGTCGCTGCGTACCGCGAAGGCGACGATGTCGTCTATGTCGAGACGCGCATCGGCAAGCTGAAGCCCGAGA
>JAFAOG010000538.1 GCA_019237945.1 Deltaproteobacteria bacterium | reverse complement strand
GGGGCGGGCGCAGGCGCAGGGGCCGGAGCCGGCGCCGGGGCCACGACGACCGGTGCGGGAGCCGGCGCGGCGGGCGGCGGCGGGGGCGGCGGAGCCGGCGCGACAGGCGGCGCGGACTGAACGGAGGCGGTACAACCAGCAGCGAAGAGGAGTGCGATCAACGTGCGGTTCATGAGGTCACCCTAGGTAGTTCGGGAGCGCTGTCCCTGCATGGGACGCGCCGCGACCATCGCGCGTATGTGGTCGTGAACGCAACGCTCCCGCGCTGAGGTCCGCGGGCGTTTTCGCCGCGCCGGGGAACTCTGCCCTGGGCGGCCCGACGCCTTTTCAGGGCCCCGTTTTCGGGTAATGTGCCCTTCTTCATGGTCGCTCCGCCGCCTACTCCGCGCAGCTTTGCCATTGATGTCGCGCGGGTCAGTGCGGCGTTCCAGGACCTCGCGCGCCAGATGGGTGCGCAGTTCCTCGACAAGCAGGAAATCATCCGGCTGATGACGATCTCGGCGATCGCCGGCGAGCACATGGTGATCGTCGGACCGCCCGGTACGGCGAAGTCCGCGATGATCGACATGTTCGCGAAGCTGATCGACGCGCGGTACTTCGAATATCTATTGACCCGGTTCACGGAGCCGAACGAGCTGTTCGGGCCGGTCGACATCTCTGCGTTCCGCGAGGGCCGCTATACGCGCCGGCTCGAGAACATGTTGCCGACCGCCGAGATCGTGTTCCTCGACGAGATCTTCAAGTCGAACAGCGCGATCTTGAACTCGCTGCTGCACGTGATCAACGAGCGCAAGTTCCAGAACGGTCCGGAGATCGTGCCGGTGCCGCTGATCTCGCTCTACGCGGCGAGCAACGAGGTCCCGAACGACGAAAACCTGGCCGCGATGTTCGACCGGTTCCTCGTCCGCGTGCTCAGCGACAACCTCGACAGCTATCACTTCCACGAGCTGATGAAGAAGGGCGTGTCGCTCGAGCTGCGCAAGATGACCGGGCGCGGCCTCGATGCGGGCGGGCGGCCGTCGCAGGAGCTGCGGCCCGTCACGAGCGCGCGCGAGCTGCGCCAGATCCAGCAGAACTTCGACAAGTTCATGGTGTTCCCGGAAGAGTTCCTGACGAAGTACAAGGGACTGATCTTCCAGATCCGCAGCGAGGGCATCAGCGTGTCCGATCGCCGCGCGGTCAAGCTGCTCAAGCTGTTCGCGGCGAGCGCCGTGTTCGACGGCCGCACGCGCGTCCACGACGGCGACTTCTTCGTGCTGCGGCACATCTGGAACAACCTCGACCAGGTCGAGCTGCTCGAGGAGATCGTCAACCCGGTCGTCGACTCGTACTACCGCGAGCATCCGGACGAGCGCCGGTTCATCGGCCCGTCGGCGAGCCTCGACGATCTGATGACGGAGCTCGGCCTCATCCGCGAGCTGCTGACCAGCGGCGCGGAGCTCAGCGACATCCAGCTGTTCAGCCAGCTCAAGAACCTCAACGAGATCAAGGTCGCGCTCGCGGCGCTGCCCGGCGACGGCGCGGCGCGCATGATCCGCGAGGTCGATCAGCTGCTCGAGACCGTGTTCGCGTCGTCGAAGTTCGGGCTCTAGTAGAAGACGTAGGCTTCGCCGCAGTTGGGCGCCGCGTCTCCGACGCCGTCCTCGCCGGGGGCGCCGACCGCCAGCGTCGTGCCGTCTCCCGATAGCGCGAGTGCCCACCCGAACGTATCGCCCGCGTCGGCGTTCGGCGCCTTGACGTAGTGCGTGTACGTCCACGTCGTGCCGCTGCGCGCCGCGAGGTAGACGGCTCCGACCATCGTCAGCGAGTTGTCGCGCGGTTACGACGTCTTCGGTGCCTCAGCGCTTCGGCTCGATCGTCACGACCACGGGGCGGTGGTCGCTGGTCCCCGCATCGAGGACGCGGCCGTTGCGGCCGACGAGCGAACGGTCGACCATCACGTGATCGATGTCCATTCGCAGGACGTCGTGCGTCTTGCCGTTCGAGATGTCGACGTGCTGGTAGCGCCACGTCGTCGGGCCTTCGGTCGGCACGCGCGCGAGTCCCTGACGCGCCAGAAATGCGATCGCGCTGCCGGTCGGGTCCTCGTTGAAGTCGCCCGCGATCACGGTCGGCATGTTGCGTGCGAGCTTGCGCCAGTACGTCTCGATCTCGCGGCGGCGCAGCGGCGGCGTCGTCAGGAAGCCCTTGAACCAGCTGCCGCCGTCGATCGCGGGGCGCAGGTGAACGTTGAGGATTTGCAGCGCGCCGAACGCGGTGTCGATCACGAGGCGCTCGGCCGGGAACCAGCCGCGCTCGGGGCAGGGCAGGACCTCTTCCGTCTTGATCGGGACCTTCGACAGCACGGCGAGGCCGCCGGCCGCGCGCGTGTGGATGCGGAAGACCTGCACCGGGTACTGCTTCTCGAAGCGCGCCGCGAGCGCACGCTGCCACTCGCCGGTGATCTCCTGGAGCAGGACGATATCGGCGTCTTCCTCGGCGATCGCATCGAGCGTCGTCGCGACGTCGCGGTTGCCGTAGTTGACGTTGTACGTCATCAGCCGGAGCTTGCGCGTCTCGGCCGCGCGTCCAACGCGCGGAGCAGCGGCGATCATGCCCAGAGCAAGCGCCGCGAACAGCGGGAACATACGCACGTTGAAAGTGTGGATCGCTTCGCGCGAGCCAGCACTCGGGCGCTATCGTAGGCCGATCGCTTCCGTCACGCGGATCTGACCGTCGGCGGTCGGCGGCACGACGCTGTCTGCGTGGATCTCGGTCGCCGGAAATCCGTCGCCGGGGCCGTCGACGTAGCGCAGCTCGAACATCGCGGTCGGCGGCGGCGGCAGATCGACGGGCGGCACGCCGACGGTCGTCGCATCGGGCGGCAGGATCGCGTCCCACTGGAGGTTCTGCGTCTGCGTGTGCCAGGTCGCTCGCAGATCGACCGCATCGCCTAGCGCGGCCGCGGTCCACGTGTAGCCGGCGGCGAGCGACGCCGTGATCGGATCGAGGAAGTCGGTCGTGTCGAGCGTGACGGACGCGGGCAGCATCGAGTACCAGCGCGTCGTCGTGCGCAGGTTGCTGTCGAGCTCCGCGTCGACGATCAGCCGATCGACCATCAGGCCGACAGGCACCTCGCCGAGCAGCGTCGTGAACGGAAGGCCGTCGACGACGAGCGTCCACGTCGCGCTGATGTTCGTGTCGTTGATCGTGACCGGCAGCGTCGTGTAGTTCGTGGTCCACTTCGGCGGCGCGAACGTCGCCATGCCGTCGACCATCTGCACGCGGCCCGCCGAATAGCCGACCGGCATCGCGCTGAGATACGCGGTGATCAACACATCGACGTTCTGATCGCTGCCCATGCAGCGCGCGCCGACATCGACGACCGCCGGCATCTGCGCCACGTTGAGCGTCGCGCAGCCGAGCTGCACCTCGAACCGATCGGCGTTGATGTTCTTCGGCGACAGCTGCAGGCCGCCCACGATCGTCGCCGGACCGCCGGCATCGGACGGGCCGACGATCGTCATGCCGTCGGTCAGCGGCGCGGTGACGATCTCGATGTTCGGCGTGAGCGGGCTGATCTGGCCGGGGAACAGCACGGTCACGAGCGCATCCTTCTCGTAGCCGATGTGCGCGACGCCGACCGCGTCGGCGGCGGTCTGGTCGAGCTTCGTGCCGTCGATCGCGTGCGACACGACCGTCGCTCCGCCCGCCGGCTGCACGCCCGCGAGCGCCGTCACGGTGACGGTATTGCTCGGGCCCGAGCTGCCGCATGCGGCGAGCGCGACGAGGGCAAACAGCCTCACGGATCGACGCTAGCATGGTAGCTTCTCGCCGTGCCGATTCCCGTCGAGCGCCGCCGCAGCTACCTCGCGCGCCAAGCCGCGACCATGGTGCTGTCGCACGTACAGGCGGATACGCCGATGGCGCTCGTGCGCGCGGCTGCGTGGGCAAACTCACTGTCGCGGATGGGCGTCAATTTGCCGCTGTTCGTGATCCACGACATCGGCGTGATGCTGTCGATGACGCGCGGCGCGGGCGGCTACGTGCTGCGCGCGAGAGAGTCGCAGCTCGCGCGGATCCAGCTGCCGCCGAACGCGAAGCCGCAGATCGATCAGTATCGCCGGCTGCTCGAGAACATCGCGGCGAGCGAGGTCACCGAGCGGCTCGCCGGCCTGCGCCTCCGCGACGAGATGATCGCGGTGCTGCTGTCGCGCATCCTCGGCGACACCTACAACCGCTGGCGCGATCGCACGAAGGCGGCCGGCGTCGAGGCGCTGCCGCTCGATCTCGGCATCCTCGGCGAGATCGACTACGCCGACCACTTCCGCGACTTCGATCCGCGCAGCCTGTGGGGCTTCGTCGAGCACCTCGTCGCGCAGGCGATGCACGTCTACACGCAGGTCGAGCTGATCGATCTCGATACGGTGCGCCTGCTCGGTCTGTTCAAGGAAGACTCGGCGTCGGGCAGCGAGGCGCTCGGCGGCGCGATCGATCTGGTAGACCTCTTCGCCGCGCTCGGCTCCCCCGAGGCGAACGACGTCGCGAACTTCTCGCTCGACCTGTTGCCGAGTGTGCTCGAGACCCGACGCTCGACGGGCGCCCAGACGTTCTCGGTCGATGGCTACGCGTCGATCGAGCGCAAGGGCAACATCGACTCGCTCGTGCTCTCCGAGCTCGCGTACGACCGCGAGATCTTCGAGCAGAAGGTCGTCGACAACGAGCTGCTCTACTACGGCCGCGACAAGCAGCGCGAGGACGAGCGCCGCCTGCAGTATCTGCTGATCGACTGCTCGGCCTCGATGCGCGGCCAGCGCCAGGTGTTCGCGCGCGGCCTCGCGCTCGCCCTGATCAAGAAGCTGACGCTCGAAGGCGACGAGATCTGGGTGCGGTTCTTCGACTCGCGCCTTCACGAGACCGTCAAGATCGGCCGCTCCGGCCAGGTGCCGGTGCCGTACCTGCTGTCGTTTCGCAGCGAGCGCGGCCGCAACTACGGCAAGGTGTTTCGCCAGCTGCTCGTCGAGGTCACCCGGCTGCGCCGCGAGCAGAAGCGCCGCGTCGTGATGTACGTGATCACGCACGGCCAGTGCCACATCGAGCCGGAGCTGACGACCGCGCTCAAGCAGCAGGCGTTCCTCTACGGCATCGTGTGCTTGCCGTCGAGCGATCACCTTCCGGAGTTCGTGCCGCTGCTCGATCGCTCGCAGATCGTCCACGCCGATGCGCTCACCTCGCGCGCCGAACGCCAGCGCCGCGCGCTCGACATCGTCGGCGACGCCACGCAAGCGCCGAAGGGCGCCCGCCCGACGACGACCGCGCCGAGCGCCAGCCTGCGCATGCAGGCCGTCAAGTCGTAGCTCCCCGCGGTAGGCGAGGTGTCTACCGGCGCGCGGCCAATCGCCTCGCAAACAGCGCGCAACTGCGCGCCATGCCTCGCGTGGCTCCTCGGCACGCCGGCTGCTCTAGCTGCCTTCCACAAAGGAGCAGACATGACCAGCCACGCGATCCCTCTCGACACCTTCGCGACGATCGACTTCGACCAGCTCGACGCCGTCACCGGCGGCGCCTCGTGGCGCGAGTGGGGCCAGTGGGCCGGCGCCGGTGCGGGCGGCTGGCTCGGCGGGCTCGGGGGCGCGGCGGCGGGTGCGGCGGCAGGCACGGCGATCGCGCCGGGCGTCGGGACGGCGGTCGGCGGAGTTGCCGGGCGCGTCGCGGGCACCGCGGGCGGCGGCTGGGTCGGCAGCAAGATCGGCGGCGCGATCGGCGGGCTGTTCGACTGATGCGCGCTGCAGCCAAGACCGAGCTCCTCCACTACGCGCTGATCGGTGCGGCGGCGATTCCGGTCGCGCG
>JAFAOG010000051.1 GCA_019237945.1 Deltaproteobacteria bacterium | reverse complement strand
CGCGCGCCCGCCGGTCGAAGGCGGGATCCGGAGCCGCGCGTGCCGTCGCCGCGAACATCACCAACGAGGCGAACCACCACAGCGCACGCCTCCCGATAACGCGGGAGGCGCATCCGACGCACGCCTACACGCGATGAGGCACAGCCGCCACCGTGCGGTGTCTATAATGACGCATGAGAGCGGCCGTCCTCTGCCTGTGCGTCGGCTGCTCGTTCAGCGCGCATTCCGGCGCGGCCCATGATGGCGCGATCGGCGACGACGATTCCGCGATCGACTCGCGCGGATCGAATGGCCCGCCGCCTCTGCACCTCGGTCCCACCGATGGCGACGCGGGCACCGGCGCGCTCGTGCTCAGCGGCACCGTGACCATCGACACCGGCGCGCCATCGATCAACGTCTTGCTGCCCGTCGGTGACACGTTCGACGTGCGTCCGCAGGCGGGGGGCGGCCCGGAGCTCGCGGTGCTCCGCGTCGGAGCGCTCACCGTCGAGACGGGCGCGAACGTGCGCGTGACCGGATCGCGGCCGCTCGTGATCGTCGCCGGAGGCATGGTGACGATCGTCGGCAAGATCGACGCGAGCGCTCACGGCACGACGGCGGGTCCCGGAGGCGCGGCATCGGGCAGCGGCAGCGGCTCGGGCGGCGCCGGCACGCACGAGAACGCGAACGAGTCGGACTCGGGCGGTGGCGGCGCGGGCTACGGCGGCGGCGGTGCAGCGGGCGGCGCGATCAGCGGCGCGTGCACGGTCGCGGGAGGCGCGGGCGGCGGCACGTATGGCGACGCGCCGATCACGCGGCTCGTCGGCGGCAGCGGCGGCGCACAGAGCAGCGGCACCACCTGCGCGGCAGATCCGGGCGGCGCGGGCGGCGGCGCGTTCCAGATCACGTCGGCGAACGGCATCGCGGTCTCCGGGATGATCAACGTCGGCGGAGGCGGCGGACAAGGCGCGACCGATTGCGGGCAGAGCGACGTCAACTCCGGGGCCGGTGGTGGCGCAGGCGGCTCGCTCGTGTTGCAAGCACCGATGATCTCGATCACCGGCGTGCTCGCCGCGAACGGCGGCGGCGGCGGCGGCAGCAGCTCCACGGGAAGCGGCAATGCAATGCCCGGTCAGGACGGTCAGTCGAGCACGGTTGCCGCAGGCGGCGGCACCGGCCCGCGCGCGATGGGTGGATCCGGCGGGACAGGAAGCGCGGCGCCAACGAGCGGCGGCAGCTCGGGCTGCGGCACGAACGCCGGCGGCGGCGGTGGCGGCGTCGGTCGCATCGCCGTCTCCGCGGGCACGATGCTCGCCGGCGTCACGAGCCCGGCGCCGTATACGTCGCTGCCACTGTGATCGACCGACGCTGCGCAGTATCATGGTCGACATCAGCGACGACGACATGACACGTACCGTCGGAGCTGGTGGCAAGCCGGCGGCGGGCCCAAAGCGACCGAAGACGAAGCGGCCTGCGCCCAGCGTCGTGCAGGACCGCTACGACGTCCTCGAAGAGCTCGGCTCGGGCGGCATGGGCGTCGTGTATCGCGCGCGCGATCGCCAGCTCGGCCGCGATGTCGCGCTCAAGCTCGTGTTCACGGACGATGATCACGACGAGACGCTCGCGGCGCGGCTGATGCGCGAGGCGCAGGCGCTGGCGCAGCTGTCACATCCAAATGTCGTCGCGGTGTACGACGTCGGGCGCGCGGAGGGCGGCGTGTTTGTCGCGATGGAGCTGATCGCCGGCGAGGCGGGCGATACGTGGCTCGAGAAGCGGCGACCGTGGCGCGATGTCGTGCGCGTGTTCTGCGATGCGGCGCGCGGGCTCGCGGCGGCTCACGCGGTCGGGCTCGTGCACCGCGACTTCAAGCCGGCGAACGTGATGCTCGGTGCCGATGGGCGCACGCGCGTGCTCGACTTCGGGCTGGCGCGCGCGGCGGGATTCGGCAACACCACGTCGATCTCCGACAGCGCGGATAGCGGCGACCTCGAGGCCGACGAGCGCTCGACGAAGCGGCTCGGCGAGGATGCAGAGCCGGCGGCGTCGACGTCGATGCGTTCGGTCTCGCTGCTCGATATCGCGTTGACGCGCGAGGGAGCCGTCGTCGGCACGCCGCAGTACATGGCGCCCGAGCAGTTTCGCGGCGACCCGTACGACGCGCGCACCGATCAGTTCGCGTTCTGCGTCGCGATGTACAAGGGCCTGTACGGGCGCAGGCCGTTCGAGGGCAAGACGTTCGGCGAGCTGAAGAAGAACGTGCTCGCGGGCAAGCTTCGGCCGCCGCCGGATAGCGACGTCCCGGGCTACGTGCGCGACCTCGTGCTGCGCGGCATGGCGATGGATCCGGCGAAGCGATGGCCGTCGATGGACGACATCATCGCGGTGCTCGCGCGCGATCCGGCAGCGCGCAAGAAGCGGCTCGTGCTCGCGGGCGTGGTCGCGGTGCTCGTCGGTGGCGGCGCGGTCACGACGTGGCTCGTCACGCGTCGCGATCCAGGCGCGGTCTGCCGCGACGGCGAGCAGGACCTCGTGGGCGTGTGGGATGGCGTGCGCGCGCAGGCGATCACCGATGCGTTCGCGGCGACCGGCCGATCGTTCGCGGCGGATGCGGCGGCCGGCGTGAAGCGCGGGCTCGACGACTACACGAAGAAGTGGCTCGCGATGCGCAGCGACGCGTGCGAGGCGACGCACGTCAAGGGCACGCAGTCCGCGGAGCTGCTCGACCTGCGGATGACGTGCCTCGCGCGCCGGCTCGACAGCGTGCGCGCGACCGTCGACGTGCTCGCGCATGCCGATCGCGACACGATCGCGCACGCGGGCGAGCTGATCGGGCAGCTGCCGCCGCTCGATGCGTGCGCCGACGCCGAGACGCTGCGCGCTGCCGTCAAGCCGCCGGTCGATCCGAAGCTCGCCGCGCGCGTTGCATCGGCGCAGCGTTCGCTCGCGAAGGTGCGCGCGCTGTGGGTCGCGGGGCGTTACACGGATGCGCAGACGCAGCTCGCGCCGCTGCGCACCGAGGCGAGCACGCTGGCGTGGCGGCCGCTCGAAGGCGAGGTCCTGCTGCAGGCGGCGCGGCTCGCCGATTCGACCGGCGTCTATGCCGACTCCGAGAAGCTCTATCGGGATGCGGCGGTGGCCGCCGAGGCGGGCCGCGACGACGAGACAGCCGCGCTCGCGCGAAACGGCCTCGTGTGGATCACCGGCGAGCGGCTCGGCCACTATGACCAGGCGACCGAGCTCGCGCGCGAGGCCGAGGCGAAGGTCGAGCGACTCGGGCGCAGCGATCTCGTGCGCGCGGATCTCGATCAGAAGATGTCGGCGCTGCTCGTCGACCAGGGCAAGCTCGCGGAGGCGCTCGAGCGGAGCAAGCGCGTGCTCGCGATCCGCGAGAAGGTGATGGCGCCCGACGACGAAGGGATTGCGTCCGCGCTCGGCGATCTCGGCGATGTCGAGGCGGCGATGTCGAAGTGGGACGACGCGATCCCCTACTACCGGCGCGCGCTCGACATCGCGCAGCGTGCGCTCGGACCCGATCACCCGATGATCGGCACGCTGCGCATCAACCTCGCGTCCTCGCTCCGCTACAAGGGAGACTTCGCGGGCGCGCTCGCGGAGCTCGCGAAGGCGCGTACGATCACCGAGCGCGCGCTCGGCCCCGACCATCCCGACGTCGCGACGATCGCGATCGACACCGGCGGCGCCGAGCTCGACAGCGGTCATCCGGCGGAGGCGCTCGTCCAGTTCGAGCACGCGCGCGACATCTGGACGAAGGCGCTCGGCGCAGACCACCCGAACGTCGGCACCGCCGAGTTCCGGATCGGCGAGGTCGCGCTCGCGCAGGGCCACGCCGACGCGGCCGCCGCATCGTTCCAGCACGCGCTCGACATCTGGCAGGCGAAGCTCGGCGCCGACAATCCGACGCTGACCTCCGCGCTCGATGGCCTCGCCCGCGCCCGCCTCGCGCAACACCGCAAGGCCGACGCGATCACGCTGTATCGCCGCGCGTTGCCTCTGCTCGTGAAGAGCGTCGGACCGAACGACGAGCAGACGCTCGAGCTGAAGAAGACGATCGAGCAGCTCGAGCACCAGAAATGATCCCGATGGCGACGCCCGCCGCATGCGCGATCGGCGTGTTCGTCACGTGCGCGCCGAGGTCCATCGGGAACGCCGAGGCGCCGGTGACCAGCTCGTAGAGCGGCTTCGCAAACGCGATCGCGCACACGACGAAGATCCACAGGCGGCGCCGGCGCACTGCCTCGTACGTCAATGCCGCCGCGAGCAGCGCATGCGACAGCCCCGACAGCCCGCAGTACCACGCGAGCCGATGGGCGAGCAGCTCCGCCGCGACGGGCACGACGAGCCCGAGCCCGAACAGCCAGCGCGGAAGCACCGCCTCGTAGGCGATGCCGACGAGCCCGATCAACGCGAGGTCGCGGATGAGGTGTCCCCAGGTCGCGTGCACGAACGACGTGGTGACGAGACGCCAGCCCTGCCCCGCGAACACGCGATCGTCGGCGATCAACGCATCGCGTACGCCGGGATGTGCGAACACGACCGCGGTCGTCGCGATTCCTGCGAGTGCGATCGCCAGCGTGATCGGGAAGTCGAGCCGCTTCAGGCGTGTGCCTTTCGCAGCGTCCATGCGAGCGGCACGAGCGCGATCGCAAGCAGCAGCGTCAGCGGATCGACGTCGCCGCCACCGCCCCACGAGCCACCGCCGCCACCGCCGCTGTACGAGTAGCCGCCCGACGACGACGACGCGTAGCTCGGCGACGCCTCCTCCGCCGGGCCGATCGACGTCTCGGGATCGACGCCCGCCGGCACGAGCGCCGGCTGCTCGACGACCCGCGCGTGTCCATCGGGCGACACGACGCGCGTGCGATCGACCGCGACGAACGACGTGTAGTCGGTCACCATGTGGAAGCCGAGGCCGAGCTCGGTGATCTGCGAGACCGTCGAGCTGTTCGGCTGCCCCTCGGAGAGCGCGTACAGCTCGTCGATGCGCTTGCGCGCGTAGAGCGCCGCGACCGGCTCGTCGTCGACGCGGTCGGGCAGCGTGACCTCGATCGGGATCGCGACGCGATGGCCCGCGACCGCACCGGTGACCGTGATCTTCGCGCGGCCCGGCTGCGTGTAGACACCGGCGACGACGAGCGGCATGCCGGCGTAGACGTCGGGGATCGCGGCGGGCGTCACCGAGCCGACGGCGAGGCCGTTCCATTCGATCTTGATATCGGTCAGGTACGGGTACGCGGTGCGGCGCACGATGTCGCCGCCGACGTCGGCCGCGTTCTCCGACAGGTTCAGGTAGCTCGGGAACCCGCGCCCGACCTCCGCGATCTGATCGAGCAGCGCCCGGTTCGGCGCCGAGCCGATGCCGATCGAGAAGATCCGGTTCGCGCCGAGGTTGCCCTTCGCAGCGGAGACGATCATGTCGTCGTTGCCGACGAAGCCGTCGGTGAGGAAGTACACGAGGCGCACGCGATCGTTGCCCGGCTTGGTCTCGAGCGCCTTCGCCATCGCCGGGCCCATCTCGGTGCCGCCGCCCGCCGACAGCGAGCCGAGGAATGCCTTGCCCTCGGCCTTGCCGCGCGCATCGCCCGCGATCGGCTGCGGCTCCATCGCGTTCGTGCTGCCCGAGAACGCCATGACATTGAACACGTCGCCGGGGCCGAGCGAATCGACGAGCACCGATGCGAGCGCGGTCGCCTGCGCCAGCGGCTGGCCGTTCATCGAGCCCGACGTATCGATGACGATCATCACCTCGCGCGCCGTGATGTCGCCGGTCTTGTACGTCGCCTTCGGCTGGACGACGAGCGTGAAGTACCCCTTCTTGTCACCGGCCGGCCGATGCGCGAGAAGCCCGACGATCGTCTGATCGCCGGCCGTCTTGTAGCGCACGATCAGATCGCGGTTCGGCAGCTCGCCGTCCTCCGCGAGCGTCACGCGGCGCTTCGTCGGCGCGACCTCCTGCACGGCGAGCTGATGCGACGGGCTCGATACGCCGAGGACGGGCACGCCCGCATCGATATCGGCCGAGAAGCTGACCGTGCTGCCGGCGACCTTCGCGTCGGCATACGGGATCGCGGTCGTGCCCGGCCGCCCGTGCTCGCCGGCCCGCTTCGCCGACACGCCGCTCGCGCCCTCCGGCAGGTAGCGCGGCCCGACGACGAGCGGCGCGACGATCTCGTACTGCCCGTCGCTGTAGCCGAGCAGCTCCGCGTACTGCATCTGCACCGCGATCTGCTCGTGCGGCGCGATGTTCGCGATCTTCTGCTTGAAGATGTTGCGCTTCTCCTGCTCGAGCAGCGCGGCCGTGTGGCCCTTCGCCTTCGCCACCTCGTACGTCTTGCGCGCCTGCTCCTTCGTCTGGATCTCGCCCGCGATCGTGCGATCGCCGATCGTGATCGAGTAGCGCGTCACCGCCGCTTCGTCGCCGAGCGGGAACACGTAGACCGCGTCGATCGGCTCGTCGAACGGGTTCTCGAACGTCTGCGTGACCGTGTAGAGCGCCTCGGGCCCGGCGACGCGCGCGTGGATATCGGTGTGGCGCAGCGGGAACCCGATCGCCTGCTGCGTGCGGCCGTCGGCGTCGTGGACCGGCCTCGGCGCGACGAGCCGCAGCTCACCGCCGCTGACAGGGACCTCGTCCATCGCGGCGAAGTTCGCCGAGACCTCGAGATCGACGCCGACGACCTGCGCTGGCGGCGGCGAGTACCCACCCGACGTCGTCGCTGCCGAACCACATCCCGCGAGAACGAGAAGGACGCTGAGTGATCGCATGCACACGAAGCTGCGCGGCGGTCCGACCATGCGCTAACTGGATCACGCGTTGTTCACGCCGCAGGTCGGAAATTGCCTGTCTATGCCTGAGGATCACTCGTGATTGACGACGCCGCTCCCGAGTGCGTTACTCGCGGGCATGAAATCGATCTGGGTTGGATCGATCGTGGCGGCGTCGGCTGCAGCGATCGCAGTACCACTGCTCGTACCGCATCATGCAGCAGTGTCGCAGCGTCGACACGCGAAGCCGGATGATCGACCGCATCAGCCCGGTACACACCGCGCGAGTGCGCAGGAGCTCGCGGTTCGAAATCGCGTCGCGCGCGCCGAGGCCGCGAAGCTCGCGGTGAAGCACTTCACGGCGCTGCCGTCGGTGCCATCGACGACGTGGGTCAACGTCGGCCCGACCGACGCGCCGCAGGAGTTCAACTACTTCTCCATCGCCGGTGTCGATTCGGGTCGCCCGAACAACATCGTCGTCGATCCGCGCGATCCGAACATCGTCTACATGGCGGTGTCAGGCGGCGGCGTGTGGAAGACGTTCGACTTCCAGTCCGCGAGCCCGCACTGGGCGCCGACGACCGATCTGCAACCGAACCTCGCGGTCGGCGCGCTCGCGCTCGATCCCGATCATCCCGACACGCTGTTCGTCGGCAACGGCGACTTCGTCGATGCGAGCGGCGACACCGTGCTCAAGTCGACCGACGGCGGTGGTACGTGGGCCGCACCCGTCGTCCTCGAAGGCACCAACTCGGCCGGCTTCATGGCGCACGCGGGGTCGGTTCGCCAGATCGGCGTCAAGGGCTCGCTCGTGCTCGCCGCGACCGACGTCGGTCTGTTCGCGTCGAACGACGGCGGCACGACGTTCTCGCTCGTCGATCTGCCGAACAGCGGCGGCGGCGTGCTCGCCGAGAGCGTGTGGAGCGTCGCGCAGGTCGGCGGTGGCGCGTGGGTCGCCGCCGGCGTCACGGCGTGCGCTCCGGGTGCTCCGCCGCCGTTCGTCTACGGTGGCTCCGATCCGGGCAACGGCTGCACCGCTGGCAACAACGTCGCGCTGTGGCACTCGACGGACGGCATGACGTGGACGCAGGCGACGAAGCCCGCGAGCACCGGCACCGGCCGCACGACACTCGCCGTCGGCGGGACGGGCGACCCGGCCCACACGCGCGTCTACGCGTTCGTCGGCTCGGTCGACGGCAGCAAGACGCTTGGCTTCTGGCGCTCCGATGACGGCGGCCAGACGTACGTCGATGCGAGCGGCTCGCTCGCGAACCCGACGCTCGCGTCGAACCAGGATACGTCGTGCACCGACCTCAACGTCGGTCACGATCAGACCTGGTACAACCAGGCGATCGTCGTCGATCCGACGAACGCGGATCACGTGCTCGTCGGCGGCAACCTGTGCGGCATGCGCACGCTCAACGGCACCGCCGCGTCGCCAACCTGGGAGCTCGTCAGCCACTGGCTGCCGGGCCCCGGCTACGGCGAGACCGCGAACGGCCGCCTCTCGTACGTGCACGCCGACTGGCACACCGCGACGTCGGTCGTGATCAACGGCAAGGTCACGACGTTCGCCGGCACGGACGGCGGCCTGTTCCAGAGCGACAACCTGTTCGATACCGCGACGTCCGCCGAGTCGGTCGTGTGGACGCACCACAACAAGGGCCTCGCGACCCACCTGCTCTACTCGGTCGCCTCCGGCGATCCGACCGCCGGCGATCCGTTCGTCGCGTTCATGGGCCTGCAGGACAACGGCACCCGGTTCCGCAGCGATGCGCACAACCCGTCGGCGTTCAACCAGCCCGTCGGCGGTGACGGCATCGGCGCGACCGTGCACCACTCGGCATCGGGCACGACGTACTGGGGCTCGGTCGAGTTCTCGCGCGTATTCTGCAAGCCCGCGCTCGTCGACTGCTCCGTCGAGTCGCCGATGGCGATGACCGATGCCGAGTCGCACTGGCACGGCGTGCCGTCGCCGCTCGGCCCCGACGAGGAGGAGCGTATCGAGGAGCACCGCCTGCGCGACCAGTGGATCACCCACGAGAACGCCGAGCCGTTCTTCGAGCACTACTCCGATGTCGAGACCGACACGACGGGCGACAGCGTGCTGACGCACACCGACAAGCAGGTGTTCGTCGCGACGCCCGACGGCAACGGCGGCTACACGCTGACCGCGATCTCGCAGGACCTGACGGCCGTCCCCGGCGGCGGCATCTCCAACGTCACCGCGTCGCGCGCGATCGCGGGGCTCTACGGCGCCGCCGGCGGCGCGTCGCTGATGCCGTTCTTCGTGACGACGCAGGGCAACACGATGACGAGCTGGACCGCCGCGCAGCCGGTCCATCCGGTCGCGGGCAGCAACGCGCGCCTCACCGGCCCGGCATCGATCGACTTCCCGCCGGTCACGCCCGCGGGCAAGCAGCCCGGCGACGTGTTCATCGGCGCGTTCACCGGCGTGCTCAACGACGGCTCGGGCCCGCCGCCCGACAACGTGGGCCGCCTGTGGCGCACGACCGATCATGGCCAGACGTGGACGTCGATCGTCGGCAGCGATTCCGCGCACCAGCTGCCGAACGTGCCGGTCTACGTCGTCAAGTACGACCCGGTCACGCCGACGACGATCTACGCCGGCACCGACCTCGGCGTCTACATCTCGACGGATGACGCCGCGACGTGGAATCGCATGGGCGACAACTTCCCGATGATCTCGGTGCGCGACCTCTACGTCGCGAAGAACCAGGACTTCATCCGCGCCGCCACCTACGGCCGCGGCCTGTGGGAGATCTATCCGAGCGCGGCCGAGAGCCACGGCGCGCCCGGCAACGGCGACTACGATCGCAACCTCAAGATCGACTGGGTCGACCTCGGGGCGATGTCGGCGCGGCTCGGCGAGACGCCCGCGAACACGACGCCGCCGTACTACTCGTGGATCCTCGACATCACACCGGGCGGCGACCCACCCGTCAGCTCGATCGACAACACCGACTTGAATGCCCTCCTCGGCACGTTCGGAGGTCACCCGTGAAGCGCCTCGCTCTCGTCCTGTTCGCCCTCGCCGCGTGCGGTGACAACCTCCAGCCGCCGCTGCAGTACACCGATCCGGCGCCGCACACCGGCAAGCTGCGCCTCGTCCGCAATCCGCGCATCTCGACGAAGTACGTCGTGCTCGATCTCGTTGTCGGCGACGCGCCGCTGACCGGCTACTCGGTCGGCTTCGACCTCCCGCTTGACGACACGCGCGTCACGCTCGGCGACTTCACGCCGTCGACGGCGCTCGACCCGGGCACGGATCCGGTCGCCGCGAAGGCGGTGATGCCGCAGCAGGGCCCGCTCGCGCACATGCTGGTGACCGGCCTGTCGCAGAAGGCGGCCGGCGCGGGCGCCGCGACGACCGACAAGGACCTCAAGCCTGGCGCGAGGCTGTACTCGATCCAGCTCGACCTCGTGGCCAACGCGCCCGCCGGCATTGTGTTCGACGGCACCGCGTCAGGCTTCGTGCTGCCCTCGGGCGGCATGCGCGATCGCATGGGCAACGCGGTCGTCGCGCCGGCCGATGTCGCGATCGGCAAGCTCGAAGTCACCCACTAGTGCCAGCGTGGCACGCGGGGCCGTCGCGCGAGCGCGGATTCGCAGAGTTGCGCGGCGGCACGTGCGTTGCTCTCTGCGGCGCGCATGACCCGCACTGCCTTTGCCCTCATCCTGCTCGCGATGTCCACTGCTCCCGCGCTCGCCGACGCGCCGCGGCCCGATCGCGCGGTGTACCGGCTCGACTTCGAGCTGACGACGACGCAGCCCGGCAAGCCGACCACCACGACGTCGTTCTCGCTCAATGTCGCCGAGGATCGGCACGGCGAGGCGATCGTCGCCGATACGCGCGTCGAGGCGAGCTTCACGACGCAAGCCGGCGCGCTGCTGCTCGACGTCGATACGTCGATGCACAAGATGGCGACCAAGGGCGCCGCGCTCGCCCAGCCGGGCAAGAAGGCGCTCGTCGCCGCGATCGATCACGACAAGGCGCACACGGAGCTCAGCGTGACGCCGACTCGGTTGTAACCTCGCAGGCATGAAAGCACTGCACACGACGATCACGTCGGCGGGCGAGCTCGTGCTCGAGCTGCGCGACATCGAGCTGCCGGCGCCGAAGGGCAACCAGGTCGTCATCAAGCTCGAGGCCGCGCCGATCAATCCGTCGGACCTGATCCTCGTGACGGGGCCCGCGGATCTCACGACCGCGCGGCGCGATGGCGATCGGCTCGTCGCGAACGTGCCGAAGGAGCGGCTGGCGTACGTCGCCGGGCGGCTCGATCAGGCGATGCCCGCCGGCAACGAAGGCGCGGGGACCGTCGTCGATGCGGGCCCCGAGGCGCGCGATTTGATCGGCAAGCGCGTCGCGGTCGCGAGCGGCGGCACGTATGCGGAGTACAAGCTCGCGCTCGGGATCGAGTGTCTCGTGCTGCCGGATGGGGCGACTGCGGCCGATGGCGCGGCGGCGACGATCAATCCGCTGACCGCGCTCGCGATGCCCGAGGTGATGCGGCGCGAAGGGCATGCGGCGCTCGTGCACACGGCGGCGGCGTCGAATCTGGGGCAGATGCTCGTCAAGATCTGCAAGGCGGATCGCGTGCCGCTCGTCAACATCGTGCGCAAGGTCGAGCACGTGGCGCTGCTGCGAGACCTCGGAGCGACGCATGTCGTCGATAGCAGCACACCGAGCTTTCGCACCGATCTGATCGCGGCGATCGCGGAGACCGGCGCGACGCTCGCGTTCGATGCGATCGGCGGCGGCTCGCTCGCCTCGACGATCCTGACGTGCATGGAGGTTGTCGCCGCGCGCGGCAAGCCGTGGAACCGGTACGGCACGAACGTGCACAAGCAGGTCTACATCTACGGGCGGCTCGACATGAGCCCGACGATCCTCGACGGCAGCTTCGGGCTCGCGTACGGCGTCGACGGTTTTCTCGTCAGCACGTTCATGGCGAAGGCGGGCATGGAGACCGTGCAGCGGATGCGTACGCGCATTCGCGCCGAGCTGACGACGACGTTCGCGAGCCATTTCGGCAAGACCATCGGGCTCGCCGACATCCTCGATCCGGCGGTGCTGCGCGACGTCAGTCAGCGCGCGACCGGCGCGAAGGCGCTCGTCGAGCCGAACCGGTAGTGCGTCGCGGCCGCGATCGCGCCCGGCAGGCCGTCGAAGGCGGGCGTCGTCAGCGGCAGGCGGATGATCGCGCCGTCGTCGCGGGCGACGAGCCAGTGATCGGCATCGAGCTGCAGTGCGGTGCGCGCGCCGTGATCGTGCTCGACGATCGAGCCCGCGCCCTGGCCGCGCTCGATCGCCCCGGTCTTCGTCACGGCGTGCACGCCGCCGCCCGCGTCGATCGCGAGCGCGGTTGCGGTCCCGGTGAGCAGCGTGCGGTACGTCGCGCCCGACAGCGGCGACACGATCACGGCGTGATCGCGACCGGCCGACGCGACGAAGCCGCCCTGCACGACGAGCGCGCTCGCGGCGCCGGTGTGCTGGGCGAGCACGCGGCCGGGCGGCCACGCGTAGACGGCGCCGTCGTTGCCGGCCGCGATCAGCGTGTCGCGCGCGTACGCGAGGTAGTGGATGTCGGCGGCGATGCCGTTGAAGGTCTGCTGCGCGCCGTCGCGCGACCACACGCGCACCGAGCGATCCTGCCCGCCCGACGCGAGCAGATCGCCGCCGAACGCGAGCGCCTCGGTGCCGGCGGCGTTGCCGGGGAACGTCGTGATCGGATCGCCGGTCGGCGTGAACACCTCGATCGTGCTGTGCGTGCCGGTCACCGCGACGCGATCGGACGCCGACGCGACGGCCGTGATGCTGCCGCCGAGGTGCCGCGTCACGGGCGGCGAGGTCCAGAACACGGCGTCGCCTTCGGAGGAGCCGGTGACGACGGTGCCGGCCGCGACGGCGAGCGACGTGATGCGCGTCGCGACGTGGCCGAGCGCATCGCGACGGCCGTCGGCGAGATGCCAGCGCCAGACATCGCCGCGCTCGTCGACCCCGCCGAGCCAGGTGCCGTCACTCGCGAGGTGATCGACGGCGGCCGTCGCCTCGTACAGTGCAGGCGCCCCGGCCGGCAGCTGCCAGCGGCGCACGACGCCCTCGGAGTCGGAGGTCAACAGCGCGTCGCCGGTCAGCTCGACGTGGCGGATCCGGCCCTTGTGCCCGCGCAGGATCAGATCGCGGCCGGTCGTGCGATCGCGCAGCACGAGCGTGCCGTCGTCGCCGCCGTCGGCGATCCAGCGGCCGTCGTCGGTCGCGGCGAGGCTGCGCACCTGTCCGTGATGCGCGATCGGCAGCGTCTCGATCGACGTTCCCTCGACGCGCAGCACCTCGCCGCCGACGCCGCCCAGCAGCGCCCACGCCCCGCCCTTCCCGAACACGGCGCGCTTCGTGCGCTGCTTCGTCGCGACCGGACCGTCCTCGACGAGCGGATCGCCGTGCCAGCGATGCACGGTGCCGTCGCCGTCGACGATCGCGACCTTGTCGCCATCGGTCCACGCGATCACCGGATCGCCCGCGAGCTGCGCGGTGCGCGCGGTCCACGTGTCGGTGCGCCACAGCCAGACGTGACCAGCGTGATCGCTCGCGACGAGCGCGCGGCCGTCGTCGGAGAACGCGGCGGTGCCGATCGCGGAGTGCGACTCGGTGAGGCGACGGCCGGGCGCGGCGCCCTTCGGCCAGGCCCACGTGTTGCCGTGATCGTCCGCGGTGACGAGCCACGCGCCGTCGGAGGACCACGCGAGGTGCTGCACGTCGCCCTCGTGCCCCGATAGCGTCGCGAGCACGCGGCCCTCCGGCGTCACGACCGCCGCCTCGCCGCCATCGCAGCCGATCGCGAGTGCCTGGCCGCCCGGCGCCGGGCGCACCGCGTGAACGCGTCCGTGCTTCGCGGTCAGCACGACATGCGGCACGCCCGCCTGCCATACGATCGCCTTGCCGTCGTAGCCGCCGCTGACGAACCCGCCGCCCGGCAGCGCCTCGACCCAGTGGACCTCGTCGGTGTGGCCGGCGAGCACGTCGGTCGACACGCCGCGGGCGACCGCTTCGTCGAAGATGTCCCACGCGGTGCCCGGATCGACCTCGCGCGGCGTCAGCGTGGCGAGCCAGCCGAGCGCCTCCGTCGGATCACGCGAGAGAGCCTCCCGGGCCGCGCCGAGCACGAGCTGGTTCGCCCGCGCCTCGAGATCGCCGCGCGCCTGCTCGGCGGCGTGTCGCGCGGCGCGCGCCTCGAGCCACAACGCGGTGATCACGATGCCGAACGTCGTCGCCGCGACGGCGGCGCCCGCGATCGTCGCCGCGACCAGCGGCCGTCGCTTGATGAACCGGCGCGTGCGCTCGATCCGACCCGGTACGCGCACGCTGACGGCCTCGCCGTCGAGGTAGCGCCGCACGTCCTCGGCGAGCGCCGCGACGCTGGGATATCGCTCCTCGGGATCCTTGCGCAGCGCCTTGTCGGTGATCGCCTCGAGATCGCCGGCGAGCGCCGGATCGCGACGGCCGAGCGGGATCGGTGGATCGTCGGTGATCACGACGGTCACCGCCGGCAGCGGCAGGTCCTTGATCGCGTACGGCAGCTCGCCGCACGCCAGCTCGTAGAGCATCACGCCGAGCGTGTACAGGTCGCTGCGCGCATCGACATCCTGCGCGCGCATCTGCGCCTGCTCCGGCGACATGTAGAGCGGCGTGCCGATCAGCTCGCCGGCGCGCGTGTTGCCAGGCGTCGAGCCGTCGTCGGCCGCGAGCCGCGCGACGCCGAAATCGAGCACGACGACGCGCCCGTCTGCGCGCACCATCACGTTGCTCGGCTTGAGGTCACGATGGATCACGCCCTTGAGGTGCGCGTGATGCACGGCATCGCAGATCGCGAGGAACAGGCGCAGCTTGCGCTCGCGCGTCATCGCGCGGGCCGCCTCGTCGAGCGTGGTGCCGTCTACGTGCTCCATCACGAGGAACGGCGAACCGTTGCTCTCGCCGGCCTCGAGCACGCGCGCGATGCCGGAGTGATCGAGGCGCGCCATGATCGCGGCCTCCGCGCGGAACCGCGCGACCGAGCTCGGCCCGCGCGCGAACAGCACCTTGATCGCGACGCGCCGGCGCGGCTCGGCCTGCTCGGCGGCATACACGGTGCCCATGCCTCCCTCACCGATCACGTCGAGCACGCGATAACCGGGCACCTCGAGCTCCGGCCGCGGGCCGCGCAGCGCCGGCGTCACGCCATCGCGGTCGATCTTCTCGTCGGCGGCGAGCAACGCGGCCAGCTCGTCGGCGAGCTCTCGATCCTCGCCGCGCACGCGATCGATCAGCTGCGCACGCTCGCCGGCCGGCAGGTCGATCGCCTCCGTGAACAAGGCGGTCAGGCGTTCGTGCTGCTGCGCCGTCACGTCAGCTCGCGCGACAGCCACGCCCGCGCGAGCCGCCACTCCGCGTGCACGGTGCGCTCCGATAGATCCAGCGCCTCGGCGGTCTCCGGCACGCTGAGGCCGAGCAGGCAGCGCATCTCGACGATCCGCGCCTGCCGCGGCGACAGCTTCTCGAGCTTCGCGAGCGCCGTCTCGATCGCGAGCGCGTCGACATCGCGCGCCGACTCGCCGTCGGCCATCCCGCTCAGGGACACCTGCACCTGGTCACCGCCGCGCTTGCCCGCCTTCCGCTTGCGCGCGCGATCCGTCAGGATCTGGCGCATCGCGAGCGCCGCGATCGCGAAGAAGTGCTTGCGGTCGCGCGCGTCGAGCGGAGCCGAGGCGATCTTCAAGTACAGCTCGTGCACGAGGCCTCGCGGCTCGAGCGATGCCGCCGGGTTGACGTACGCCTTCGCGATCGCCTCGAGGTCCTTGTAGACCAGGGGCAACAGCTCGTCGCGCGCCGCTCGGTCACCACCGCGAGCTCGCTCGAGCAGGATCGTGATCTGCCCCTGATGGAGCTCGGCCATGGCCTCCGTACTCTCTCACGTCCAGACCCACGCAGCGGCGCGGCAAACCCTGCAGAAAAACTTCTATGTGCGCAGCTTGACGGGCGTACTCGGCACGACGCTCGGGCGCTTCGCGAACTTCGCCACGCGCGCGGCGAGGCGCCCGTACGCGTCGAGCGGGCGCAGCGAGTAGTAGCCGATGTGCTGCCACATGCAGATCGTCGTGATGTCGCGATAGTCGAACCCGGGGGCGTCGGGATCGGTGCGGGCATCGAGCCACGCGAGCGCGCCGTCGATCGCGGCGATCAGCTTCTTGAAGTAGACGACGTTCTCGATCCCGTCGAGCCCGCCGCGCTTGGCGAGGATCAGCACGACCTCGTTGTCCATCACGCCGTTGAGCACCGCGAGCCGGTTCAGCGCGTCCGGTGACTCGTTCTTCACGCCGAGCCGGTCCGCGGGGTCGAACTTCCCGACGAGGTACCGCACGATGTGATCCGACTCGACGAGGCGCGTCTCCCCGTCGACGAGCACCGGCACCCGCATCAGGGGATTGCTGGCGTACGCGTCGGGCGTGTCGGTCATCACGCCCGTCGTCGCGGGCAGCGTCTGGAAGTCGAGCGGGATCGAGAGCTCGGCGGCGACGATGCGGACCTTCCGCGTGAAGTGCGAGAGCGGCGTACCGACGAGCTGCATCATGTGGGAAGCATCCTACACGTGGTGGAC
>JAFAOG010000042.1 GCA_019237945.1 Deltaproteobacteria bacterium | reverse complement strand
ACATCCCCAGCCCGCCCGCGAGCCGCTGTCCGCTCGTATAGAGCGGCACGAGCACCGACAGCTCGAGCGCGCGACTCTTCGCATCGAGGTACGGCGCGTGGTCCTGCATCTCGAGGAAGCGAAATGCGTCGGGCTCGGCGTCCGCGAACGCGGCGAGGCGTGCCCACAGGTCGCCGAACCAGCGGCGGCCGTCGTCGGGCGCGTAGACATCGAGCGGGGCGAGGTCATCGAGCAGCGCGGCGCGCAGCCGGGTCTTCGCATCGCGGTAGACCTCGTTGACGAGCGCTTCCTTGTCCCGAAAGTAGTGATAGACGCTGCCGACCGCGACGTCCGCCGCCTTCGCGACCTCGGGGACGCTCGTGCCTTCGTAGCCGCGCGCCGCGAACACGCGCAGGCCGGCGTCGAGCAGCTTGCGGCGCTTGTCATCGACGAGCGGGCGGCCGCGCTTCGCGCGTTCGATCGTTTTCGAATGAACGTTCAATCGATTAATCAGTACCGCCATCGCGGCCGGCCGTCAACGGGGATATTCAGCGGTGCGGACTACGCCGTCCGGAGCAGCAGCAAGTACTCGACGTTGCCGGCGGGCCCGGTGATCGGCGACTCGACATCCTCGTGCGCCGTGAAGCCATGGGTGGCGGCCCACGTGCGGATCTTGTCGACCGCGCCACGGCGCGCCTGCTCATCGCGCACGACCCCGCCCTTGCCGACCTGCTCGCGCCCGACCTCGAACTGCGGCTTGACGAGCGCGACGATCGGCTTGCCTGGCGGCGGCCGCAGCAGCTCCGCGACCCGCGGCAGCACGAGCGTGAGCGAGATGAACGAGACGTCGATCACCGCGAGGTCGCACGGCTCGGGGACGAGCGCGAGGTCCATCGACCGAGCGTTCTCGCGCTCGAGCACGACGACGCGCGGGTCCTGGCGCAGCGGCCATGCGAGCTGGCCGTAGCCGACATCGATCGCGTAGACCTTGGTCGCGCCGCGGCGGAGCAGCACATCGGTGAAGCCACCGGTCGATGCGCCGATATCGAGCGCGGTCACGCCCGCCGGATCGATGCCGAACGTGTCGAGGCCCTTCACCAGCTTGAGCGCGCCGCGCGAGACGTACGGATGGTCCTCGGCCTTGAGCGCGATCGCGGAGACCGGATCGACCAGCGTGCCGGGCTTGGTCTCGGCGTGCCCGTCGACGATCACCGCGCCGCTCATGATCAGCGCACGCGCGCGCTCGCGACTGCCCGCGAGACCGCGGTCGACGATCAGCTTGTCGAGGCGTTCGCGAGCCATCTCGGGGGGATATATAGCCCGGTTGACAAATCGAACGGTCGTTCTATTCTGTTCATGTGAGCAAAGGCGAAGAGACGCGGCAGGCGATTCTCGGACGCGCGTTCGAGCTCGCCAACGTCGTCGGCGTCACCGGTCTGTCGATCGGTCGCCTTGCCGAGGCCACCGGGCTCTCGAAGTCCGGCCTGTTCGCGCACTTCGGCTCGAAGGAAGCGCTCGAGGTCGCGGTCGTCGAAGAGGCGGCCCATCAATTCGTCCAGGCCGTGCTGGTGCCGGCGTTGCGCGAGCCGCGCGGCGAGCCTCGCGTACGCGCCCTGTTCGAGCACTGGCTCGCGTGGGGCCAGCGCCCCGGTGGATGTTTCTTCGTCGGCGCGAGCGCAGAGCTCGACGATCGCACCGGCCCCGCCCGCGACGCCCTCGTACGCGCCTGCAAGGACTGGATCGACGAGATCGCCAAGGCGGTCCGCATCGCCGTCCGCGAGGGCCACTTCCGCACCGACACCGATGCCGACCAGCTCGCGTTCGAGATCTACGGCATCATGACCAGCGGCCACTCGTTTCACCGCTTTCTCCGCGATCCCGTCGCGCTCGATCGCACGCGCAAAGCATTCGAGCGACTCCTCGCCTCGGTTCGCGCATCTCATCCAGGTCGCTCCCGCTGACAGCCCCAGGAGGTCCGTATGCACTCATCGGCGCCCAAAAATAGAACGGTCGTTCGCTCCCGCAACACCGTCCGCCTCACCCGCGCGGCGCTGCAGACCGCGTACGTCGTCTCCGACGAGCTCGGCACCACGCTCGCCGAGCGCCTGTTCACGACGCCGCGCCGCCACACGCGCCCCGATCGCGAGCGCGCGATCCTCGCCTCCGCGCGCGAGCTGTCGATCCCGGTCACGCTGCGCGCCCCGCGCTGGAACAACGCCCACCTCCGCGTCGCCGCCTGGGCCTGGGGCCACGGCCCGACCGCGCTGCTCGTCCACGGCTGGGAAGGTCGCGGCTCGCAGCTCGGCAGCTTCGTCGAGCCGCTGGTCGCAGCGGGCATGTCGGTCGTCGCGTTCGATGCGCCCGGCCACGGCGACTCGCCGGAGCACCGCCTCTACCTCACCGACCTCGCCGACACGGTCGCCGACGTCGCCGCCGCGATCGGTCCCGTCCACGCGATCATCGCGCACTCGTTCGGCGCCGCCGCCGTCCTGCTCGCGCACCCGCGCTCGGGCCTCGCCGCGCCCCGCAACATCCTGCTCTCGCCCAACGTCCTGATCGACGAAGCGCTCGATCGCTTCGCGCACCTCGTCGGCCTCGACGACACCGACCGCATCGCCCTCGAAGCCCGCCTCGCCGCCCAGACCAGCGTCTCGATCGCGGACCTCGCGCTCCCCACGCTCACCGCCACGCGCGACGACGCCCTCCTCGTCATTCACGACACCGACGATCGCGAGGTCCCGCTCCGCCACGGCGAGCAGCTCGCCGCAACCTGGCCGAACGCAACCCTCCACACCACCACCAACCTCGGCCACCGCCGCATCCTGCGCGACCCCGACGTCCTCGCGCTCGCGACCACCTTCGCCACCGCCAACCTCCCCGCGCCCGCCTCCGATCTCGTCCGCGAGGTCGATCGCCAGCTCGCTCACCCGGAGCCATCATGACCACCACCCGTACCTACGAATACGAAGCGCGCACGCCCGACCTCGCGCACATGCGCTCGCTCTCCGGCCTCGAGTACCTCGCCGGCATCCTGCGAGGCGACTTCCCCGCCGCGCCGATCGCCGCGACGCTCAACTTCGCACCGGTCGAGTTCGCCCACGGCACCGCCGCCTTCGAAGGCACGCCCGAACGCTTCACGTACAACCCGCTCGGCACCGTCCACGGCGGCTGGGCCGCCACGATCCTCGACAGCGCGATGGGCTGCGCCGTCCACACCACTCTCCCCGCCGGCAAGGGCTACACGACGGTCGATCTCCACATCTCCCTTGTCCGCGCGCTCTCCGAACGAACCGGCCGCGTCCGCTGCGAAGCGAAAGTCCTCCACACCGGCTCGTCGATCGTCACCGCCGAAGGCCGCATCATCGACGCCGCCGGCACGCTCTACGCCACCGGCACGACAACCTGCGTCGTGCTCGGCGCCCGCTGATCCGGAGTGAATCTCGCACCCATCCTCGCGCCGTCGTGGACGAATCCGCGCCCGCCTTGACAGCCCCCACCTCGGCTGATACCTATGCCGCCACTCCTGGGGTCATAGCTCAGCTGGGAGAGCGCTAGAATCGCACTCTAGAGGTCAGGGGTTCGATCCCCCTTGGCTCCACCAGGAAACGAAGACGCCGCGCAGAGATGCGCGGTGTTTTTGTTTTCGGCTGCGGCCGTGAATCGTTCCCGCGTTCTAGAGGTCGCGAGCCGCGGCCGCTGCTTGGACGGCGCAATCGTTCCCGCGGATCGACTCGTTCGCAGAAGGGAGTCGCGTGCACCATCAATGCGGTCGCGAGCGCGCATCGACAGCGCGTAGCGCGCAGGTCAGCCAAACTGCTTCGCGAGGTCAAGCAGCAGCGGCTTCATGACCGCCTGGAGCGCGTCCATCGCAGCACGGCCACCGGATAGGACTGGCACGTCCGCACCTGCGCCAAGTACACGCGGAACGTCGAACCCGCTGGGAGCGATCACCGCGCCATACAACTTGCCCAGAGGATGGCTGTGCGCGCGCTCGTACGCTGCCCGGAGCTCGGGTTCCGACTCGAGTTGCTCAGGCGCGACAAACACGAGTCCGTCGGTCTTCAATGCACCGACTTCGAGCTCTGTGGTGAATTCCGGCGCTGCGCGAAACTTCGTGAAGGAGATCCCGACAACGTGCACACGGATCGGGATGCCCTTCACGAGCATCTTCGGCAGCCTGATCTGTTGCATCAGGACGCCGCCGCCGAATAGCAGCTCCGCTGGCGCGACCACCATCGTGGCGTTTGCTTGCGAGGAGAGCAGCCTGGCCTGTTCGACGGCCTCGGGTCCGAGCGACGCATATAAAACGCGGACCGCCAGCTCTCGATTCGCCTTGTCGAACAACACGATGGTGCAACGCTAGCACCTGCGATGAGCTGATTCGTTCCCGGTCCTCGCCGTCGACGTCGATCGCAGCGGGAATGAAATGCCGTGGCAACTGCGTGGAATGTCTCAGGCCCGCCAAAATCGCACTCTAGAGGTCAGGGGTTCGATCCCCCTTGGCTCCACCAGGAAACGAAGACGCCGCGCAGAGATGCGCGGTGTTTTTGTTTTCGGTCGGAGGTGAATCATTCCTCGCGTTCTAGAGGTCGGTTGCGACGTCGGGGAGTTGGCGTTCGCGATCGTTCCCCGACGGATCGGCCGGTGACCGCGGCGGCTCGTAAGCCGTCGCTCTGGCCGGTTCGATCAGCGCGAGCACCTGGTCGATGGGGACGTGCTTTTCGAATCGAACGATGCGCGCATCACGTGGCAAGTCCGCATTGTCGACGGCTCGATTCGCGTCGATGCACAAGACCACGTTCGGTAACCTCGCGGCGCGATACGTCGCCAGCTTCGCCGCGAGGTACTCGGAGCGCCAGTAGCCGACGATCTCCACCCACCACTGCAGATCGGGCATCTCGCGGTGTTGCAGCATGAAGTCGGGGAACGCGAGCTGCGTTCCCGCATCGATCGGGGTTGGCTCGCGCAGAACGCGCCATTGCGGTGCGAGCTTCGCCATCTCCTTGACGAACCTTACTTCTAGCTTGCTGTCGAACCGCTGCGGCGGGCTACTCGGCGGTAGCAGCACGGGAGGCTGCAACCGCAGCGTACCTTGGCCACGACCGAAGTCGCACCGAGCGTCGAGGGTGAAGCTCTCGCACCACGCCAGGTGCGGGACGATGCTGCCTAGCGCTCGACCATAAACGGTGGTGCGGTGGAACAACGACAGGGGGCCAGAGAGGTCGACTTCGACGTGGTCGCCACGCCTTCGGGCAGTTGCGATCAGACCTCGTATCACCGCCGTGCGCACGATAGCGCGCGCGTTTCCGGTCATGCGCAACCGCACGCCGTGGCAGCGCATCAACGCGCTCTGGATGATTGCGAGGTTCGCCGCGGCAGCCAGCGCCAACGGCGAAGGTCGAGGCTCACGCAGCACGACCAACCGCTCACCCGGGAGATCCGCCCAAAGCGCTGCTTCCAGTGCTCCGACGTCGACGCCCAGAGTGCTTGCCGCTTGCTGCACGCGGTCGGCGCGCGCAGGCGGGTCGACCGCGGAGCGGCCGAGTAAGTGCCGGCGCACTACCGCCGCCTTGAGCGCGCCCTCTTCGCGGCCGCCGAGCCACTTGCGCAAGGCGTCGATCAGCGCCGCGCGGCGGGCCGCAACGGCTCGAACCGGTAGCCGCTCGATCCGCTCGAGCAATTCGCGCCAAGGTCTGCCGACCGCAGCTTCGAGCTCGTCAATGAGAGCGCTGATCCACGGCGTGTCGTCCTCGTCGAGCAGTTGCAGCGTGATCTGATTGTCGCGCTGGCGAAACGGCAGCTGTTTCACGAGTAGGACTCCGCGCCACTACCGATCGCGCGTCGGCGACGGTTCATCTGATCGACTTCGATGCTTCCCTCCACTGCCAGCTCGTACACCTTGGCTCGCTTCCCAGGAGCAGGCCGGAGCACGCGTCCGATTCGCTGGACGTGCCGCCGCATGTTGCCGCTGCCACCCACCACGATCGCGATCTCCGCTTCTGGGACATCAAGCCCCTCGTCCAGCACTTGCGCGGACACCAGCGCGTTCGCGTCGCCATTGCGGAACTGCTCCAAAGCGCGAGCACGCTCCGTGCGCCCGATCTCGTGTGTGATCGGATAGACGAGAAACTCTCGCGCAACCTCGTATGCGGTTGCGTTGTTGCCGGTGAAGATGATCGTGCGTTGTTCGGAATGACGGCGGAGCAGCTCCCGCAGCACGCGGCGCTTGTCCGCGGGGTACGCGAGGATGGCCTTTGACGCACGCCAGCCAGCGAGCGCCGCTCTTCCCTCGTCGCTACGATTGGCGGCGGTGACGAACGCCGCCCAGTCGGCGCCCGGGGCCGCCCGTTGGAAAGCGGCAAAGGCCTTCGCGAATACGCTCCGCGCCGCGTGATAGCGCATGCGCTCTTCAGGGGTAAGACGAATCGGAATCGTCAAAAGGTCGAAACCCGCGAGCGCATCCCCGACGAGATCGTCGATCGACAGCGAGTAAACGACCGGCCCGATGTGACACTCCAGCGCACCGGCGGATTCCCGGAGCGGCGGGGTCGCCGTCAGGCCGAGACGCGCGTCGGCGACGAGCATCTCGAGCACCTCGGACGGGCACTCGGCACCTACGTGATGAGCCTCGTCGACAATCACCAGACCAAATCGGTCGCCGATTTTCGGTGCCCACGTGATCGCGCTCGCGTAGGTCGCGACGGTGATAGGCGCGATCGTTCGTTGACCGTCGCCGAGACGGCCGATGTCACGCATGTGAGCGCTCAAGACCTTCGCCCACTGATCGAGCAGCACACGTGTCGGCACGAGGCACAGCGTTGCCACACCCGTGCTCGCGATCGCCGCCACGGCTAGCATCGTCTTTCCAGCTCCCGTCGGAAGCACCACGACACCGCGCCGATTCGCTGCCCCCCACGAGGCCAGTGCTTCGCGCTGGTACCAGCGCAGATCCGGCATCGACCAACCGTCTGTCGACGTGCGCTTGTCCGGCGTCGCGTCCGAGATGCGGACACGATCGTCCGATAGCCGTTCGATCAGCGCCGGATACGCATCGGCCGGAGCCCGCCAACCGCCGACTCTCGGATCCCACGCAACACCCGGAAGTGTCTCGGGATTGATCTCTGTCTGGCGTGGGTCGAGGAGGATGGTCCCGCGGTCAAATCGGATCTGCAACTAGGACCGGCACAGCAACGAACGTGCCCTTCGTACACGTGGAATCAACGACGAGAGGGTGCCGTCGCCCGATGTCGCCGGCTTGAACCCGTTGCCTGCAGTCGTGCGATACTCACTTCGTGATCGACCGGATCCTCCGTACGGCCGATGGATTCGAGGAAGCCGAGCGATTCGATCGCCAGGACGTCGCGACGATGACGTTCGAACAACGAATCTCGGAGGTCGAGCGGCTACGAAGGATCTGGTTCGGTGAAGATAGAGCTGAGTCGCGACTGGACCGAGTTCTTAACTGCGCTGATCTCCCATCGCGTGCGCTTCGTGATCGTCGGCGGCCACGCCGTCGCGGGACACGGCGAACCAAGGCTCACCGAAGATCTCGACGTGTTCGTCGAACGATCTCCCGCGAACGCCCGTAGGCTGCATCAGGCGCTCGTCAGCTTCGGCTTTGCCGCCGTCGTTCCTCCGGCCGCGGAGTTCGCGCGCCCTCACAAGGTCTTCATGCTCGGGGCGAAGCCGTGGCGCATCGACATCCTTACCAGCATCGATGGCGTGAGCTTCGCGCAGGCGTGGAAGAGCCGCGTGGAGGCGGCGTTCACCGTCGCCCCGCTGTATGTGATCGGGCGCGCGATGCTCGTCAAGAACAAGCGTGCAGCCGGCCGCGACAAGGATGTCGCCGATGTCGCGTTACTCGAAGCGCATGCACCGACCTCTGAAATGCGCAAGCCAAGGCGCAGCACGTCGAAACGACCGTCACGTCCGCCATCACGTCGCGCAGGATCTCGAACACGACGCCAACGATAGACATCCGGTCTGTCCGCCCGGCACCGGCAATCGCGCTCGTAACTCGAGACGTTCCCTTCATCCATCGTCGAAGCGGGTGCCGCAGGGAACGAAATGGCGTCGCAACTGCGCGAAACGCTTCGGCGCCTCCAAAATCGCACTCTAGAGGTCAGGGGTTCGATCCCCCTTGGCTCCACCAGGAAACACAAGCACCGCGTAGAGATACGCGGTGTTCGTGTTTTCGGTCGATCGGTTCGGGGAACGATTGTTCTAGAGCTTCACAGCGGCACCTATCGAGCATTGCGTTTGCGGCCGGTACCGTGGCGACCTCGCTTCGGAGCTCGCGCGGCGGACATCACCTGCTGCACAACCGAGCGCGCATGCTCGACCTCGTCGGCAAGCGAACCTGCGATCAACGCGGCCATTGAAGCGCGAGCCATCGGCGGAAGAGCGAGCACCGACTCGACGAGCGACTTGGGCAAGTCCGTCACCATGCCGCCACTCTCACCGAGCTCGTCACCATCGTCATCGTTCGCGAGCTTCTTCAGCTCTGCCATCTCTGCTCGAAGGCCCTTGCCCTTCGTTGGAAGCGTGAATCGCTCGGGCTCGAAGCCGTCGGACCACTCGACGAGTGACTGGTGCTCTTTGTGTTTCGGGTTGACTAGCGCCTGGAGCAGATTTGCGTACCCGCCCGGACCGCCGCAGTCCTCGGGCGGACACGCGCGTGCGCCGGCGGTGCAGCGAGCGTGCGGTGCCAAGGAGACCGTCGTGACCTTCATGACCTTGACGTCGTGTTCCCAGCCGTCGCCGAAGTCGTACTCGTACACGAACGAGCTCCCACGACGGACAAGGTCCTCGAGTGAATAGGCGCGTTCATCCTCGAGCTCGGCCGCCTCGTCGACATCGACCATTCCGTAGTGCGTGCCGTTAATATCGAACTGGTGAAGGTGCGAGTTGGTCCAGCCCATCGCCACCTGGATCGCAAAGTGGACGTCCTCCAGAGATGAGCTCCCCGGCATCTCCAGCGTCCGCCAGATCGCCGGCTCGATCCCGCGGAGCCTCACGTCGAGCTCGAAAATCTTGTGGCTCATCGTCGGAACCTAGCCGTAGTGCGCGACGGCCGCCACCACTACGCTGGCAAGCGACCTAGTTCCTCGATCGGGGCCTAAGCAGGATCGTCGCCGAACAACGTACCGATCGAGAGCTCGATCGCCGTGAACGGCTCGGGACGCACCGTCTCGCCACGCTCCGCGCGCATGACCGTGATGTATCCGGACTCGTGCCACCGCATCACGGTGAGCGTCGAGTCCCGGGGATCGACGAGCCAGTAGTGCGGCACGCTAACGCGGTGATAGAGACGAAGCTTCTTGACCGTGTCGTCCGTTGCTCGCAGCGGCGAGACAACCTCGCTGATCCAGTCGGGACGCACCTTCACTGGGAATCCAGTCGGTCGGTCCGGGCAGTGCTCCCGTCGCCACCCGACGACGTCCGGACGAACGACGTCTCCGGTTTCCAGCAACA
>JAFAOG010000039.1 GCA_019237945.1 Deltaproteobacteria bacterium | reverse complement strand
TGCGCGCCGACCTCGTCGAGCGCATACACGCGATACACGCCGGGACCGCACATCTCGACGAGCTCGTCGCCTGTCGTCTCCAGCGGGAACCGGAAGGGCTGCTGGTCAGGGCCGCGGATCTCGCGAGGGCGGCCCGTCGTCTCGCGGCAGATGCGCCACGCGGCGGTGCCGTCCGGAATCGCGAGCAAGTTGCCGTGCGCGTCGCGAGCGAGTGGAGGATGCTGAAGCTCGAGTTTGGGTGCGGTCTGGATCGACATGGCCTCAAGCTACGAGACGCGCCCCGCAACCCTTGCCGGATGTGAGATCCCGGGCAAAATAGGTCTGTGAAAAGCAGGGTTGGAACCTTCCGCGAAGGCGCGACGGAACCCTCCGCGGAAGCCTTCGAGATGGCTTCCGGGTCTACCTCCGGGGCCGGATCGCTGGAGGTTCCGCATGTACAAGCGCGGTGATATCGGCCAGGTCGCACGCGCACTGCGCGTGCTGGGCGAGCTTCGCGGCTACAAAACGGGCCGCTGGGTCAACGAGATCGCCGCCAAGGTCGGCGCAAGCGAGCGCACGGTGCGGCGCGACCTCGGTGAGCTGCAAGACGCCGGCTTCGACATCGAGATCACGAAGCGCACGAATCGCGTCTACGCGCAGCTCGCGGGCGAGCAAAGCTCCACGGTCGCGATCGCGAAGCGCGAGCGCTTCACGCTCCTCGCGATCCGGCGCGTGTTCGACGTGTTCAAACACACACCGTTTCTCGAAGACGTGGCGACCGTGCTCGAGAAGCTAGAACAGCGCATGACAACGAAGGAACGCACGGAACACGCAGCGTTCGGTGAGCAGTTCGTTTACATGCCCGACCATGGAACGAAGTCGTACGCAGGCAAGGAAGACGTCATCGACGCGATCCAGGATGGGATTCTGCAGCATCGCGTCGTGCGCTACCGCTACGCGGATGCGAAGGGCCACGGCCGCACGGGCTACCTCGCGCCCTTTCGTCTAGCCATGTACCGCCACGGCCTCTACGTCATCGGCGCTCGACTGAAGGAACCCTACAGCGAGGTGCGCGGTGCGTCGCTGGGTGTCTTCGCGATCGAACGCTTCAGCGAGGCCGAGTACCTGAAGCGCCACCCGTTCGAGATCCCCGAGGACTCGCGTGTGAGCGATGTCCTCGCGGGCTCGTTCGGGCCTCATCTTGCGGACGCCACGGGCCCTCACGAGGTCATCGTCGAGTTCAGCGACGAGAAAGCCCACCTCGTGTCGTCCCGCGAATGGCATCCAAGTCAGAAGGTCACGACGCTAAACGATGGTCGTATCCGTATCACGCTCACGGTGCCAAGCTTGGCGCCAATCGTGTCGTGGATCTTGGAGTGGGGTCCCCACGCACGTGCAGTAGCGCCAGATCTTCTCGTCGCTCAGGTCGCGCGCGAGCTGCGCGCTGCTACCGCTCTGTACGTCACCCAGCGCGAAGCGACGAACCAGTCGCCGCAGACCTGAAGCGCACCAGCAGTAACGCTCCGATGCCGGCGAGCCCGAGGGCGAGCGCGCGCAGCAACATCGTGAGCCCGACCGGCACCCCACCGGCGAGATCGAGATCCGACGTCGGGTAGTTGACCAGCGATCCGGCGAGGCGCGCCATCGGGCGACCGTGCGTGTTCGCAACGGCGTAGATCGCCGCGTCGTAGGGCGACAGGCCGCCGTGATCGAGCGTCGCGAAGGTCACGGTCGAATAACTGCCGAGGTGGTTGGTGGTGTCCCGCGCGAGCACGCGCAGGCCGTGGCGAGTCTCGAGCACGTTACGCGACGTCGCGACCGCAACGCTGTGGGCGCTGAGCGTCTGCGCGTAGGCGTCGAACAGCGCCGCGATCGAAGACTCCGACGTGCCTTTATCGATCACGACGGCGACGCGCGTGTGTTCCCAGCGATACGCGATTTCGAGCGCGGCCCCGACCAAGCTCACCGACGTCGGCGAGGCCGGGTCGTCGAGAAACTCGACGTGGTGATACGAGATGCCGGCTGCCGCGCGCAGTGCCGCATCGCGACCAGCGAGCGTATCGATCGCGGCGAGCGTCGCGTCGAGCCCGGCGGCGAGCGCAGCGGACGACATGCGCTTGCCGTCGCGCACCCAGCGCACGTCGCTCACGTACGTGATGCCAGGGTACTTCGCAGTGAGATCCGCGAGGTTCATGAAGTGTCCCGTCGCGCGGTGACCGTCGAACAGGCCGGTCGCGGCGACGATCCATGCGCCGTCGCAGATCGAAAGCAGCATCGTGTCCGGGCCGACGTGGCTGCGGATCCACGGGACAACCGCAGCGTCCTCGTTCTCCCACGCCGGCAGGTACGGCACGACGACGAGGTCGGGCGCGCGGCCAACGAGCCGATCGTAGTCCTCGAATCCGAGGTCCGGAAAGAAGTCGAGACCGGCGCTCGCGAAGCCAGAGCTCTTGAACGGCGAGAGGACGCGGCGTGGCGCGACTACGCGCACCTCGAACGCACCGCTCTCCTCTAGCAGCTCGAGCATCGGCAGCGAATCCGTGATCTCGGTCCCGCGGTTGCCCGCGACGATCACGGCGAGGCGCTTCGTCGTCACGGGCGGGCGGGCCGGTGGCGTCGCGATGTCGTCGCGGGTCGCGGCCTCCGGAACATCCGGCGTCCGCATCCGTAGGTACAGCGTCAAGCCGCCCGCGATCGCCGGCGGGGCGATGAAGGCGAGCACGAGGATCGCGATTCGCACCGCGCGGTTTCTCTTGGGGATCGAATTCCGGATCATTGGCAACTCTCCTTGGATGGTGGTTCGACGCTACGCACCGGCGCGCTCCCGCCTTGCACGTAGGGGCTACGTTCACGAGCCGCAACTCGCGTTGCGGGTGGCTCGGCGCATCAGCACGCCGATGCGGCGGTCACATTGCGCTCATCAGGTCGGCCGACAACTCCATGTTGATCGCCGCCGCCGCTTGCATTCCGGAGGCGGCCGCGATGATCGCGCTCTGCATTCGCGTCGTGAGGTCTCCACTTGCATAGATGCCGCGGCGCGACGTCTCGCGGGTCATCGGATCGACCTTGAGGTAGCCGTCCTCGACGGCGAGTCCGAGCGACTGCACAAGTGCAACCTGGTGCTGCGGCGGATGCACGAAGAGCGCCTCACACGGATTCTCGGTTCCGTTTGTCAGCTCGACGGCCGCTAGTTGTCCGTCGTGTGATCGGAGTCGTCGCACAGGCGTAGCGACGATCGCGATGTCGGCGGCATGCAGCTGCGCACGCACGTCACGGGGCAGGTCACCGAACACCGTGAGCCGTCGCGTCGTGAAACCGCTCGCCAACAGTGAAAATGGTGCCGCGTGCGCCGCGTTCTCCGGCTGCACGAGGTAGCCCCAGCGCTTGTCCTGGATCTCCCAGCCATGGCAGTAGGGGCACTGAAAGATGGACCGCCCCCACAGCTCGCGGAAGCCCTCGATGGGCAGCATCTCGTCGACCATGCCGGTCGCCAGCAAGATGCGCCGCGCACGGACCTCATCGCCAACGCTCAGCTGGACGCTGAACGCGTTGCGTTCGCCGGAGACGGTGGAGACGCCGGTATCGCGGATGGTGACATTCGCGTATGACGCGAGCTGACCGCGGGCGATCTGGCGGAACTCGTCGGGCGGCGTGCCGTCGCGCGTGACGAAGTTCTGCATGTGAATCGCGGCGGCATTGCGCCGCGGGCCGGCGTCACAGAGCAGCACCCGCTTGCGCCCGCGGCCAAGCGCGAGCGCAGCCGATAGGCCAGACGGACCACCGCCGATGATCACGACGTCGTATGTGCAGCTCATGCGTTCCGGCCGATTGCAATCGCCCGGCCATCAAGAGGGGACGTTCGATCACTGCATGATCAAACGGGACGCTTGTCTTGCGCGTTCCGGTCACGAAGGTCGATCGCCATCGTCGACTCGGACGGAGAAACGACGTCTGGGCGTGTAACCGCTGGTGACGCCGGCCGCCGATTCCGCCACCACTCGCTCGCCGCGGCGCGATCGTACGTTCCAGCGTCTGCGCAATCGAGGAGAGCCGTGCGAAGGGCAGTCGCCGACGCGAAGCGAGCGTCTCGCTCTTTTGCGAGGCACTTCAGGATGATCGCTTCGAGATCCGCGGGCACCGCTCGACCGAGCCGGACCGACGGAGCAACGGGCTCGGTGATGAGATGCTTGCTGCACAGCTCCAGCAGGCTCCCGCCCGAAAACACATGCTCGCCCGTCACGAGGAAGTAGCCGACAGCACCGAGCGCGTAGAGGTCGGCGCGTCCATCGATGGTTTCCGGAGATGAGATTGCCTCCGGCGACAGGTACAGAGGCGTGCCGGTGATGACGTTGCCGGCGACGGATTCCGCCGCACCGCCTTCGACCGAGCGCACGAGACCGAAATCGACGACCTTCACCACGTCCGGCTCGTCGACGCGTTCGGTAAGCACGATGTTCGCCGGCTTGATGTCGCGATGGATGAGCCCGAGCGCGTGCGCCTCCGCGAGTGCGCCCGCGACTTGCGCGAGGATGTGAATCGCACGTGCGGGCTCGACGGGTCCGGTCGCTTTCACGAGGCGGTCGAGATCGAGACCGTCGAGGTACTCCATCACGTAGTAGAAGACCCCGTCCGCCGTGCGCCCGTAGTCGAAGATCGAGATCGTGTTCGGATGGCGCAGCCGGCTCGTCAGCTGCACTTCACGCTCGAAACGCACCTGGTCCTTCTCGCTCGCGCGGTCCTTGAGCAGCAGCTTGATCGCGGCGGGACGACGAAGCATCGCGTGCGTCGCACGGTGGACAACGCCCATTCCACCCTCGCCGAGCTTCTCTTCCAGCGTGTACTGCCCGAGCTTTCCGATCTCGCGAATTCGCGCGCGCAAGCCGTACAACTGCCGAGAATTAGCTGCCGCCGTGACCACAGCGAAGGCGCACCACATCGTGGCGAACAGAAGGAAGATGGATGTGTTTTCGGTCGCAGGCGCTCCGGCGGTCAGGAAGTAGATCACGGCGGGCGTCGCGCAGATGGCGCTGATCCAGAGCGTCCGCGTGAACGTGCTGGGAACGAGGATCGAGCGACCTACTACCGTGTAGGTCATTGCGAGGAGCACGGTGAAGCCGACACCGAGGGTCGGGGTCGCGCTGAAGCCGAGCAGCGTGTAGACGACGCAGATCGAGATCGTGAAGCCAGCATCGATGATCGCCAGCGTGCGGGGGCGCATCTGCTTGCGACGACAGCGCATCCACATGCCGAGCGCGGCCGCGAGTGCCGCGACGTGAGCGAGCTCGTGCGGAGCCGCGTGACCACCGTGGATATGTCCTCGCGTCGCGACCTGCGTCCCCAGGGACGCGAGACCGATGACGGCGGTGACGACGAAGACCGCACGTGCAAAGCGTGCGAGCCGGTCCTGAAGGTCGCGCGCCGCCTCGTCGGCGTTCGCGGGCACCGGACTAGCGGAGACGCTCATCGCAGTTCGCCCGTTCTAACACGGTCCCCGCGGTGCCACCTGTCCGGACAACTGTCCGGACAGGTGTAGCGACCGATTCGGCGCGCGCCGGGTTCCGAGCCGTTTGCGGCGGCACGAGAGGTGAACAAGCGCCGCGCATGACCAAGACCAGCCATGCCGCTAGAACTGCGCTCGACGTTCGTACGACGATCCCATCTCTCGTGACCGTCCGCCGCACGATGCGCGCCATCGTGCACCGTCAGTACGGCTCGCCGGACCTGCTCGCGCTGAAGCAGGTCGACCGTCCCGTCCCCGACGCTGACGGCGTCCTCGTGCGCGTCCACGCCGCGAGCGCGAACATCGGCGATCACCACGTCGTCACTGGCAAGCCGTACCTCATCCGGCTCAGCCCCTACGGCGGTCTCCCGCGCCCGAAGAACCCGATCCTCGGCGCGACGATGTCGGGCCGCGTGGAGGCCGTTGGCGCGAACGTCACGACGTTCCGCCCAGGCGACGAGGTCTTCGGCCAGGCGAAGAGCGGCGCGTTCGCCGACTACCTCGTGATGCCTGCGAACATGCTCGCGCTCAAACCGACCAACCTCTCGTTCGAGGAGGCCGCTGCGGCGCCCTGGGCGACCACTGCGCTGCAAGCGTTCCGCGCGGGCGGCCTGAAGGCAGGACAGACCGTGCTGATCAACGGCGCATCGGGCGGCGTCGGCACGTGGGCGGTCCAGATCGCGAAGGCGCTCGGCGCCCGCGTGACGGCCGTCTGCAGCACGCGCAACGTCGAGATGGTTCGAGCGTTGGGTGCCGACGAAGTGCTCGACTATTCGACGCAGGACTTCGTCGCCGGTGGTGCGCGCTTCGACATGATGCTGGACCTCGTCGGCAATCGCTCCCTGTCCGACTGTCGCCGCGTGATCGTCCGCGGAGGAACCTTCGTCCCGTGCTCCGGCGGCGGCGGTGACTGGGTCGGACCGATGATCCGGATCCTGGCCGGACTCGCGTCGTTTCCGTTCACGTCGCGCAAATTCAAGATGTTCGTCAACACGCCTAACCGCGACGACCTCTTGATCTTGAAGGAGCTCATCGAAGCCGGGAAGGCGAAACCCGTCATCGACCGTCGCTACCTGCTGAGCCAGGTGCCCGAAGCGTTGACTCACGTCGGCGAGGGACACCAGCGAGGCCAGACGATCATCCGCATCGCGGAATGAGAGCGCGCCGTGACGGAGACCTTCTATCGCCGCATGTTACCGAGCGACACCATCGAGTTCTCCTCGCCGCTCGGACGCCAGCTGTTCGCCGAGGCGCTCGCGACCGGCGGGCTCGACGGCTACTTCCGGCTCGCCGAGCAGTTCCATACTCAAGCGGAGCCGCAGTTCTGCGGTCTCGGCTCGCTCGTCGTCGCGCTGAACGCGCTGGCGATCGATCCGGGGCGTCGCTGGCAAGGCGTGTGGCGCTGGTTCTCGGAGCAGCTGCTCGACTGCTGCGTCGCACTCGATCAGATCCGCCAACGAGGGCTCGACCTCGACGAGGTCGCGTGTCTCGCGCGGTGCAACGGAACGTCTGTCGATGTGTTCCGACCCGAGACCAGCGATGCATCGGCGTGGCGAGCGTCGCTGAGCGCGGCCGCACGCGGCGAACACGTCGTGATCGCGTCGTATGACCGAGCGCGCCTGGATCAGAGCGGCAGCGGTCACTTCTCGCCGATCGGCGGCTACCACGCGGAACGCGACCTGGTCCTGATCCTCGATGTCGCACGGTTCAAGTATCCACCGCACTGGATCTCTGCGGAGCGCCTCTGGCAGGCGATGCACGCGGTTGATCCGGCCACGGGACGGTCGCGCGGCTGGCTCGCGCTGCGTGCAGATCCACAACAAGCGATGCGGGACGCTTCAGCTGTGGCTTGTCGCAGTGCGGGGTCGAACGCCGACGCAAAGGGCTAGGCGCTACTCATGTTGAGATCGAAGCACCTGCTGTGGAGCCTGCCACTTGGGCTGTTCTTGTTCCTGTTGTGGCGCGCGGACTGGGATGTTCGCTATCTCGGGCGCGTGCTATGGCATCGTGATTCGAGCACGCGCGACCTCGCGTGGAAGGATCAACGGACGATCACAGCGACTCACGCGCGACCCTGGAGGGTGGCCGGCGCATGTCCGCGCGGTATCGAGAGTTACCTGGCCTCGAATCACGCGCTCGAGTTCGTGATCATCCGCGACGGTGCACTCGCGTGTGAGTGGTACGGGAACGGTGGCGCGAAGGACCATCCGGCGATGGCGTTCTCGGTATCGAAAGTCGTGACGTCGTTTCTGCTCACGCGTTCGCAGCTGCCGCTAGACTCGTCGATCACGACGTACATCCCCGAGCTAGCCAAGCGTGATGCTCGGTTCTCCAAGATCACTCTCGCGGATCTTGTCGACATGCGATCGGGGATCGAGTTCAACGAGGATGCGCACTTCCCCTGGGTCGATCAGGATGCGCCGCGCGTGTACTACGCGAGCGACCTCGAGCACACGGTCGTCACAAAGCCGGTGATCGTCACCGCTCCGGGCAAATTCACCTACAACGACTACGCACCGAACCTGAACGGCCTCGCGATGGCGCGCGGTACAAAGCACTCGATCGTCGAGATGACGCAGGTCCTGTGGAACGAGCTCGGTGCCGAATCTCCCGCCGCGTGGCTCGTCGATGATCACGGCTTCGCATGGCACGAGAGCGGGTTCGTCGCGACGGCAAGGGACCTCGCGCGCATCGGTCAATTCGTTCTCGATCATCCCGACGATCCGTGGGTAGCGCGCAGTCGCGACCCAGTCGGTCGTGCGAAGGTGGAGACGTTTGCAGGCATCGACGTCGGCTACCGCAATGCGTGGTGGACGCTCGGCGACGACCTCGTGGGGATGGGGCGGTGGGGCCAGATCATGGTGGTCGATCCGAAGACACGCACCGTCATCGTTAGACTCGGCCTCGACGGGGGAAGCGAGACAAACATCGCCATCGCGCAGCGTTTGGCCGCACTCGCCGCGGAGTGACCGATGCGTCGTGCTGCAGTAGGACGCGAGGATACTGATTCCATTACGCGATCCTCGTGTTACTTGCTCTACATCGACGCTGCAAGTAGAGCGCTGGTGTAGAGACCGAGACCGAAAACCGTATGCGTGACGATGCTCTTGACCGTGTTGAACACGGGCCTCGCCGTCTTCGACGATGCGACGCCCGCTCCGAGCGCGGGCTGCAGCACGAACAGCGGCGCGACCACCGTGACGAGGCCGATGAGCATCGCGGGGCCGAGCGTCGGCGCATGCGCCCAGCGGAGGCCGAAGATCGCGAGCAAGAGCGCTGCGAACGAGATCCCGATCGAGTAGTGCGCGATCCAACCGAGCGCGCGCTCGCCGCGAACCGGCGCGGCCTTGCCGATGCTCGCGTGAATGATGCGGCCTTCCGGCAGGTGGCCGATCCAGCGGCCGAGGAGCGCGAAGTCCAGCGAGGGGATCCCGAACCGGCGCAGCATCGCGGCCCAGAGATCCATCGTGAGGGTTGCTCCCGCGCCGATGGCGACGGTGCGCGCGACCGCTTCGAGTGTGTCCGTCATGACTGCAACGTGCGCTCGCAGTGGTGATCGATCAAATCGTCATTTCGGATGAGGCCCCTCGGTTTCGCTGAGGGCCCCCTTCGGAACTATCGATTGGACCGTTTGTGACGCGGGCGCCAGGTTGGGCCCATGACGAATCGAACGGTACCTTTGTGGCGAGAGCTCGCGCCGATCTGCGTGATGGTGTTCCTGGAGTTTCTGGCAATGGGACTGCCCTTGCCGGTGCTCCCTGTTCACGTTCATGGCGCGCTGGGATTTGGAACGATTGTCGTCGGCATCGTGATCGGTGCGCAGTCGTGGGCGACGCTCGTGACACGACACACCGCGGGCACACGCACCGACGAGCGCGGCCCGCTGTCCGCGGCCGTGCTCGGGTTAATCATGTCGGTTGCTGCCAGCGGCTTGTATGCGCTGTCATCGGGAATGGCGAGCCCGTCGGCAAGCCTTGCGCTGCTGCTGCTCGGCCGCGGGTTGCTCGGCATCGGCGAGAGCCTCGTGATCACGGCGGCGCTTGCGTGGGGCGTCACGCTCGCCGGGCGTGAGCGATCCGGCGTCGTGATGGCATGGGTCGGGATCGCGATGTATGGAGCGCTCGCGCTCGGGGCGCCTCTTGGGGCCGCGCTCGACGCGCACTACGGCTTCGTCGGCATGGCGCTCGTCGCTGGGCTCGCACCGGCCGTTGGAATCGCGGCTGCATTCATGGCCCGCCCCGTCCTTCCGGTCGCCGGCACGCGCCTGCCGTTCTATCGCGTGGTCGCGATGATCGGGCTGCCTGGCGCGGGGCTCGCGCTATGCGCGCTGGGGTTCGGAGCGATCGCCGCGTTTGGAACGTTGCTGTTCCGCGCGCACGGCTGGCCGCATACGGCTCTGGCGATGAGCGCGTTCGGTGCGGCCTACGTTCTTGCGCGCTTGCTGTTCGGCGGCTTGCCGGATCGCTTCGGTGGCGCGCGAATCGCCGCCGCATCCGCGCTCGTCGCCACCATTGGACAGATCGGGATGTGGCTCGCCTCCTCTGGACCGATGGCAGTTGGAGCAGCGGCACTGACGGGACTCGGGTTCTCGCTCGCGTTCCCGTCGTTCGGCGTCGAGGCGATTCGTCGCGTGCCCCCGCAGAACCGTGGCGTCGCGCTTGGCGCCTACACGGCATGCTTCGATCTGACGATGGGCGTCGGAGTTCCGTTGCTCGGAGTCGCCGTCGGCTCGTACGGGTACACGGCGGCTTATGCGCTCGGCGCCGTGGCCGGTGTCGGGTCGCTCGCTATCGCACTCGGTCTGATGCGCCGCGCATGATGGCGAGGGCGGCCTCGACGATCGGATCGTGCGCGCGGCTCGCCAGCGTCGCGAAGAGAACGCGCGTGACGGTCGGAGCCTCGAGCAAAAGGTCGACCTCGCCGCGCGCCTTGGCCTCACGCGCGGTGGCGGCGTGCAACAGGCCTACCCCGAGACCTCCGGCGATCAGCGTGCGCGTGACCGCTTCGCGGTCGACGTTGATGATTCGCTTCGGACGGAAGCCGTGCGCGGCGAACAAGGCTTCGGCGGTCTGTCCGCAGCATGCGCTCGCCGTTGGATAGATCCACGGTGCGCCGGCGAGCGCTTTCCAGTCGAGCCTCGTCGCGACGGGCGCCGCGAGGAATGTCGTGAAGCGCGACGTCTCAACTACGGCGAGGTCGGAGTCGGGATCCCCCGCCTCGTTGTAGAACGCGACATCGAGCTTGCCCTCACGCAGTCGCGCGAGAACCTCACGCGACGCGCCGTGCTCGAGAGCGACCTCGACGTCGGGACACGTCTCGGCCAGGCCCGCGAGAAGGCGGCCAACCGCTTCGTGATTGGAGTTGCTGCCCGCTCCGATCCGTAGCTTGCCCGCCAGGCGGCCCCGCAGCCGCGACGCTTCGGCGATCAGCTCCTGATGTGCGCCGAGCGTCTGCTCCGCCTTCGCGAGAAGTCGCTTGCCGTCGCTTGTCAGGCTCATGCCGCGAGGCGTGCGCTCGAAGAGCATGACATCGAGCGCGTCTTCGATCGCCTTGATGTGTGCGCTGACCGCGGGCTGGCTGAGGTGCAGCAGCTCGGACGCGCGCGTGATGCTGCCTTCGCGGGCCACCACGACGAACGTCTTGAGCTGATGCAGATCCATCGGGACGCCATCATACGTCGTCCGCATTGACCGCGTCGTGTCCGGACAGATGTCCGCGGGCGAGCAGGTGTCCGTGCGCGCACCGTGGAACTCCGCGAAATGGAAGCAGCTCGCGTGGCACGTGGGGTGCTCAAGGCGAGCGCCATGCAGCTCCTTCGAACCACTCTCGCAACCTTTCTGCTGGGAGCGCTCGTCGCCGGTTCGGCACACGCGCAGCCGGCCCCCACGCCCGTGCCTCCGACGCCGCCGGCGGTCGCGACGTACGTCCAGGCCGACTATCCGCAGGCCGCGCACGACGCCGGTCGCGAGGCGGCGGTCGACCTCGAGATCGTCATCGGTCCCGACGGCCTCGTGCGCGACGCACGCGTCGTCACGCCGGTCGGCGACGGGTTCGATGAAGCCGCGCTCGCTGCGGTTCGCCAGTTCGTCTTCACGCCCGCGACGAAAGACGGCCAGCCGGTCGCCGCGCGCATCCAGTATCGCTACACGTTCAAGCTCGAGCACCCGACGCCGAGCGAGCAGGCTCCGGCCGTCACCACCGGGCGCATCTCGGGCACGCTGCTGTCGCGCGCCGACGGTCGCCCGCTGCCCGGTGTCGAAGTGATCGCGACCGGAGCCGACGGCGTCGCGCACCCGGCCGTCACCGACGAGACCGGCACGTTCGTGCTGCCGGATCTGGCGGCCGGCACCTACCACATCGCCATCGACGCGACCGACTACGCGTCGTTCGCGCAGGACGAGCTCGTCGTCGCGGGCGAGGAAGCGGCGGTCACCTATCGCCTCGCGCCTGTCACCACGGTGACCGATGCCGGCTCGTTCGGCGCGACCGCGACGATCAACGCACCGACGCGCGAGATCACGCGCCGCTCGATCGATGCCGAGGAAATGACGAAGATGGCGGGCACGCGCGGCGATGCGCTGCGCGGCGTCGAGCTGCTTCCCGGCGTCGCGCGGCCGCCCGGCCCGATCGGCATGATCATTATCCGCGGCAGCGCGCCGACCGACAGCCAGGTGTTCCTCGACGGCGAGCCGGTCCAGCAGCTCTACCACTTCGGCGGCGTGACGAGCTTCATCAGCGGCGCGCTGCTGCAGAGCATCGAGATGTATCCCGGCAACTTCACGACGCGCTACGGCCGCAAGATCGGCGGCATCGTCGAGGCCGAGCTGCGCGATCCGAAGACCGATCGCATCCACGCCGAAGCCGACGTCAACATGATCGACGCGTTCGCGCACGTCGAGGGGCCGATCTCAAAGACGACCTCGTTCGCGGTCGCGGCGCGGCGCAGCTACGTCGACAGCTGGCTCGGCCCCGTCCTCCGCGCGACGAACGCTGGCATCGCGGCGGTGCCCGTGTATTACGACTGGCAAGCGATCGGCACGTACAAGCCGGATGCCGCCGACCGCTTCCGCCTCGTCGCGTACGCAAACAGCGACGACTTGAAGGTTCTGATCGCGGACCCGAGTGGCGCAGCGACGAAGCGAGACCACGTCGGTCTCGCGAACTCGTTCGTCCGTCTGCGCGGCGAGTGGAAGCACACGTGGGCGGGCCTCGAGCAGTCGATGTCGCTCGGCGTCGGTACACGCGTGTACGACTACAAGATCGGCGAGGACATCACGGTCAACGGCGACGTCCTCGACGTGCTCGGTCGCGCGGACTGGAAGGCGAACGTCTCGGATCGCGTCGAGCTGCGCTGGGGCGCGGATCTGCAGAACGTGCGCTCGGACATCACCTACGACGCACCGATGATCCAGCAGAGCGAGGGCAACCCCGACAAGTACGCGCCGCCGGAGCAAACCGATCGCACGCACTACAAGGGCATCGGGCACTTCTTCCGTCCCGCCGTGTATCTCGAGAGCGCGGTGAAGCCCGTCGAGAGCGTCACGGTCACCGGCGGCGTCCGCCTCGATCGCTTCAACGAGATCTCCGAGTGGGCCGTCGACCCGCGCGGCACCGTCAAGTACACGCGTGGCGACACGACGTACAAGGGCGGCATCGGTCGCTTCTCGCAGCCGCCCGAGGAAGGCGAAGCGCTGAAGGGCCTCGGCAATCCGAACCTGCGCGCCGAGCACGCGATCCACTACGACGTCGGCGTCGACCAGCAGCTCAGCGAGCACGTCTCCGTCGGTGTCGAGGGCTACTACAAGACGCTGCAGAACATGATCCGGCAGGCGCCGGGCGGCATGCGTGACAACGGCGGCATCGGTCGCGTCTACGGTGTCGAGGTCGCGGGTCGCTGGACTCCGGACGGCGCGTTCTCCGGCTTCCTCTCGTACACGCTGTCGCGCAGCGAGCGCGACGACGGCATGGGCTGGCGTCCGTTCGACTACGACCAGACGCACATCCTCTCGGTCTCCGGCTCCTACAAGCTCGGGCGCGGCTGGGAGCTCGGCAGCACGTTCCGGCTCGTC
>JAFAOG010000533.1 GCA_019237945.1 Deltaproteobacteria bacterium | reverse complement strand
GCGGCTTGAAGCCCTTGTTGCCGCCCTGCTCGTTGCGCTTGTTGTTCCAGCCGGCCTCGTCGGAATCGATGTTGTAGAACGAGTGGTTCGGATCCTCGCTGTACGCGATCGAGTCGAAGATGAAGAACTCGGCCTCGGGACCGAAGTACGCGGTGTCCGCGATGCCGGTCGACTTGAGGTACTGGACCGCGCGCTTGGCGAGCGAGCGCGGATCACGCGCGTACGGCTCGTGCGTGATCGGATCGATCACGTCGCACAGGATCGAGAGCGTCGGCGTCTTCAGGAACGGATCGAGGATCGCCGTCGACGGATCAGGCTTCATCAGCATGTCCGACGAGTTGATCGCGCGCCAGCCCGCGACCGAGCTGCCGTCGAATCCGAACCCTTCCTCGATGCCTTCCTCGAGGCGCTCGATCGGATAGGTCAGGTGCTTCCACTGACCAAGGAAGTCGACGAACTTGGCGTCGATCATCTTGATGTTGTGCTTCTTGACGTACTCTTTCAGGTCGCTGGGCGTCATGTTCCTCGATCTCCTCTTCTAGATCGCGTCTTCACCGGTCTCGCCGGTGCGAATGCGGATGACTTCGTCGACCGGGGTGATGAAGATCTTGCCGTCGCCGATCTTCCCGGTGCGCGCGGCTTCGGTGATGACGTTCACCACCTGCTGCACGTTGTCGTTCGGCACGATGATCTCGACTTTGACCTTCGGCACGAAATCGACGACGTAGGCCGAGCCGCGGTAGACCTCTTTCTTGCCGCCGGTTCGCCCGAAGCCCTTCACTTCGGTGACCGTCATGCCGTGCACGCCAATCTCGGCGAGGCGTTCTTTCACCTCGTCGAGCTTGAACGGCTTGATGATGGCCTCGACCTTCTTCATGCACGGATCGTTAGCCCACGTTTTGTTTCGCGGGGGTTTCCGACCCGGAAAAAGAGGAGATCGCGGCCCACTCCCGCTATTTCAGACGGGCGCGGAAGGCGTCGATGCGACGTGAGAACTCGGCAAGATCATCGGGGTGGTACTGGATGAAGCTCGCCAGATCGTTCCAGTCTCCGTCGAGCCGGCCGCCGTTCTGCTGCTTGAACGCGTCGTACTGACGGCTGACCGCGCGGAACTTCGCGATGACGGCCTCACGCGTGAGCTCCGGCGTCTTGCCCGGGGTCTCGGTCTTCGGCGGCGCCTGCTTGGCCTGCTTGACGTCGTGCTTCTTCGCCGTCGTCGTCGCGGGGTGCTTGTCGGCGTGCGGCGGCGACTCCACCTTCGTCGGGGTCGTCGTCGTCGTCGTCGTCGTCGTGGTCGTGTTCGCGGGCGGGGCCGGCGGCTCCACCGCCTCGACCGTGACGTGCTGCTCGACCTGCGAGGGGTTTGCGTTCAGCGACGGCGGCTGCGTGATCGGCTCGACCGTGATCTTCGCGGGCGGCGCGGCCGGCGGATCGCCCGCGACCTTCGTCGCCGGAATCTCGTCGCCCCCGCGCTGCGTGAATGCGAACACGAGGCCGCCCGCGACGAAGATGCCCGCGGCGAGCAGGATCGCGAGCGGCTTCTTCGAGCGCGACGCCGGCCGCAGATCGATGTGATCGATCGTGCCCGTGCCGTCCGCGAGGCTCAGGTCCTCGGTCGGGACGACGGCGGTCGGCACCGCGGGCGGAAGTGGCGGCTGCTGCGGGAGGATGTCGGTCTGCGCCGTCGGCGGGCGCGTACGCTGCGACGGACGCGGCGGCGGCGTCTTGCGCGCGGGCGGCACTTCCGGCGGCAACGGCAGCGACATCGCGAAGCTCACCGTCGACGTGTGCTGGCTCGTCAGCTGATCCTGGAAGTCCTCGAGGTGCGCCTTCGCGACGCGGTCGTGCAGCTCGCGCTGCGCGGTCATCTCCTCGGCGAACAGCTCGCGCATGTATGCACCGAGCTGATCGGTCGAGATCGTCGGGTTGACGCTGACGAGCGCCTGCTGGATCGCGTCGCGGAACTCGGCCGCGCTCTGGTAGCGATCCTCGCCCTTGGGCCGCAGCGCGGTCGCGACGAGGTCGTCGTACGGCGCGAGCGCCTTGTCGGTCTTGCTCGGCAGATCGTGCTCGCCCTTGGCGACCTTCTTCGCGAGCGCGCGATAGTCGGGCTCGGGCCCCGCCTCGTAGAGCCGCGTGCCGGTCAGCAGCTCGTAGAGTACGACGCCGGCGGCGTAGATATCGGTGCGGTGATCGACGATGCCGCCGCGGATCAGCTGCTCCGGCGCCATGTAGCCGAACTTGCCAAAGCCCATCTTCGGGTCTGTCGCGGTGCCGCGGATCGCGCTCTTCGCGATGCCGAAGTCGATCACCTTCGTCTCGCCCTCGAACGACACCAGCACGTTCGGCGGCGAGATATCGCAGTGGACGAGGTTGAGCGATGCGCCGTCGCTGCTCGTGCGGCGGTGCGCGTACGCGAGCCCGTTCGCCATCTCGCGCCCGATGAACAGTGCGAGGTCGACGGGCAGCCGCTGCTTCTTCGCGTTGAGGTGCGCGAGCGTGCGCCGCAGATCGCGTCCCTCGACGTACTCGAGCGCGAGGAAGTACTCGTCGCCGACGCGCCCGACCTCGAAGACCTGCGCGACGTTGACGTGCTGGAGCTTGATCGCGACCTGGGCCTCGTCGACGAAGCGCGAGATGAACTGCGCGTCGGCGGCGAGGTGCGGGAGCACCTTCTTGATCACCGCGAGCTTCTCGAACCCGGCCAGGCCGTGCTTCGCGAGAAAGATCTCGCCCATTCCGCCCCGCGACAGTCGCTGCACGAGCAGGTACCGTCCGAACACCTGAGGCAGGCTCGGATCCTGGCGCCCAAACGGTCCGCTTTGCAGACCCTTATCCGTGCTTGGCTGCAAGCTCGCCAATCCTAACCTGACCCGATTGGTACACCGATCACAGGATAAACCCCAAGTGATCTTGTCGACGCGAGGCAAAGGCTTACGAATCGCGTGGTTGTGCCGCAGAGTGTCGATCTGATAGCGTCGTCAAAACGCCGTGCGGTGGACAGCTGCTCTCGCGCTGCTCGTCGCTTGTGGGTCCAACGGCTCGCAAGGCGGCGGCTCCGCGCAGATCGTCATCGATATTCCAAACGGTCCGCTCGATCCGAAAGGCTTCACGGATCTCGACGTGGTCCTGCACGAATCGGGGGGCGACGTCGCCCGCTCGGCCAAGCTCGGCCCGAACATGACGTTCGACCTCGGCGACCTCCAGCCCGACAAGGCGGTCTGGGTCGAGGCCACGTTGCGCAATGACGTCGGCGCGGCGGTCGCGTACGGCCGCACCGCGGTCCCCGTCGCGTTCACGAACGGAACCGAGATCGACGTGCCGGTACGCCGGCCGATCGTCTACATCGCCGGGCTCATCTCGACCGAAGTCGGCCAGCCGCCGCCGCCGCCGAATCCGCCGACGCTGTCGTGGAGCGAGTCGCCCGCGACGGTCTCGGATCTGTCGCTCGGTGGC
>JAFAOG010000013.1 GCA_019237945.1 Deltaproteobacteria bacterium | reverse complement strand
TGATCCCGCTCGCGGCGGCCTACCGGCTGGTCGTGCCGAGCCGGATGCCGCACGCGTTCAAGGCGGGAGCGCTCGGCAAGGCCGCAACCATTGCCGAGCTCGGTGCGATCGTCGCGCTGACGGTGCGCGGCTGGTTCGCGTGGCCGCTCGCGATCGCGGCCGGCGCGCTCGGCCTCGCGGCCGTTGGCTCCTACGTCCTCAAAATCCGCGCCGCCCGACCGGCGCCGGCGTTCCCTGGCGCGTGAACACGAGCTGGAACAGCTGCGTCTCGCGCGCGCGGAAGCCGCCCGCGCACGACAGCAGGTAGTACTTCCACATCCGGTAGAACGTGCTGCCGTACTTCGCCTCGAGGCGCGGCCACGCGGCGTCGAAGTTCTTCCACCACGCCATCAGCGTCGGATCGTAGTGCTCGCCGATGTTGTGGACGTCCTCGGGGATGAAGATGCCCTGCATCGCGGCGATCATCGCGGCGAGCGTCGGCAGCACCGCGTTCGGGAAGATGTACTTGTCGAACCACGGCTCGATGTGCGCGGTCGTCTTGTTGCCGCCGATCGTGTGGACGAAGCCGACGCCACCGGGGGCGAGGCAGCGATCGACGAGCTCGAAGTACGGCCGGTAGTTCTTCGGGCCGACGTGCTCCATCAGGCCGATCGAGACGACCGCGTCGTACTGCCCGGAGGCGTTGCGGTAGTCGTCCTCGCGGATGTCGATCGGCAGGTGCGCGTACTTGTCCTTGATGTACGCGACCTGTTCCTTCGAGACCGTGTAGGACGTGACCGTCGCGCCGCGCTCGGCCGCGAACGCCGAGAACCCGCCCCAGCCGCAGCCGAGGTCGAGGACCTTCATGCCGGGGCGAAGGCCGATCTTTGTCGCGACCAGCTCGAGCTTCTTCGTCTGGGCGACGTCGAGATCGTCGGTGCCGTCGAAGTACGCGCACGTGTAGAGCAGGCGCTTGTCGAGCATCGCCTCGTAGAGGTCGTTGCCGATGTCGTAGTGGTGCTGGCCGTTGTCGAACGAGCGCGTCGGCGTCTGGAGGTTGAGCAGGCGCGCCTTGACCGCGTGCGCGATCAGCACCCAGCTGTCCTTGACGTGCTCGCGCAGGCGCGCGCGACACAGCTTGTCGATCGTGACGTCGAGCTGCGACGAGTCCCACCACCCGTCGACGTAGGCCTCGCCGAAGCCGAGCGAGCCGTCGCGCAGGATGCGGGCCCACACGCGCTCGTCGCGCACCGTGATGTCCCACGGGCGATCGCCGCCGACGTGGATATCGGCCTGGCGCAGGATGTCGACGCACAGCTCGCGCGCGCGGCGGTGGTCGAACGTCGAGAGCAGCTTGGTTCCAGTTTCGGTGACGCTAGCGAACACGGGCGACCTCCATCACGGCGTCGATCACGCGAGGCGCCGGCAGGCGCGCTCCCGAGAACATCCACGCAAAGCCACGCGCGACCGCGCGGCGAGTCAACTTGCCCGGCGGCTTCTTCGGCTTCGTCGACGCCGGGCGGTTCTTGCGGAGCCGGCGGCCGGCCTCGACGAGGCGGAACACGCGGCGGTAGTCGGCGAGCATCTCGTGCTCGCGCAGGCGCTTGCGGTAATCGCCGCCGTCGAGGATCGACTCCGCGGCGAGCCGGCCCGACAGCGTCGCGGGCACGATGCCCTCGGCCGTGATCGGATGCGCGAGCCCGAGCGAGTCACCGACGAGATAGGCGCCTTCGCGATACGCGCCGTCGAGGTGCGCCGGATCGAACAGGAAGTACGAGTGGCCCTTGACGTGCTCGATCGCGTCTTCCGCCTCGCGGGGCAGGTGCGGGCGGATCACGTCGCGCGTGTGCAGCCACATGTCGCGGACGCGCGTCGCATCGAGCGTGCCGCACCCGACGTTGAGCCAGTCGCGCTTCGGCACGTTCCAGCCGTAGCCGGAGATGTCGTCGAACAGCACGAGCTCGGGCTCGCCGTCGTTGCCCAGGCGCGTGCGCGCGACCTCGACCGGATCGGCGGGCAGCTCGAGCTCCTGCACGCCGACAGCGCGGCGCGGCCGCGGCGGCTGCAGCATGCGCGCGACCGGGCAGTGCGTGCCGCCGGCGCCGACGAGGTGCTTCGCTTGCAGCCCGCCGACGTGCCACACGCCGTCGCGCTGGACGATCTCCTTGACGTTGACGCCGAGGTGGATCTCGGCGCCGCTCTGTTGCAGCAGCCAGTCATCGAGCTCGACGCGGCGGATGAACCAGCCCTTGCCGGGGACCGTGAACTGCTCGCCGCCGAACTTCACGTGGCAGGTGTTCCACTCCCAGAGGCCGCGCGGATAGCTGCCCGGCGAGATGCCGATGACGTCCCAGAACATCGGCGACAGCCAGCCGGCGCACAGCTTCACGCGCGGGAACTGCGCCCGATCGAGCACCGCCACCTTCGCGCCCGCGCGCACCAGCGTGCGTGCACACGTACTCCCGGCTGGGCCGCCGCCCACGACAATCGCGTCGTACATGCGGCGGATACAACCACGGAGCGCCCCCGCGGCGCGCCATGGATTCGTCATGAAGCGCACTCGGTATGGCAAGGTGCCCGCATGAAGTTGATCGCGACCCAGAAGCACCGGGGCGACTTCGAGCCGCTGCACGCCACCCCGTCGTCGCAGGCGGCGATGATGACGCTGGCGCCCGGCGAGGCGACGAGCGAGTCCAGTGACAACGAGCATGCGTGGGCCGAGCAGTGGCTGTATGTCGTGCAGGGCGAGGGCGAGGTGAAGGGCAAGAAGAAGCTCGCGCTGCGGCCCGGGTCGCTGCTGCTGATCGAGAAGGGCGAGCCGCACATCATCAAGAACACGGGCACGGTCCCGCTCGTGACGCTGAACGTCTACACGCCGCCCGCGTACGACGACGACGGCGAGCCGCTCTGGCAACCGTAGCTGCCGGCGGTGGACGGGGCTTTGCCCCTCGCGGCCGTCTCCCGCGGTCGGCGAACGCGCGCTAGCTCGTCGAAACCGCGTCGCCGCGCGTGTCTTGTGCGGTTGACAGCGTGCGTGGCATCGCCGCTGCACTCGTTCGCTCACAAAGGAGTCAGCCATGAAGACGATCGATGAGAACGCGCTCGAGTCCGTCAGCGGCGGTGTTCAGATGCCGGCGAGCGCGCGCTGGATCATGCAGCACGAGTCGGGCGGCAACCCTCACGCGCAGAACCCGCACTCGACGGCGTACGGCGCGTTCCAGATGCTCAAGGCGACGCGCAAGGAATACATGGGCGCGAACTGGCGCTCGGGCGATCTAGGCCAGCAGTACGCGGGCGCATCGCGCTACGTCCACGCGCGCTACGGCTCGTGGGACAATGCGAAGGCGTTCTGGCAGCGCCACCACTGGTACTAGACGTCGCTAGACGTCGGACCAGTCGTTGTCTTGATCGAGCGTGGTGCCGGCGATCGAGTTGAGCCAGTGCCACGCGGCGCGGCGCCTGTCGCCCTCGCGCTCCTCACTCTCGACGAGCGCGGCGAGCGTGCCGACCTCGGGCTCGCGATCGATGACGACGCCTTCGTGCACCGTCTTCTCGATCAGCTCGGCGAGAGCCTGCGGGTCGGTGTCGTGGACGTGCACGGCGATCGACATGATCGCGTCGTAACACGAGCGGGCTACTCCGGACGCGTCAATCGCGCGATCTCACCGTTCGCCTTCGCGACGATCACGACGTCCGCGCGCCGGATGAACAGGCCCGTCTCGACGACGCCGGGGATCGCGTGCAGCTCGCGATCGATCGCGGCCGGGTCGGCAAGTGCGCCTGCGGCCAGGTCATAGATCACGTTGCCCGAATCGGTACGGCCGGCGCGCAGCGTGGGTGTACCGAACCGTACGAGGTGCGCGGCGGTCGCGGCGTGCGCGAAGTGGAGGACCTCGATCGGGATCTTCCACTTCACGCCGAGCTGGGCGGACAGCTTCGACTCGTCGACGATGATCACGTTCTTCTTCGCGCTCGCGTTGACGATCTTCTCGCGCGTGTGCGCGCCGCCGCCGCCCTTGATCAGATCGAGCGCGGGCGAGACCTCGTCGGCGCCGTCGACGCAGACCGCGATGTCCCATGGGCCGTCGTCGGAGAGCAGCGGGATGCCGAGCGCGGACGCCTGCGCGCGCGATGCCTCGCTGGTGGGTACGCCGATGTAGCGGCGGCCTTGCTGGACGAGCTCGCCGAGCGCATCGATGAACAGCCGCGTCGTCGAGCCGGTTCCGAGCCCGATCACGCCTTCGGCGGGGAGCTCGGCGAGCGCGGCGCGGGCGGCGATCTCCTTCGCGTTCATACGGCGCGCTGCCTCGATGCGAGGAAGTGCTTGCGCAGCTCGGGATCGCGGAGCCGCTGCGCCTTCGCCTCGACCTCGCTCTGGGCGCGAGCCGCGGCGGCGCGTGCGGCCTCCTGTCGGCCGGCCGCGGCGAGGACCTCGGCGCGCCAGCGCATGACGTGCTCGGTGCCGTCGGTGCGCGTCTGCTCGAGCAGCTGCATCGCCTCGTCGCTTGCCGCGAGCGCCTCGTCGTGGCGGCCCATGCGCGACAGCGCGAGCGCCTGGAACGTGAGTCCGTAGATGATGCCGACCATCATCGGCATCTTACGCGCCCACTCTGTCGATGACTTCGCCATCTCCAGCGCGGCCTCGGGCGGATCGCCGGCCGACAGGTGCGCGAGCGCGATGTACTGCAGCGCGCGGACCTCCTGGTAGCGCTCGCGATTCTCGGTCGCGAGGTTGAGGCCCTTCTCGAACAGCTCGCGCGCGCCGGTGACGTCGCCCTTCTGCATCTTCGCCTGGCCCCACGACACCGCCGCATCGGCCGCCGCGGACAGATCGCCGGTCTGCTCCGCGACCTTGAGCGCGCGCGACAGGTAGCTCTCCGCACGCTCCATGTCGCCGACGTCGGCGTAGCACTGGCCGATGTTGCCGAGCTTCAAGGCGAGCCCGCTGCGCTCGCCGAGCGCCTGGTCGATCTTGAGCGCGCTCTTGTAGTGCGCGAGCGCCTCCTCGTACTCGCCGAGCGCGGCGAACACGATGCCCATGTTGTTGAGCGCGCGCGCCTCGTGGCGCGTCATGCCGACCGCGCGATAGATGACGAGCGCCTCGGCGTAGCTCTCGATCGCCTGTTCGAGCTTGCCGATGTTCCACAACGTCGTGCCGCGCTGGTTGAGGATCGTCGCGCGCGCGACGAGCACGGGCGTCGGGGGGCGGCCGGTCTCGGTGCCCTTCGCGGCCGTATCGACGAGCTCGAGCGCCTGCTCGACGAGCCGCTGCGATTCCTCGGCGTTGCCGACGAGCCGCGCGATCGCGGCGCGCAGCCGCAGCGCCTCGGCCTCCGCGAGCACATCCTTCGCTTCGCGCGCGTACTGCAGCGCGGGCGCGACGGCTCGCAGCGCGGCGGGCGCCTTGCCGACATCGATGTAGAACTGCGCGAGCGCCGAGTGCGCGGTCGCGAGCTTGCCCGCCTCGCCGACGGCCTCCGCTTCCTTGCGCATCGCGTGGAGCTCGCGGAGCTGCTGCGCGCGCTTCGCGAGGCGGCGCAGGATCTCCTCGCGGAGCCGGTGCGCGGTGAACCGGCGCTGGTGATCGTTCGTCGGCAGCAGCTTGAGCGCGCGGCTGAGCTGGCGGAACGCATCGGCATTGCCGCCGAGCTCGAGCGCGTGGGTAGCCGCGCGCAGGTAGCGATCCGCGGCGAGGATCTCGTCGCCCGCGAGCTCGAGGTGGCGCGCGATCAGCGCGTCGTCCTGGCCGACGCGGTAACCGGCCGCGGTCTGGATGCGCGTCGCGACGGCGCGGTGCATCGCGACCCGCGTGTCGTGCGGCATCAGGCCGTACGCGACCGTCATGGTCATGTCGTTCTTGAACCGGTACTCGCCCTCGCTCGGCGTGAGCAGGCCGCGGCGCACGAGCTCGTCGAGCTCGAGGCGAACGGGGCGGCCGAGTAATTGCGCGAGCTGCGCGGCCGACACGTGGCGGCCGAGCACGCTCGCGTGGATCAGCGTCTCGCGCTCGGCGGCGGGCAGCGAGTCG
>JAFAOG010000004.1 GCA_019237945.1 Deltaproteobacteria bacterium | reverse complement strand
CGGCGACGACCGACATGCTCAAAGAGCTTCGCTAGCCGAAAAAAAAAACTGCCGACGGGCTGGGGGAGCACGTCGGCAGGACCCGCACTGGGGGGCGCGGGGGTCTATAGGGCGGCCGGCTTGCGCGGGTGGAACACAAGCGAGTGGACGCCGTTGGAAACGGTGGAGCGCTTCACCAAGCGCGACGAACCCTTTTGCAGGGTCGATACCAACCGTTCCTCGACGGGTCGCCGCGCAGTTACGCGGGAGTTTGTGCCCTAGAACGCGCATCCGCGGCACACCGAGCGCGCGCGCACGGTGCGCTTTGGAAGTTCCAAGCATTTCGGCAATTTCCCCTATGGCACCCCGTTCGCAACGTCTACGGAAGATATGGATAGCCGGACGGACATGACGTCGATGCCCGCGCCGGCTGAGGCTTCGGCGCACGGACAGGCCAGCGAGCAGGCCGAAGACTGCGCGCCCTCGTGGTTCAGGTGGGTCACGCGGATCTCGATCGTGTTCGGCCTCGCCGGCATCATCGTCACCGCGTGGGTCGTCGGCGTGCGGACGATCTTCGAGCACCTCGGCAAGATCGGCCCGTGGTTCCTCGTGCTCGTCGCCGTCGAGATGATCTCGACGGTCTGCGACGCGAGCGCCGTCTATCTGATGACGCGCGGGACGGGAGCTCCGAGTTATCGCGATGTGATCGTCGCGCAGTTCGCCGGACGCGCCGTCAACTCGGTGACTCCCGCTTCGAACCTCGGCGAGGCGCTCAAGGTCAGCTTGCTCGCCCGCCAGTGCAGCACCGGCCGCATCATCGCCGGCGTCCTCTACTGCGAGCTCACCGCGGTCGTGATCTCGCTGGTCGTCATCGCGATCGGCACGGTCGCGACGGCCTTCTTGTTCGATGTCGTACCCATCGCTCGCATTCTCATGTGTGCGGCCGCGCTCGTCTCAGCGTGCGTTGCTGCCACGGTCGTCGTGCTCGTTCGCCGCGGTATGTTAGGCACGCTCACGGCGTTTCTCGCGCGCTTGCACATCATCTCGAAGGCCCGTCACGAGCGCTGGAAAGGCCGTCTGCAGGACCTCGATCGGCGCCTTCGCGGCGAGGTCGGCGGCGAGCACCGCCGCGGGGCCGTCGCGTGTGTCGCGGTCAGCCAGACGCTCCAAAAAGTCATTACGTATGGAACGGTTATGGCCGCTGGCTACATGCTCGGCCCGGGTCAGTTTCTCGCCCTGCTCAGCGCGGGAGTGGTCCTCGGCTGGATCAGCACCATCATTCCGATGGGGCTCGGGATCAGCGAGGGCGGTAACGTTGCCTTGTTCGCCTTGATTGGCGCACCTACGGCCCTTGGCGTCGCACTTGCACTCGCGCGGCGGGTCAACCAAGTTGTCTTCGCACTTCTTGGATTTGCGGTTCTGACGGCCGATCGAGTCGCCTCACGCGTCCACCGCCAGCTCCGCACCCGACCCACTCGCCCTGCTCATGTCTGACGTCTTCCACAGAGCTGCTCGCAAGGTCTCGACGGCCGCCGGCAACCCGCTTGCGTTCGCGGTCGCGGCCGGCGGTGTCGTGCTCTGGCTCGTGACCGGGCCGATGTTCCACTACTCGGACACGTGGCAGCTCGTCATCAACACCGCGACCACGATCATCACGTTCTTGATGGTGTTCATGATCCAGGAGACGCAGAACCGCGACTCCAAGGCGATCCACCTCAAGCTCGATGAGCTTCTGCGCGCGGTCGAGACGGCACGCACGCGTCTCGTCGACCTCGAGGACATGACGGATGAGGAGCTCAAGAACCTCGAGCTCGAGTTCCGTCGCCTACGTATGGAAGAAGCGCGGTCATGATGGGCATGACGCTTACAGAAAACCTTGGTGGCACCGCCGCTGCACTCTCAGCGGGCAAAGGAGCTACCTATGTTTTCCTGGGCAATCACGTTCTTCATCATCGCGCTCATCGCAGCATTCTTCGGCTTCTTCGGGATCGCGGCGTCGGCCGCGGGCATCGCGAAGATCATCTTTGTCGTTGCGCTCATCCTGGCGATCATCTCCTTCGTGAGTGGTCGTCGGGCGCCGCTCTGAGCGCAACTAGCGTCCGTCAAGGACGCCTTGCGCGGCAGAAAGGCATGCTCTCGAGGTGAACGGAACCATCCTGATCGTCGACGACGATGAAGACACTGCAATTCTCCTGAGGGACTCGCTCAGGAAGCGCGGCTTCGATGTCGACGCCGTGACCTCGGGCCAAGCAGCGCTGGAGCACCTGCGCACGACTCCGGCGGACGTCGTCGTGACGGACGTCCAGATGGCCGGGATCTCCGGCATCGAGCTGTGCCAGGAGCTTCGTCAACGCTATCCCGACCTGCTGCCGATCGTCTTGACCGGCCAGGGCGGGCTCGACACCGCGATCGCCGCGATTCGCGCCGGCGCATACGACTTCATCACGAAGCCCGTGAAGGTCGATGCGCTCGCGATCGCGGTCGGTCGCGCCATCGAGCACCTGTCACTGAAGCGCGAGGTCAAGCGCCTCCGCTCGGCGGCAGACCGCGACGTGCCGATCGACGGCATCGCCGGTAACTCGCCCGCGATTCGCGAGACGATCGAGCTGATCCGCCGCGTCGCCGATAGCGATGCGACGGTGCTGGTCACCGGCGAGTCCGGTACCGGTAAGGAGCTCGTCGCTCGCGGGCTGCACAACCTGTCGCCGCGCCGCGAACAGCCGTTCGTCGCGGTCAACTGCGCCGCGATGCCGGCCCCGCTCCTCGAGTCCGAGCTGTTCGGTCACGTGCGGGGCGCGTTCACGGACGCCAAGCGCTCGCGCGCCGGTCTGTTCGTGCAGGCGGGCTCGGGCACGATCTTCCTCGACGAAATCGGTGAGATGCCGATCGAGATGCAGGTCAAGCTGCTGCGCGTCCTCCAGGAGCGCAAGGTCCGCCCCGTCGGCGGCGACGAGGAAGTCCCGTTCGAGGCGCGCGTGATCACCGCGACCAACCGCGATCTCGAGAGCGAGGTCGAGGACAAGCGGTTCCGCGAGGACCTCTACTACCGCATCAACGTCGTCGCGATCCCGGTGCCCCCGCTCCGCGCACGCGCCGGCGACATCCTGCTGCTCGCCCAGTACTTCCTCAAGCGCATCGCCGGCCGCACGAACAAGCCCGTCCAGGGCATCAGCGGTCCCGCGGCGCGCCTGCTGATGGACTACGACTGGCCCGGCAACGTCCGCGAGCTCGAGAACTGCATGGAGCGCGCGGTCGCTCTGTGCCGCCTCGACGAGATCACGGTCGATGACCTCCCGGCGAAGATCCAGGAGCACCAGTCGAGCAAGATCGTCATCACGACGGAGAGCCCGGGCGAGCTGATCACGCTCGACGAGATGGAGCGCCGCTACGTTCGCCAGGTGCTCAACGCGGTCGGCGGCAACAAGACGCACGCCGCGCGCATCCTCGGCATCGATCGTCGCTCGCTGTATCGCCGGCTCGAGGAGCCGCGCAACGATCAGCGCAAGGACGAGGCGCGTCCCGCCGATGGCCATCATGCCCCGGCGCGCA
>JAFAOG010000534.1 GCA_019237945.1 Deltaproteobacteria bacterium | reverse complement strand
GGCGGTCGCGCTCCGGGAGAAGCTCGACGACCCCGTCCCGCTCGCCAGCACGCTCTACAACCTCGCCGACACCTATCGCACGCAGCACGACTGCACCACCGCCCTGCCGCTGTTCAAGCGCGCCGCGAAGATCGGCAGCGAGACCGGCAAGCGCCTCACGCTGACGGCGATGAGTAACGCCGGCATCGCGGTGTGTGCGGCGAAAGCGCATGACTGGGCGACCGCGACGCCCGCGTTCAACGCCGCCGCGTCGGATCTCGAGGCGCTCGACATGAAGATGTACGCCGCGATCACGCGGCAGAACTGGGCCGAGCTGCTCGGCCTCGACGGACAGCACGCGGAGGCCCGCAAGCAGGCCCAGCTCGCGCTCGCGCTCCTCAAAGACTTACCGCCGCCCGCCGATCAGGTGCGCGGCGAGCTGACGGAGTGGCTGAAGAAGAACTAGCTCGGGATGCAGAACCGGAACACGGCCGAGTCGGTCTGCGGCGACGTGACCTTGATCGTCGTCTCCCACACGCCGGGCATCCACATGTTCACGGGCGCGAGCTGGTACTGACCCGCGGTGCTCATCGGCGTGATCACGACCTGCTTCGGCGTGCCGTGCTGGTGCGAGGGCATGAACGGCGTCGCCGTCATCGTGGCGCCCGCGATCGGGTTACCGACGACGCCGCTCGCCATCGAGTCGAGCTCGATGATCCAGGTGTTGTCGTCGCGCGCAGGCGGCGCCGGCGTCGCCGACGTCATCTTGAAGTTGATCATCCCCGCGGTACCGGCGTGATGCAGGTCCGTGGTGAACGTGTCGGCGCCCATGACGGTCGAGCAATCGACCATGTCCGTCGCATCTGCGCCGCCGCTGCTAGAGCTGCACGCCGCGAGAGGTGCGGCGACTCCAAGGCACAAGATCATCCAATGGCGCATTCTGTTCACCTACGCGTCGAGGTACGGGCAGGTTACGCGACGTACGTGCGCGGCGGGAGGGCGGATCGATCACCCGGGCTAACACATCGAGAACCCTGGGCTACTCGGTCAGAAGAACGATCGTATCCTTCGGCAATCCGAGGCCATTGGGGATTCCCGTATAGGTGACGCGCGCCGCCGCGATCCCGGCGTCGATGGCCCACACCTCGGCCAGCGTGGCGCCCGGCCTCAGGAATGCGGTCACCGTCGTGTGGCCCGACGCCCCGTGACCGCTCACCGGCTCGACGCGCAGCTGCAGCGCGAACTTGCGAATCGGGGCGCCGACAGGGACGCGCAATGCGCGGCGCTGCACGATGCGCGTCGACAGCATCCACGCTTCCGTCGTCACGCGCGGGGCCGGCTCGAGTGTCGCCGCGATCGATGCAATGCGCGCACGGATTTCCGCAGGATCTTCGCACTGCTCGTACCAGGCGTGGATCGGCACGAGATGGCCATGGCGCGGACCGCGCAGCCACAGCCGGTAGCAGATCGGCGCCTCGCCCGTGCCGAGCTCCTCGACGACGTAGGCGACACCTTCGGCGCGCGCGATGCCGAGCAGCGACATCGTGTGACCGCCGCCGACGAGCTCGTCAGTCGTGGTCGCGGTCGATGTCATGAAGCCGAGCGAATGGCGCAGCGTCGGAATCGGCTGATCGCGGTGGAGATACGCGTGGGCGAGGGCGCGCTGCATGCGGCGCGTCCGCGCGAGCGCGATCAGAGCAGTCTGGGTCTTGGCATCACGATTCACGGCAACCGCCTCGTACGTATGAACGCGCGAGAGCGCGAGAGGTTGCACGCGACGTGATCGATGCAACGCCGGGAATAACGCGGTGTCTATGGGCTGTTACTGCCGGGCGCGCTGTACGTGACGGTTGTCGTCTTGCCGCTACGATCCGTGCGCGTCCACGTGCCACTGCGGCGGCCCGCGCGCATCGTGCCCTCGGTCACGGCGCCGCCCTCGAGCTGCTTCCACGGCCCGTCGAGCACGCCGTCCTTGTAGGTGGCAATCAGCAGCACCTCGCCGTCCTTGCCGTACGAGGTCCACGTGCCTTGCCGCACGTCGGCCTTGTACTCGCCGACGAGCGACGGCTTGCCATCGCGATACTCGGTGTACTTGCCCTCGACCTTGCCCTTCTTGTACGTCGACTCGACCGCGACCTTGCCGTCGATGTACTTGCGCACGGCGCCATCGAGGCGGCCGTAGAGGAAGTGCTCCTCGAGCGTCGGCACGCCGAGCTCGGTCTTCTCGCGCCACCAGCCGTGCTTCTTGTCGTCCGCGTAGTGGCCCTCGACGACCGTCTTGCCACGCGGCGTGAGCTCCTCGTAGAGGCCGACCATCTGGCCGCCGACCATCGCCTGGCGCGTCGCGGGCTTCTTGTTCGGATAGAACGTGATCATCGTGCCGGTGCCGTCGTGCAGCTCGCAGCGGCCGAGCTCGGCGCCCGTCTTGTCGTAGTAGATGAACTCGCCGTCGGGCTTGCCGTCGGTGAACACGCCCTGGAACGTCATCGTGTTCTCCGTCCACTCGTACCAGGGGCCGGTCTTCTTGCCGTCGGTGTAGTCGCCTTCGCGTTCCTTCTGGTTCTTGCCGTCGAACCAGTCCCACGTGCCCGTGCGCTTGCCGTGATCGTACGTGCCCTGCACGCGCGGCACCTTCTTGTCGCGCCACAGCGTGAACGCGCCGTCGAGCTTGCCCTTGTCGTCGTAGTTCTCGTCGAACAGCAGCGTCCAGAACTGCCAGATCTTGCGCGGACCGATGCGCGTACCGCGCTTGAACGTCTCCTCGATCCGCAGCGTGTTCTTGTAGCCGACGGTGTGGTCGCCATCCCACGCCTTGCCGTAGAGCTTGCCGCTGATCACGACGTTGCCCTCGTGGTCGTAGATCTTCTGCATGCCGAACGGCGCGCCGGCGCGCAGCACGCGCTCGCTGTAGAGCGGGCCGTCGTCGAACCACCGCTTCTTGATGCCGGTGCCCTTCTTGAGGTCGTACTCGCCGAGCACCGTGCCCGCCGGCGAGAGCTGACGCCAGTGACCGTCTTGCTGACCGGCGACGTACTGCCCTTCCTCGGCAATCGCGCCGCCGGGATAGTGACGCTTCCATGCGCCATCGAGCTTGCCGGAGGCGTACGTGCCTTCGATCTCGATCGTGTCGTCGGGAAACAGCGACACGAATGCGCCGTCGCGCGTGCCGTCGGGCTTCGCGCAGAACCACAGCGGCTCGGGATACGGCGCCGGCGTCGGTGTAGTTCCATCTGCGCACACGAGCTTCGGCGGCGCGGGCGCATCGGGCAGTGGTGGTGCGTCGATCGGTACGACCGGCGTTGCCGTCATCGTCACGACGCGCGTGTTCGGTGGCTCCGTAGGTGCAGCTTTCGGGCCGGTCGCTCCCGAGCCACAAGCAGCAACGCACGTCAAGACGTACAGCGACGTGTGCCAACGTTGCACTCCGTTATTGTGACACGAACGCTGTCTGCGCTTTACGCTAGACCGCATGAAGATCACGAGCTTGATCGCGATCGCAGTTCTCGCTTCGGTAGGTACGGCTGACGCTCGTCCGAGGCCTCATGGCTTCGGGGGTGAACGCTTCGAGGCGAACAAAACATTCGGCATCGGCCTCGAGCTGGGTGAGCCCGAAGGCATCAACGCCAAGTGGTTCCTCAAGCCCGACCAGGCGCTCGATTTCGGTCTCGGCTACGTCTACCACCACTACTACGCGGGGGACGGCGGCCAGCTCTACGTCGACTACCTGTGGCACCCGGCGGTGCTCGCGAAGGCCGAGGGCTTCGAGCTGCCGTTCTACGTCGGCGTCGGCGGTCGCGTGTTCCAGTTCGACTACACCTGCAACGGTCGCACGTGTACCGGCGCCGACGCGTTCGGCGTGCGCGTGCCCATCGGAATCACGTTCGATCTCAACAACGTGCCGCTCGACATCTTCGTGCAGGCCGTGCCGACCCTCGACTTCTTCCACAACTACGGGCCCCACGACATCTACCTCGACATCGACTTCTCGATCGGCATCCGGTTCTGGCCGGTGTAAGGTTCGCCCCGGCTCCGACCCCTCGCGGCGGAGACTGGAGGCTCCCGTGTCGCACCGACTGCATCTGTTCAAGTCGAAGATTCACCGCGCCACCGTCACTCACGCCGACCTCGACTACGAAGGAAGCGTGACCATCTCCGGCGAGCTCATGGACGCCGCCGGGATGTACGAGCACGAGCAGGTCCACATCTGGAACGTCACGCGCGGGACGCGGCTCGTCACGTACACGCTGCGCGGCGACAACGACAGCGGCATCATCTGCATCAACGGCGCCGCCGCGCACCTGATGAAGCCGGGCGACAAGGTGATCCTCGCGACGTTCGCCGAGGTCGACGCGGCCGATGCCGCCGCGTGGAAGCCGACGGTCGTGTTCGTCGACGAGGCGAACAAGATGGTGGGCGAGGGCGCCGAAGTCGCCGGGCCGAAGCGCCGGCTTACTGCTTAGCCACTTCGATCCAGATCGGCACGATCACGCCTTCGCCGCCGGCGACCGCGATGTCGCTGCGCCGGATCTCGATCTGCCCGCGGCCGGCGATCGAGTAGTACGCGCTGACCTCGTACGTGCCGGGCGGGACGTCGTCGAAGCGGTAGCGGCCTTCGTCGTCGGAGACGGCGGTGAGCGTGTCGATGCCCTTGCGCGCGTTGACGACCGCGCCGGGGACGCGCGTGCGCCCGCCCGCTTCCATGACCGTGCCCTCGATCAGGCCGGTCGCGGGCGAGTGGTGCGACGGGCGATAGCGATCGATCGCGCCTTCCTTCGGATTGCCGAAGTCGACGGAGATCGGGTCGGGGTGGCCGAGCGTGAACGTCACGTCGACGACCGTCGACTTGCCTTGCTCGACGTTGATGTGATCGACGCTGACCGGCTGACCCGCAAATGACGCCGACAGCGAGAACGGCCCCGCCGGCAAGTCGCCGATCGTGAAGTGGCCCTTCGCGTCGGTCGTCACGGTGCGCGCCTGCATCAGCACGCCCTCGGGCCGCACGACGATCGTCGCCTTCGCGACCGCATCGCCCGAATCGTGATCGCGCGCGACACCGGTGATCGCGCCGCCCTTGGATGGCGCCGGATGCTGCACGGATCCGCATGCGCCGGCCGCAACGACGACGAACAGCGCGGCCAGGAGCTTCACGCGCAAAGTCTGGCACAATCGACCGCATGCTGCGTGCGGTGCTCCTGGGTCTCGTGTCGATCGCGGTCGTCAGCTGCAACAAGAAGCAGGATGCCCCGGCGGCCCAGGCGGGTGCGCCGGCCGGTACGGTCGTCGACGTGCAAGGCACGGTGACCGTTGCGGGCAAGCCGCTCGCGAAGGGCGCCACGGTCAACGGCGACGATGTCGTCGACACGGGCGCCGACGGGCACGTGAGGATCGTGCTCGCGCACAACAACGCGACGTGGGACCTCGGCCCGAACAAGCACGAGAAGGTCAGCGCGTCGCTCGCGTGGACGCTCGCGAAGGTCGACACGCCGGCGAAGGCCGTCGATCAGGACACGTCGTCGGCCGGCCGTCCCGCCGAGCGCGCGGCCGCCGAGACCGCGGCGAGCAGCGACAAGAAGGACATGGAGGAGCGCGCGGATGAAGCAGCGCCCGCGCCGGCGGCCGCCCCGCAGGCTCCTGGCGCACCCGCCGCCGCTGCTCCGGCCGCGGTGGCCGCACCCGCTCCGCCGCCGCCTCCTCCTCCGCCGGCCGCCGAGCCGGCGCCCGGTGGTGCGCGCGGCGCGAAGGAGATGCCCGCGCCGCCGGCGAAGACTGCGACGGGCGCGCGCGCCGTGCCCGACGACACCGACGGCCTGCTCGGCAAGCCGAGTGGCGGTGGCGGAGGTGCGCCGCCGAAGCCGCCGAAGCTCGACGTGCCGATCGAGGCGTATCAGAAGTGCGTGAGCGCCGGCATGACGCTCAAGCTCGGGCTCAAGGGCACCGCGAAGGGCACGACGTGGACGGTGCTCAACTCCGCGCCGATCTCGCTCGCCGTCAAGCAGTGCCTCGACAAGGTGACGGCGACCGTGCACCTGCCGGCCGGCGCGCACACGAACATCGAGATCGCGAAGTAGCTACGTCACGCGCACGCTGTCGCGCGCGAGGCCGATCTCGTCGCACAGCGCAGCGAGCAGCGGCTCGTTGACGCCGCGCCACGCGAGCGCATCGACATCGCACACGATCGGGCAGTCGATGCGCAGCGTCGCGAGCTTCTGATACAGCATCGCGTCCGCGCGATTCTCGCGCAGCGACGCCGCGAGCTTCTCCGCGCCGCGCACGCTCGCCTTCCACTTCGCCGGATCATCGGGAATGTCCTGGATGTGACCGTGCGCGGTCAGGATCTTGGCGGCCGAGCTCTTGCCCCAGCCGTCGAGCCCGGGAATCCCATCCGCCGTGTCACCGACGAGCGCGAGCCAGTCCGGAATCGACGCCGGCGGCACGCCATGCTTCGCGATCACGCCCGGCTCGTCGATCGTGACGTCCTTCCAGCGATCCCACTCGACGACGCGCGTCCCGATCACGCACTGACACATGTCCTTGTCGACCGCGCAGATCTTCACCTGCTCGACGCGCGAGTCCGCCGCCGCCCGCGCGGCCGCGGTCGCGATCGCATCATCCGCCTCGAACTCGACCATCGGCCACGCGACGAGCCCGAGCGCCTCCGCCGCGCGCTCCGCGAGCACGAATTGCCCGACGAGGTTCGGGTCGAGCCCCTCGCCGGTCTTGTACCCGGCAAACAGATCATTGCGGAACGACTCGATCACGTGGTCGAACGCGACGCCGCCGTGCGTGACCTGCCCGCTGCGCAAAAGGCGCGCGAGCGATCCGATGAACGTGCGCACCGCGCCGACCTCGCGGCCCTCGTGCTGCTGCGGAGGCGCGCCGAACCACGCGCGGAACAGCTCGTAGGTACCGTCGAACAGGTGGACCTGCACAGCGGAACCTTAGTACAAGACCTGGATGGAGCCATCACCGCTCGCGGCCGATGCAGTGGCGGGGATCTCCGACGCAGCGCTCGCCGCCGCCGTCGCCGATCACTGGGAGCTGACGATGCAGTGGACGCCGACGTGGGCGACCACGCTCGGCGACCATCGCTATGACGATCAGCTCGCGCCTCGCGATGCCGCGTCGCTCGAGCGGTATCTCCGCGAGCGCGATGCCGTGTACGACAAGCTGTGCGCGGTCGATGCGGCGCGGCTCGGCGATGTCGATCGCGTGACGTATCTGCTGCTGCGCGGGCAGCTCGAGGCGCAGCGCGGGCTCGATGTGTGTCGGTTCCACGAGTGGCTCGTCGACTCGGCGGGAGGGAGCGTGCTCGGCGAGCTGAGCTATCTCGTCGAGTCGCACACCGTGAAGTCGCTGCGCGATGCCGAGAACCTCGTCGCGCGGATGCGGCAGGGGGCGAAGGCGATCGACGACACGATCGCGAACCTCGAGGTCGGGCTCGCGCGGGGGCGGGTGTCGTCGGCGGAGAAGGTGAGGCGCGTCGTCGAGCAGGTCGATGCCGAGGTCGGCAAGCCCGTCGAGACGTGGTCGATGGCGGCGCCGAGCTGGGGGAGCGATTATCCGGCGGCGCACGGCGAGCTGGTG
>JAFAOG010000532.1 GCA_019237945.1 Deltaproteobacteria bacterium | reverse complement strand
CCGCCGCGCCGGCACACGTCACACTGGCCGCACGGATCGAACGCGGGCACGAGCACGCGCCTGCCGAGCAGGACGGCCGAGCCCTCCGGTGCGTCGTCGACGACGCCGACCGCGGCTCCCGACGGCTGCGCCGCGAGCGTCGCGATCCCGAGAAATGTCTCCGTGCCGGCGTGCTGCACGCCGGCAGACTATCACCAGTCTTCGCCGCGGCCGCCGTTGGGGTTCGTCGGGCGCTCGGGCGCTCCGCCGATCGACGTCGCCTCGCCCTCGTCACCGCCGGCGTTGCCACCGCCGAAGCTCATCGCGAAGTCGTTGCCTTCGTTCTCGTACGCGCCTTCGTCGAGCATCGCCGCATCGTCGACCTCGTGGACGTCGTCGTGCGCCTCCAGCGGCGGCGCGGCCTTCGGCGGCGCGGCCGGCGGCGCGGTGCGCGGACCGGAACCGGGCGTGGGGCCCGAGCCCGACGTCGGACCGGAGCCCGGCTGCGTCATCTGCGGGACGGGCGTGCCGCCGGACGGCTGCTTGCCGAGCGTGCTCACCGGGAGGCCCTGCTTCGCGCGCCAGTTCGAGAGCGCCGCGACCAGATCGTCGTACGGGATCATGCTCCGACGATAACACGTGCCATGCTACGAACGGGTCGTGCCGATCAGGCTCTACACGTCGCAGGTCCTCCCACGCGAAGGATTCGTACACGGATTTCCCGAGCGCGACGGCGGCGTGTCGACGGGAGCGCGCGCGTCGCTGAACCTCGGCAAGCGGTGGGGCGACGACGAGGCGAACGTCGTCGAGAACCGGCGGCGGCTCGCCGAGCACGCCGGGTACGATCCCGCCCAGCTGCAGGCGACCAAGCACGTCCACGGCACGGTCGTGTGGCGCGTCGGCGAGCCCGAGGTGCCCGAGTGCGACGGCCTCGTCACCGATCAGCCGGGTCCGGTGCTCGGGGCGTTCGCGGCGGATTGCATTCCGATCCTGTTTGCCGATCCGAAGGCGCGCGTGATCGGCGCGGCGCACGCCGGCTGGCGCGGCACGGTCGGCGGCGTCGCGCGCAACGTCATCGAGCGGATGCGCGAGCTCGGCAGCGACCCGCGCGATATCCGGGTCGCGCTCGGCCCGAGCATCGGCGCGTGCTGCTTCGAGGTCGGCCCCGAGGTCGTCGCGCAGTTCCGCGAGGCGTTCGGTGACGTCGCCGGCATGGTCGTGCGCGGCCCGCACAAGGATCACATCGATCTGCGCGTCGCATCGCGCGCGGTGCTCGAGCGCGCCGGCGTTCGCCCCGAGCACATCGACGATCGGCCGCCATGCACGCGCTGCGAGGCCGACCGGTTCTTCAGCTACCGCCGCGACGGCCGCGAAGGTGGCGTACACATGGCGTTTATCGCGATGTCACAACCGGCGTAGCTGCCTCGTCTTCAGGTCATGATGACCTGGCTGATCAAGAACCGGCTCGCCGCGTTCGAGAAGCGGTGGGGCTATGACGTCTCCTACATGCGCGACCTGCTCGCCGCCGACTCGAAGGCGTTCTGGGCATTCGCCCGCGTCGCCAAGATCTCCGACTACCGGCGCGACGTGCCGCTCGAGCCGTGGTTCGCCGCGAAGCTCGTCGGCGCGATGCACGAGGACTGCGGTCCGTGCACCCAGCTCGTTGTCGGCATGGCGCTCGCGCAGCGCTGCACGCAAACCGTGATCGGCAACGTGATCGCGGGCGACGACGTCGCGTTGCCCGACGACGTGCGCCTCGCGGTCCAGTTCGCGCGCGCGGTGCTCGCGCACAGCGCCGAGGCCGATCCGCTGCGCGAGACGATCGTGCAGCGGTGGGGCGCGCGGGGTCTGGTCTCGCTGTCGCTCGCGATCACGTCGGCGCGCCTCTACCCGACGCTCAAGTACGCGCTCGGCCACGGCCGCTCGTGCATGCGCGTCACGGTCGGCGATCGCCAGATCGCACCGCGCCGTGGCATGGTGGCGGCGTGATCGAGCACCGCAGGTTTCTCGTCGGGCTGGCATACCGGATGCTCGGCTCGGTCGCCGAGGCCGAGGACGTCGTGCAGGACGCCTACCTGCGCACGCGCGACGTCGCGCCCGATGCGATCGAGAACCCGCGGGCCTACCTCGCGCGCGTCGTCACGAACCTGTGCCTCGACAGGCTCAAGAGCGCGCGAGCCCGTCGCGAGGAGTATGTCGGCACGTGGCTACCCGAGCCGGTCGTCGAGGATCCGGCGGCGCCGCTCGCCGAGGATCTGTCGGTCGCGCTGCTGATGGTGCTGGAGCGCCTGTCGCCGCTCGAGCGCGCCGCCTTTCTGCTGCACGACATCTTCGACATGGACTACGCCGACGTCGCGAAGACGCTCGAGCGCAGCGAGGCCGCGTGCCGCCAGCTCGCATCGCGCGCGCGCGAGCACGTCCGCGAGGCTCGCCCGCAGGTCGCACCGCCCGACGCGCACGCCGATCAGATCGTCACCGCATTCGTCACCGCCGCGACGACGGGCGATGTGGCGCAGCTCGCGTCGCTGCTCGCCGAAGACGCGATCCTCTACACCGACGGCGGCGGCAAGCTGCGCGCCGCGCTCAACCCGATCCAGGGCCGCGACAAGATCGCGCGCTTCTTCGACGGCGTGCGCGGCAAGAACCCGCCGCCGACGAACGTCACGCCCGCGCGCATCAACGGCCTGCCGGGCTTCGTGTTCAGCGTCAACGGCGCGCCCGAGACGATCGCATTCGAGATCGTCGACGACAAGATCGTGCGGATCTACGGCGTCCGCAATCCCGACAAGCTGCAGCACCTCACTCGAGCGTGACGCCGTAGTCGGGCAGGATGTCGCCGGTCAGCGCCTCGACGACCGCCTCGGACTTGTGCCAGTCGATCATCGCTTGCGCCTTGCGCAGCTCGGCCTGGCGCAGCTCCTCGAGCCGGTTGAGCACGTCGAAGTTCGTGCTCTTGCCGAGGTTGAAGCGGTCTGTCTCGATGCGGATGTTCTCGTTCGCGAGATCGATCGCGCGCTGGCTGAGCACGACGCGGCGCTTCGCGAGCTCGATGCCGGCGACGGCGCGCGCGACGCCCTGCGCGTACTGGGCGTGGACGTCGAACGCATTGACGCGGATCTTCTCGCGCGCGGTGCGCAGCTCCTTGACGCGGCCGCGGACGTCGTACTGATGCAGCGAGCGCGAGAACGTCAGCGAGCCGGTCGCCTGCAGCTCCTTGAGGTGGACGAGGTCGGAGGCGGCGTCGCTGAAGGCGGGCGACTGGCCGAGCGGGCCGAGCGAGAGCGCGGCGTCGAGCTGCGGCAAGAGGCCGTTCTCGGCGACCTCGATGTCGATCGACGACGATTGCTCCTGCTTGGACAGCTGCGCGAGCTCCGGGCTCGCCGCGAACGCGCGCTCGAGCACCGCCTGCATCTGCCAGCCGCGGTCGCGCGTGTCGAGATCCGTCGGGACGCGCAGGCCGAGCTCGCCGGGGCCGATCGGCAGGCCGACGGTGCGGCGCAGCGCGATCGACGCGTTGAGCACGGCGAGCTCGCCGTTGAGGACGTCTTCGGAGCGCGTCGCGATGATCTGCTGGACGGCGGGAATCTCGGCCTGCGCGATCTTGCCGCCCTGCGCACCGATCTCGGTGACGCGAAGCCGCTCGTGGGCGAGGTCGAGCGACGCGCGCGTGATCGCGACCTGCCGCTCGGCGAGGACGAGGTCCCAGTACGCGGCGATCACGGTCTG
>JAFAOG010000459.1 GCA_019237945.1 Deltaproteobacteria bacterium | reverse complement strand
GCCGTACTCGAAGCGGATCCGCAGCTCGCAGTCGATGCGTACGCGTCCGCGAACGCCCTCGACGATCCGCACGATGTCGGGCGCGCGTCCGCGAATCGGCATGTAGTCGATGAGGCGAACCGTCCCGTCCTCGGTCGTGAACTCGGTCTCGAGGACGAGCGTGTCCTCGATGTAGCGCCGCCGCACGCGTGTGACGGTCGATGCGGGCGCGATGCACCAGCGTCCATGCTCCGGCGTCCCGAGCAGCGCCGCGAAGCACGCGCCGGAGTCGAAGCGCGGGAAGCACAGCCAGTCGATCGAACCATCGCGCCCGACGAGAGCCAGCGTCTGGGTGTCGCCCACGATCGCGTAGTCCTCGATCCGCACGGTGAGCGTAGATGCACACTCCGCGCCACGGGGCTGGAGCACTGCGTGCAGGCGTATCCCACCATGGCTGAGATTGTCGTCATCACCGGAGGTACGGCGGGTGTCGGGCGCGCGACTGCCGAGCGGTTCGCGATGGCCGGCGCGAAGCTCGCGATCCTCGCGCGCGGGCAAGACCGCCTCGATGCCGCGAAGCGTGAGCTCGAGCGACTCGGCTCGCCGCAGGTCCTCGCGCTTCCCTGCGACGTCGCGAACGCCAACGACGTCTTCGTGGCCGCCGATCGCATCGAAGCCGAGCTCGGTCCGATCGACATCTGGATCAACGACGCGATGACCACCGTGTTCGGGCGCTTCCAGCAGCTGACGCCCGAGGAGTTCACGCGCGTCACCGAGGTCACGTACCTCGGCTTCGTGTGGGGCACGCGCGCCGCGCTCGACAAGATGATCCCGCGCAACCGCGGCACGATCGTGCAGGTCGGCAGCGCGCTCGCGTATCGCTCGATCCCGCTTCAGTCGGCGTACTGCGGCGCGAAGCACGCGATGGTCGGCTTCACCGACTCGATCCGCAGCGAGCTGATCCACGACGGCCACGACATCCACCTCACGTGCGTGCACCTGCCCGCCGTCAACACGCCGCAGTTCGGCTGGTGCGAGAACAAGCTCGACTTCGAGGCGCAGCCGGTGCCGCCGATCTACGAGCCCGAGGTGATCGCCCGCGCGATCTTCGACGCCGCGCACGCGAGGAAGCGCGAGATCTATCTCGGGTGGCCGACGGTCAAGGCGATCTTCGGGCAGCAGCTCGCGCCCGGCCTTGCCGACCGCTACCTCGCGAAGCACTTCGACGCGCAGTTCACGGATCGCCCGCGCGAGGACACGCCTCGCAACCTGTTTCGCCCGGTACCCAAGGCGGTCGGTGCGCACGGCGAGTTCGATGCGCGCGCGCGCAAGTCGAGCTGGGTCGCGCGTGCGACGACGCTGCTCGGCGCCGGCGGCGTGACGCTCGCGTTCCACGCGACGGTCACCGCATTGATCGCAGGCACCGCGATCCTCGCGGTCCGAAAGCTCAGCCGGTGACGAGCTGATCGTCGACCGACCCCACGCCGTCGATCCCGCGCACCAGCTCGGGGAGCCGCGTCAGGTCCTGCGGGTCACGCACCCGGCCGCGCAGCGTCACGCGGTCGCGCTCGACCTCGACCTGGATGTCACCCCTGCCGGCGATCGCCGACTGCACGCGCACCTGGAGCGCCTGCTCTTCCGGATCCAGCGCGCGGAAGCCCTCGTACGCCTGCTTGACTTGCTCGGCCGAGGGGCGCCACGAGCTGTCGGGTTCGGGGACCGTCTTGCGAACGATGTCGTCGTAGGACTTCGGCATGCCTGATCAGATTGCACCGCGAATGCCATCGCCGCCGTGCCGCCACGCTCGCCGTGTCAAAGCGGCACACCACAGTCGCCCAGAAACGCCCGTTTAGCCACACCCGGGTCGGCCCGAACCTGGCACTGTGCGTCCTTCTTACTCCGGCGCGCCCGTGGCTGAACGCGAAGACCCAGTCGAGTTCCTCGAGAACATCGCCGTGCCGATCCGACAGATCGCGGCGGATGGAACGATCGTGTGGGCGAACCGGGCCGAGCTCGCGATGCTCGGCTACTCGCCGGCCGAGTACATCGGCCATCACATTGCCGAGTTCCACGCCGATCGCGCGGTCGTCGATGACATGTGCACGCGGATGGCCGCCGGCGAGCCGCTCCACGACTACGAGGCGCGGTTCGTCGCGAAGAACGGGGACATCCGCCACGTCGCCGTCTCGTCGAACGCGTACATGCGCGACGGCAAGCTCGTCCATACACGGTGCGTATCGCGGGACGTCACGGAGTCGCGCCGCAAGGAGAGCGAGCGCGAGGGAATGGTCGCCGACCTCGCGCGCACGGTCCGCCTCAACGACATGTTTGCGAGCATCCTCGGCCACGACCTGCGCAACCCGCTCAATGCGATCGTGATGGCGACGCAGATGTTGATCGGGCAGGTCACCGATCCCAAGGCGCAGCGGGCCGCGCAGCGCGTGCTGTCGAGCTCGGAGCGGATGCGCCGCATGATCGACCAGCTGCTCGACTTCTCGCGCGCCCGCATGCTCGGCGGGTTGCCGCTCGAGCGCCGCGACGCCGACCTCGCGACGATCGCCCGCGACGCGCTCGAGGAGGTCCGGTTCGTGCGCCCGGGCTGGCCGATCGAGATCTCCGTCGACGGCGACACGCACGGGAGCTGGGATTCCTCACGGCTCGCGCAGGTGATGTCGAACCTGTTCGGCAACGCCGCCCAGCACGGCACCGCCGACGTCCCGCTCGACGTGCGCATCGACGGCACCGCCCCCGACAAGATCACGATGACGCTGACCAACGGCGGCGGGATCCCGCCCGAGATCCTGCCGATGATCTTCGCGCCATTCCGCGGCCGCAAGCACAAGGACGCCAAGACGCAGGGCCTCGGCCTCGGCCTGTTCATCAGCGAACAGATCGTCCGCGCGCATCAGGGCGACATCACGGCGGACGTGAAGGACGACCGGACGACGTTCACGGTGACCCTGCCGCGCCGGCCGGTCGTGCTCGCCCCCGCGACGTTCGAGCGCACGCCGACGAGGACGACGGAGTCCGCACCGCTTGCAAAGCCGGTGTCGCCGCGCAAGGGGACGGACGACGTGATGCGGACGTTCGTACGGGGCATTCGCGACTACGCGATCTTCATGCTCGACGCGAACGGGTACATCCAGACGTGGAACGTCGGCGCGCAGGTGATCACGGGCTATCGCCAGGACGAAGCGATCGGCCGTCACTTTTCGATCTTCTACACGCGCGAGGATCTCGACACCGGCAAGATTCCGCGCGAGCTCGACGTCGCGCAGCGCACCGGCCAGTACGAGGAAGAAGGCTGGCGCGTCCGCAAGGACGGCTCGCATTACTGGGCGAGCGTGCTGATCACGGCGCTGCGCGACGATGACAACCAGGTCGTCGGCTACGCGAAGGTCGTCCGCGACCTGACCGAGCGCAAGGTGATCGAGGAGCGCGAGCGCCAGAACGAGCAGCGGTTCCGGATCCTCGTCGAGAGCGTCAAGGACTACGCGATCTTCATGCTCGATCCATTCGGCAACGTCGCGAGCTGGAACGCGGGCGCGCAGCGCATCAAGCACTACACCGCCGACGAGATCATCGGCCGCCACTTCTCGGTGTTCTATCCCGAGGAGGACATCCGCGCGGGCAAGTGCGAGATGGAGCTCGAGGTCGCCGCGCGCGTCGGCCGCTTCGAGGACGAGGGTTGGCGCCTGCGCAAGGACGGGTCGCGGTTCTGGGCGAACGTGGTGATCACCGCGCTGTACGACTCGAACGGCACGCTCGTCGGTTTCGGCAAGGTCACGCGCGATCTGACCGAGCGCAAGCAACACGAGGAAGAGCGACTGCGCCTCGCGCAGGCCCAGGAAGCGGTGCGCCTGCGCGACGAGTTCCTGTCGATCGCATCGCACGAGCTAAAGACGCCGCTCACGGTGCTGCAGTTACAGCTCGATACGCTGCGCGACCGCGTCAAGCAGGTCGACGCGAGCCTCGCCGACAAGATCGAGCGCACCAACCGCGCGAGCGACCGACTCACTCACCTCGTCGATACGCTGCTCGACGTCTCGCGCATCGCGACTGGAAAGTTCGAGCTGCATCGCGAGCCGGTCGACCTGTCGCAAGTCGCCAAGGACGTCGTCGAGCGCATGGGCGTCGCCGCGTCGGCCGCGAGCTGTGAGATCCATGCCGAGCTCGTGCCGCACGTCGAAGGCAGCTGGGATCGCATCCGGATCGAGCAGGTGATCACGAACCTCCTGGGGAATGCGATGAAGTACGCAGCCGGGTCGTCCGTGGATCTACGCGTGTACCACGAGCGCAACACCGCGGTGATCGAGGTGCGCGACCGCGGTCCCGGCCTGCCGGCAGATAGCGAAGCGATCTTCGCGCGGTTCGAGCGCGCTGCATCGATGCGTCACTACGGCGGCCTGGGCCTCGGCCTCTACATCGTTCGCCAGATCGCAGAGGCTCACGGTGGAAATGTCTCCGCGTCGAACGCGGCAGGTGGCGGCGCGCAGTTCTCTGTTAGACTTCCGTGCAAGGAGAGCAACTAATGCACGTCGTGCTCGTGGTCGAAGACGACCCCGACATTCGCGCCACGCTCTGCGAGGCTCTCGAGGACAACGGCTACTCGGCCGTCGCGGCCAGCAATGGCGTCGAGGCGCTCGAGTATCTCCGCGGCGGGAACGTGACGCCCTGCCTCATCCTGCTCGATCTGATGATGCCGGTGATGGACGGCCAGGCATTTCGCCAGGAGCAGCGCAACGACGCGACGCTCGCGTCGATCCCGGTCGTCGTCGTCTCCGCCTACCGCGATCTCGACAAGTACGCGGAGCAGCTCGCGACGGAGTGCCTGCCCAAGCCGGTGCGGCTCGACACGCTGCTGCAGACCGCTCGCAAGCACTGTGACTCCGCCGCCTGACGGGCGATCGCGCTCGATTCGCACGCCGCAACTGCGCGACGCGCTGCCCGCATCCGGATAGTCGCGCGGCGTGGAACGTGCAGAGCGTGCGCGCTCCATGCTGCTCAGTGGATTCGAGGCGACGCGGCCGCGGTACGAGCTCTCTCAGGCACGCAGTCTCGACTGGCTCGTGGCCGCGCACGCCGAAGCGGAGGCCGCGCGCGCGGGATTGAACCACGCCGAGAAGGCGGCGTTCGCGACGCGGATCGCACGCGTGCTGCAGCGTTGCGCGTGTACCCCCGAGCACATCGCGAGGCGCGGCCACTCGGTGCGCGACGTCGAGCTCGGCGGATGGGATGGCAACGAGATCTACGATCTGCGTCGAGACGCTCACGGCGCAGGCACCGCGGCGCGCTCGCGTCTCTACAGCGAGGTCGTCGACGCATACTTCGTCGAGACGTACGCCGCCGTGACGCCGCCCGACGATCTCGTCCACGTCACGTGCACCGGCTACTCGTCGCCGAGCGGTGCGCAGCAGCTCGTCGCCCGGCGCGGCTGGCCGACGCGCGTCACGCACGCCTATCACATGGGGTGCTACGCGGCGCTGCCTGCGGTGCGGATCGCGCAGGGCCTAGCGGCGACGGGCTCGCGTCGCGTCGACATCGTGCACACCGAGCTGTGCTCGCTGCATCTCGATCCGTCCGACCATCGCGTCGAGCAGCTCGTCGTGCAGAGCCTGTTTGCCGATGGCTTGATCCGCTACTCGCTCGCGCCCGACGGCGGCCACGGCCTGCGCGTGATCGCGCTCCACGAGCAGCTCGTCCCCGACAGCGCCGGCGCGATGCGCTGGATCGCCGGCGATCACGGCATGCAGATGACGCTCGCGCGCGATGTCCCGGAGCGGATCGCGGGCGTGCTGCGCGCGTTCGTCATCGAGCTGTACGAGCGCGCGCGCATTCCGCTGTCGCGTCTCAAGGACAGCGTGTTCGCCGTGCATCCCGGCGGGCCGCGGATCATCGACGGCGTGCAGCGCACGCTCGAGCTGAGCGATGCACAGGTCGCCGAGAGCCGCGCGGTGCTGCGCGATCACGGCAACATGTCGTCGGCGACGCTGCCGCACGTGTGGCAGCGCCTCGATCGCCAGCTCGCACCAGGGACGCTCGTCGCGAGCCTCGCCTTCGGCCCCGGCCTCACGGTCTGCGGCGGGCTGTTCGAGAAGCGATGACGCCGTTTCTGATCCCGATCGCGCTGCAGGCGGTAGCGATGCTCGTCGACGAGGGCGTGTTCCATCGCCGCCGCGGGCTCCCGCGATGGGAGCGCATCGGTCACCCGCTCGATACGCTGACATTCGTGGCGTGTCTCGTGTGGCTCCTCGCGGGCGGCAACCGGCACGGGTACCTCGCGCTCGCGGTGGGCTCGACGATCTTCGTGTTCAAGGACGAGCCAATCCACGCGCAGCTGTGCAGCCGCGGCGAGCACCTGCTCCACGTCGCGCTGTTCGCGCTGCACCCGCTCGTGCTGTGGGCCTTCACGCGCGTGCCGCACGGCGTGCTCGTCGGTCAGCTCGCGGTGACGCTCGCGTTCCTCGCCTACCAGATCGTCTACTGGAACGTCGTGCGCCGGCCGCGGCGCGAGGTCAACAACCGCTGGTACGCCGCGCTCGGCGATCGCTGGTATCGCGCGAGCGACACGCCGATCGCGCTGCTGCGCGCCGAGTCGCGTCATCGCAACCCGTGGATCGCCGATGCGATCGGCCCGCAGCCGCGCCGCGTGCTCGACCTCGGGTGTGGCGCCGGCTTCCTCTCGAACTATCTCGCCGCGCGCGGGCACCAGGTGCACGGGCTCGATGCCGATGCCGAGAGCCTCGAGGTCGCGCGCGCCTACGACGTCACGGCCGCGGTCGCGTACCAGCGCGGCGATGCGTGCGCGCTCCCGTTCGCGGATGCGAGCTTCGATGTCGTGTGCGCGATGGATCTGCTCGAGCACGTCGAAGATCCTGCGCGCCTCGTCGCGGAAGCTGCGCGCGTGCTCGCTCCCGGAGGCACGTTCTTCTTCCACACGTTCAACCAGACGTGGCTCGCGAAGCTGATCGTGATCGACGGCGTGCGCGTCTTCGTGAAGAACACGCCGAAGGATCTCCACGTGCTGCGGCTGTTCATCCCGCCGCGCGACCTGACGACGATGTGCTCCACGGCCGGTCTCGCGGTGAGCGAGCTCCTCGGATCACGCCCGCGGTTTCGCTGGCCGCTGTGGCGAATGTTGCTCACGCGCGAGGTTGGCGACGACTTCGCATTCACGTTCACCAAGTCCACCGCGCTGGGCTACACGGGCTACGCGCGCAAGGTAGACTCCAGCTCGAGGAGCGATCATGTCGACGCATAACTTCCACGTGCAGGTTGGCGATCAGGTCTTTCTCGAAGAAGGTGGCGAGGAGATCGGCGCGGTCCGCAAGGTCGCGAAAGATCACCTCGTGATCTACATCGAGGCTGCCGGTGACTTCGTCGTCGCGGGCCCCGGCGTTCAGGCCGCGCACGACGGCAAGGTCGTCCTGGCCGCCGACCAGCTCGAGCCGAAGGTGCTCGAGGCCGCGCGCAGCGCGCACGAACGCGAAACCGAGTAGATCCGTACCGTCTCGCACACGTGCGGCTCTGCCCCGCGCGCCTGCGCTCGGTGTGCTCTCCAGCCGCGCTCTGGCGCTCGGCAAGCCCCCATACACATTCGACGTGCGGTGCACCGGGGCTTGCAGACTCACGGGGCCTGCCGATGCTGGAACCGTCCGCCATGCTCGCGCGGCTCGATGCTGCGACGCGTGATCATCACGCCGAGGTCGATGGCTACTGGCTCGACCTGATGGCGCAAGGCGTGACGTCGGAGCAGTATTCTTCGCAGCTCGTCCGCGTCTACGGCTTCGAGGCGCCGCTCGAGAGCGCGCTCGCGTACACGCCCGGCTTCGTCGTCGCCGACCGCCGCGACCTCACGCGCTCGGGCCTGATCGTCCAGGATCTGATCGCGCTCGGCATGAAGGCGGCCGCTGCATCGCGGCTTCCGCAGTCGGAGATCGCGCCGTTCGCGAACGCGCAGGAAGCGCTCGGCTGGTGGTACGTGTCGGAGCGCCAGAGTCAGCTGTACAACGCGGTGAAGCGCCACCTGATCGCGCGCGTTCCCCAGCTCGCGAACGCGTGCGCGTTTCTCGGCAGCTACGACGGCGTCGCCGCCGCGCGCTGGCAGCAGCTCGGCAGCGTGCTCGATGCGCAGTCGTGGAAGTACGGCGAGGACGTCATGATCTCCGCTGCGCGCAATGCGTTCGCGCACGCGCTCGATTGGTTTCGCGGCACGCAGCCGCTAGCGAGGGGCGCATGAAACGAGTCCTGCTTCTCGATGACCATGTGGACGAAGCCCGCGACCTCGCGACACAGCTGCGCGGGCGCGGCTGGCACGTGACGATCGTCCACACGGCTCGCGCCGCGTTCGACGCGATCCCGCACGTACAGCCCGATGCCATCATCACCGAGCTCGCGCTCCCGGACGCGCAGGGCCTCCACGTCGCGCGCGCGCTGCGCAGCATGCTCGAGCACGATGTCGTCGTCGTGGCACTCACGCGCGATGCCGATCGCATCAGCCAGCACGCGATCGCGGCCGGCTTCGACCACGTGGCGCGCAAGCCCGCGCACGTCGACGCGCTGCACGCCCGCATGGAAGACCTCGCCGCGCGCGCGGCGTAGCGGTTACGGCCCGTACGGCGACTGCGGCTTGGCGTCCTTCGGAAGCGGCGCCGGCTTCGCCTGCTCCTTGGGACACAACGGACCGAGGTGGTCGACCATCGCCCATTCCTCGTCGGGCGCGAGCATCCAGGTGATGTGACGCGCGAGCTTTGCCGACGGCTGGAGGTCGTAGGTCGCGTACTCGCCGGGGCCCTCCGCGAACAGCACCTTGGCGCCGCCCGCATCGACGAGCACCGCCGCGAGCGCGAGCGCGTGGTCGCCGGGAAACTCGAGCTTCTGCGCGGTGCCGCCGGGCCCGGGAACGAACAGCCCCGACCACTGCTCGGCCTTCCAGTGACACGCGTCGTCGGGCTTGCCGATCGTCAGCCAGTTGACCGCCCCGCCCCACGCCGCCGGCTGGCCCGCGGCCTCGACCTCCCCGAACGCCCACAGCTGCTCGCACCCGGGCGCCACACAGTCATGCGCGGGCACGAGCGCGGCGAGCGGCGGCGGGATCGGCGTCTGCTTCGTCGGCGCGTGCCACTGCTGCTGCTGATCCATCTCGCCGAGCCGTGCTCCCGCGGGCTTCGGCGTCTCGAACCGGCACGCGCCCGGCGACTCCGCCGACGCGAGCACGATGCCGCCGCCTTCCTGCGGATCGGCCGGAGCCGGGCAGCCCTCGAGCTCGGCGCCATACGAGATGCTCGCCGGCGGGCCGGCGATCTTCGCCGCGTAGTAGCCGCGCAGCGTCGCCTTGCACGGCGGCGCGCTCTCGGTGACGAGCCACAGCGGCTGCTGCGGCGGCGCAGGGACTCCGGAGGCGGTCGCGCTCGCCTCGTCGAGCTGCTGGTACTCGGGCACCTGCGCGCCGGGCTCGACCTTCATCGAGTGCAGCGGCATCACCCAGCCCGCGCCGCGGCCCGGTGCATCGGTGACGTACGACGCGACGAACACGCCGTCGGCCGATGGGCAGCCCGCACCGGTCGCCGCCGCGGGTCCGGGCGGCTGCGTGTGCTTCGGTGGGCAGGCCGCGAGCAGCGGCAGCAAGTAAGCGAGGCGCATGCCCTCAGTGTACGGCAACGCCGAGGTAGCGCGTGACGAGCAGCGTGGTCTCGTCGATCAGCCGCGGGTCGTCGAGGCGATCCGGGTACAGCATCGCGGCGCGATGCACGACGGCCTCGATCGTCGACACGAGCAGGAACGCGGAGAGATCCGCATCGTGGATCGCGAGCTCGTCTTTGCGCGCGGCGAGCAGACCCGCGACCATGCGGTGGCAGATCTCATCGGCCTCGCGCAGCTTCGCGAGCCTGCCGACGCGCGGCACCTGCTCGGTGAGCACGCGATGCAGCTTCGGATCGACACAATGCATCTTGATCGTCAGCTCGATCACGCGGCGCGCGGCCTGCGCGATCGGCAGCGTCGCGACGGCGGCGAGCTCCGCCAGCACGAGGCTGTTCATCTTCTCGATGTGCTGCTCGATCAGCGCGGCGACCAGCGCCTCCTTGTTCGGGAAGTACTGGTACAGCGATCCGATCGACACGCCGGCCGCGGTCGCCACCGCGTTCGTGGTCAGACCATCGAAGCCATCGCGCACGAGCACGCGTGCCGTGGCTCCCAGTAGCGAGTCGACGGTCGCCTGGCTGCGCGACTGGCGCGGGCGTTTGCGAGGCGTGGTCCGGACTTGGCGGTGCATCGGGGCTCCTGAGGAACGCGAGTAGACAATATGAGCGATTGCTCGCATTTTAGTCGTTGATGGTCACCGCGTCCAGCCCCGCGTTGTCGGTCCCTGCTGTCCCTGGCCTGCCGCTCGTCGGCAACTTGCTGCAGTTCCGGCGCGACCGGATCGGCCTGCAAGACCTCGCCGCGAAGACCGCGCCGGTCGCCCGGCTGCAGCTCGCGCACATCCCGATCTACGTGATCACGGATGCCGACATCGGGCATCAGGTCCTGGTCGAGGACAACGACAAGTTCCAGAAGAGCGCCGGCCTCCACTTCCTGCAGCCGCTGCTCGGCGACGGCCTGTTGACCGCCGAAGGCGAGACCCACAAGCGCCATCGCAAGCTGCTCGCGCCCGCGTTCGCGCCGAAGCGCCTCAATGCGTACGGCACGACGATGGTCGAGGAGACGGCGACGCAGATCGGCCGCTGGCGCACCGGCCAGCGCATCGATCTCGCCGAGGAGATGATGGAGACGACGCTCGCGATCGCCGGCAAGACGATGTTCGGCACCGACGTGCGTCGCGATGCGCGGCAGGTCGCGCTCGGCCTCGAGCTCGGCATGCGCGCGCAGATGGAGAGCCTGAGCTCGCCGGTGCGCCTTGGCTACGAGTGGCCGCTGCCGCGCCACCTGCGCATGCGCCGCGCGGTCAAGCTGCTCGACGAGGTGGTCTATCGCCTGATCCGCGAGGGCCGCGCGCGCGGCACCGACAAGGGCGACGTGCTCTCGATCCTGCTGCTCGCGCAGGACGAGGAAGGCGGCCTCAGCGACAAGCAGGTGCGCGACGAGGCGATGACCTTGCTGCTCGCCGGTCACGAGACGACCGCGAACGCGCTGACGTGGGCGTGGTACGAGCTCTCGCGCAATCCCGCCGTGCTCGCGAAGCTACAGGCCGAGGTCGACGCGGCCGGTCCGATCAAGACCGAGATGCTCGACACGATGCCGTACAACCTCGCCGTCATCGAGGAGGCGATGCGCATGCACCCGCCGGCCTACATGATCGGCCGCGAGACGAAGCAGGAGATCGTCGTCGGTGGGCACCGGCTGCCGGCGCATGCGATCGTCGCCGTCAACGTGCGCGGCATCCATCGCCGTGCCGACTACTATCCCGAGCCCGAGGCGTTCCGCCCGGAGCGCTTCCTCGGCGACGCGAAGAAGAACCGCCCGCGGCATCACTACCTGCCGTTCGGCGGCGGCCCGCGCATCTGCATCGGCTCGCACTTCGCGCTGCTCGAGGCGCAGCTCGCGCTCGCGACGATGGTGAAGCGCGCGACGATCCGCGTGATCCCGTCGCACGTCGATCCGGAGCCGATGGTCACGCTGCGGCCGCGCGGCGGTATGCCCTCGATCGTCGAGCTACGGTAGGAACCGCGCGCGATGCTCGGGGGCCGGGAGATCGCACGCGTCGGCGCGTCCCCACACGCGGTAGCGGATCCGCGCGATGAAGCGATAGCCGAGATCGAGCAGGAACGCGGGGAGCCAGCGCATCGCGTAGCCCCACCGCCACGGCGCCCGCAGGTGCCGCGACGCGTGCAAGAACGCCTTGCTGCGCAGCCGCGCCTGACCGTCCTCGACGAGCACGATCGACTCGAGCGTCCGCGGGATCTCGGGATGCTCCGTGCGCAGCTGCTCCGCGGTCTCGCCCTGCAGCGGGGCGAACTGCAGCTCGTGGTCGCGCTCGTGGCGCAGGATCCACTGCACGGACCTGTGGCACAGGCCGCACGTGCCGTCGTAGAGGACGACTGGACCGGCGGGCTCTGCCATGTCCCGATCTTGACGCTTCCTGCTACGGTTGGCGAGCGTGTGGTCGGTCGTACGAGAGCTGTTCTGGCTCGCGCTCACCGGGTCGTTTCACTACTTCGTGTGGGCGCGGCTGGTACGCGACACGAACGTGGGCGTCCGCTGGCGCCGGGTGATCACGGGCGTGATGATCGCGATGTGGTTGCTCGTGCCGGTCACGACGTGGTCGCGCCTGTGGTGGCCCGCGTTCGGCCACGTCGTCGGCTGGATCACGCTGCCGTGGCTGGCGTTCATCGGCCTGGCACTGGTCGCGCTGCTCGTGCTCGAGGTGCCGCGGCAGGTCGCGAATCGGGCGAGCGGGCTGACGCGCCGCGAGTTCCTGGCGCGGGTCACCGGCGGCACGGCCGCGGTCGTGGCGGGAGGTAGCGTGGGCGCCGGTGTGATCTCCGCGCGGGGCGAGCACGAGATCGTCGATGTCGAGGTCACGCTCGCGAAGCTGCCGCGCGCGCTCGACGGCTTCTCGATCGTCCAGCTCTCCGATCTCCACACCGGCCTGACGATCGATCGCGCGTTCGTGCAGCGCGTCGTCGATCATGCGAACCGGCTGTCGCCGGATCTGATCGCGCTGACCGGCGACCTCGTCGACGGGCCGGTCGCGGATCTGCGCGACGACATCGCGCCGCTCGCGGGGCTGCGCGCGAAGCACGGCGTGTTCGCGATCACCGGCAACCACGAGTACTACGCCGGCGCCGATGCATGGATCGCAGAGATCACGAGGCTCGGCGCGCGCTACCTCCGCAACGAACGCGTGACGATCGCGCCCGGTCTCGAGCTCGCCGGCGTCGACGACTACAGCGCCGACCGATGGAAGGGCCACGGCGAGGACATCGCGCGCGCGACGGCCGGCCGCGATCCGAACGCCGCGCTCGTGCTGCTCGCGCACCAGCCGCGTCAGGTCAAGCGCGCGGCGAAGCACGGCGTCGATCTGCAGCTCTCTGGTCACACGCACGGCGGTCAGATCTGGCCGTGGCACTACATCGTCAAGATCCAGCAGAGCGGGCTGCTCGCGGGGCGTTACGACCACGAGGGCACGCAGCTCTACGTCACGCGCGGCTGCGGCTACTGGGGACCGCCGGTTCGCCTGCTCGCGCCGCTCGAGATCACGCGTATCATCCTGCGCGCTGCATGAAGCGCCTCTTGCTCCTGCTCGCGGCGTGCTCGCACGAGCATGACCGTGGTCCGCCGCCGCCGCTGCACACCGCGCTGTGGGATGCGGTCGAGCTCGCGACGCCGCCCGGCATCTCGGACCTGGCGCTCGACGACCGGGGTCATCTGTGGGCGATCGCCGAGCGCGACCGCGTCGTCGTCGAGATGCAGCCCGACGGCACGGGGCTCGTGCGCCATCCGCTCGACGGCGTGCCGGCCGGCCTCGACACCGAGGCACTCGCGTACCTCGGCGACGGCCGCTTCGCGATCGGCTTCGAAGGCGCGCAGACGCCGGTCGCGGGCGTGATGTACGCGGTGCTCGAGAACGATCATCTCGTCATCAAGGGAACGCGCGAGCTGACGAACGCGGAGGTCGGCGTGCAGCTGGTCGTCAACCACGGCGTCGAGGGCATCTGCGGACACGGCGACGACGTGATCGCCGCGATCGAGACCGTCGGCAACGACGGATCCCGCTGGGCGCCGCTCGTGTGGCTCCACGGCGACAAGATCGCGAGCGTCACGAAGCTGCGCCTCACGAGCGACGTCGGCAAGATCTCCGCGCTCGCGTGTCACTGGCAGCCCGACGGAACGGTCGATCTGCGCGCGGTCGAGCGTCACTACTCGGTGAGCCGGCTCCTCAAGGCGACGCTCGCCCCCGGCCAGACCGAGCTCCGGCCAACG
>JAFAOG010000445.1 GCA_019237945.1 Deltaproteobacteria bacterium | reverse complement strand
AACGCGAGCACCTTGTCGTCCTCGTAGACGCGGTGACAAGGAATCTCGCCGGCGAGGATCTTCGTGAAGATCGTCTGGGCCATGCGCCCAGTCTACATCTCCGCGCGCTCGCCTGCTGTCGTCGGCAGCTCCCGAGCGGTGCGCGTCACCGTGCGGGCCATCGTGCTGACCGGCAGCGTGAGCATCGCGTTCTTGCCGCCCGCGGCGGCCGTGATCGTCACGGTGCCGGTCGTCTTCGTCGTCTTGACCGCGACGCAGTCCGCGGCGAGGGCGGCGGTGCCCGGGGCGCCGTCGACGGTGAACGTCCAGGGCAGGCCGACGATCACGCGCGAGCCGGTGAGGGCGACGAAGCAGACGTCGGTCGTCTGGTTCGAGACCACGCCGGTCGGGGCCTGGTCGGCCATCACCGAGTCCGCGGTGCCGGTGACGACGATGTCGATCGGGGCGGGCGGCTTGTCGCCTGCGGTGACCATCAGCGTCGAGGTGCCGGGTTGCGCGTTGGCGAGGTGGAGCGTGTCCCAGTGCGTCTGGGTCGCGCCGGCGAGGTCGAGCGTCATCGTGTCGTCGACGAGGCGCTCGTGCGGGGTCGTGCCGACCTGGCCGAAGAGCGCGATGCCGATGTCGAACGTGCCGGGCGCCCAGGCGAGCTCCGCGTCGGTCGGCGTGTGCTCGAACGTCGACGGGACGAGCTGGATCGTGTCGAGCGTGCCCGCGTCCATCAGCTTGCGATCGAAGAGCGTGCGGCCGTCGGTGTCGGTGATGCGCAGGTAGTCGGTTCCGCTCGCCTGGCCGACCACCGAGACGACCGAGCCGCTGGTCGCGGCGACGGTGACGCCCTTGCTGTCCATCGTCAGCGCCTGGTAGGGCAGGTCGAGCGCGATCAGGATGCCGTCGCCGCGGTCGTACTGGAGGGCGACGTTCTGCGTGCCGCCGACGGCCGTTGCCGAGGGGCCGACGAGCCCGAGCGTGTCGACGAGGTCGACGCCGATGAAGTGGAGGCCCTTCGGCGTTTTCGGCGAACAGATTTCGCCCTGCGGGCATTCGCCCGTGTTGGCGCGGTCGCCGCCGGTGCAGGCAGGAATCAGAAGCAAGGCTAGGAGACGCTTCATGTCGCGACGTTAGAGCATTGGTCGTGCCATTGGCCACATGGCGGCTTTCGCGATGTTGCGGCGCCGGGTGCCAACTCGTGCCTCCACACGCAGGGCAGCGATGTCAGGGGTCGAACCGGTAGCCGGAGCCGCGCACGGTGATGAAGTGGCGCGGCTGCTCGGGATCTTTCTCGAAGCGTTTGCGCAGCTGGCCGACGAAGTTGTCGACGGTGCGGACGCTGCCCGCGCTCTGGCCCCAGACGAGGTTGAAGAGCTGGTTGCGCGAGAAGACCTGACTGGGGTGACGCATGAAGAACACGAGCAGCTCGAACTCGAGGTGCGTCAGCTTCACCTCCGCGCCGTCGCGCGACACGACGCGCTGCCCGAGATCGATCACGACGTCGTCGAACTGCATGCGGTCGCCGTGCGCGGTCGGCACCGGCTGCGCGACGTTTTGCTGGGCGCGGCGGAGGACGGCATCGATGCGGGCGAGCAGCTCGGCAAGTGCGAACGGCTTGGTGACGTAGTCGTCGGCGCCGAGGCGGAGCGCGGCGACCTTGTCGTACTCGCCCTCGCGCGCGGAGATCACGATCACGGGGACGAGGTTGTCGGACTGGCGCAGCGCGGCGAGTACCTCGAGGCCGTTCTTCTTCGGAAGGTTGATGTCGAGCAGGACGAGCAGGAAGTCCTCGTCGTCGATGTGACCGAGCGCCTCCACGCCGTCGCGCGCGATCGTCGTCTGCCGGCCCGCGAGCTTGAGGTTGAGCGCGAGGCCGGTCGCGATCGCCTCGTCGTCCTCGACGATCAGGATACGGCTCATGAAGACGTGGCCGGGATGTGCGCGCGGTGCGCTTCGGGATCGCGGGCGCGTCGCAGCCGCACGCGGAACGCGGTGTCGCCGGGCCGCGACGCGAGGTCGAGCTTGCCGCGGTTGCCCTTGACGATCGTGCGCACGAACGCGAGGCCGAGGCCGACGCCGGGCTTGCCGCTATCGGTCGCGGAGCGGCCGCGCGTGAACTGCTCGTAGATCGAGCTCTGCTCTTCCTTCGCGATGCCGATGCCGTTGTCGTGCACGGTGATGTCGACCCAGCGGCCGAACGAGCGCGCGTCGATCGAGATCCGCTTGTCGTCGCCGGTGTACTTCCACGCGTTGGTCAATAGATTCACGAGCGCGCGCACGAGCGTCGTGCGATCGCCGGTGACGGCGAGGTTTGGCTCGACGGTCGTCGTGATCTTCGTCGGCCTCTCGAGCGTCAGCGCATCGAACGCGGCGACGGCCTCCTCGACGAGCGTGCCGACCTCGACGCGCTCGCGCGGATACGCGTGCGCACCCGACTCGAGCCGCGACAGCTCGAGCACCTTGCCGACGAGCTCCTCGAGCCGATCCGTCTCGCGCGCCAGCAGCGACATCGCCTGGTCGCGATCCTCGGGGCCGAGCCGGCCGTCGCGCAGGCCTTCGAGCAGCAGCCGGATGCTCGTCACCGGCGTGCGCAGCTCGTGCGAGACGGCGGAGACGAAGTCGTTCTGGACGCGCGCGAGCGTCGCGCCCTTGTTGACGAAGATCGAGCCGAGGATGTAGCCGGTGATGCAGCTCGTGCACAGCGTCAGCACGAGCACGCCGGAGACGAGCATCGTGGCCGAGCCCTCGCCGGCGACGAGCAGCACGATGCCGAGCACGGTGAGCAGGATCGTCGGCACGAGCGCGCACAGCATCAAGATCAGCTGCGCGCGGCGTAGCTGGATGTTGGCCGGCGGAAACCGCACGAACGCCACTATGCCACGTCGGGCACGACGGCGACGGCGGCCCCAGGACCGGGAGCGAGTCCCGGTCCTTCCATTTTTGGCTCGGCGATGTGCTCGGGAACCCCGTGCAAATCCCAGATCAGCCCCACCGCGGCCAGCCCCCTCAGGAGGTAGTACGTCGCGTCGATCTCCCACCAGCGGAAGCCCTGGCGGGCGCTCACCTGATAGTGGTGATGGTTGTTGTGCCAGCCCTCGCCCATCGTCACGATGGCGAGCACCGGGTTGTTGCGCGAGTCGTCGTCGGTCTCGAAGCGGCGCCCGCCCCACAGGTGCGAGAGCGAGTTGATCGTGAACGTGCCGTGCCACGTCAGCACCTGCGAGACGGCGAACGCCCACACGAGCGCCCAGAAGCCGCCGATCAAAAACGTCGCCGTGCCGACCGCGACCGGCGGGATCATCCAGTAGCGATCGAGCCAGCGCAGCTCGGGATACTTCGCGAGGTCCTTCACGCGAGAGCCCTCGGTGCCTTCGAGATCGCGCGCGAGGATCCAGCCCATGTGCGCCCACCAGAAGCCGCTCTGCTTGACGCTGTGCAGATCGCCCGGCGCATCGCTGAGCTTGTGATGGACGCGGAAATGCGCGGCCCAC
>JAFAOG010000522.1 GCA_019237945.1 Deltaproteobacteria bacterium | reverse complement strand
GCGCCGGGCAGACCGTTCGCGTCGTCGCAACGTCAGCGCAGCTGGCTCCGGCGCAGGGGGTCGCGCAAGACATCGTCGTCGCACTCGGGACGGTGACGCTCGGCCCGCTCTCCGCTGCAACAACGTACGCGCCGCAGCCGGTCAATGTGCCCGCGTCGCTTGGAAGTCCTGCCGTTGCCGTCGGCACCGTGGGGCCAGGCAACCTCGCCGTCATCTTCCCCACGCTGGTCGGGCCCGCGGATGCAACGCGCGTCGTGTTGACCTCGTCAGGGCAGCAGGGACCGGCGCTCGAAACATCAACCGTCGTCGTCGACGGCCCCGTCGGGTCGACCGTCGACGCGTCGCACATGCTGCCGATCCCGCACATCGAAACGGCCGACGCGGATGGCGCGGCGTGGTCGATCCCGGCGAGCCGCGCGCAGCCCAACCTCGTCGAGGTCGATGCGACGTACGGCGAGCTCCAGTGGACGATCTTCGCCCCGACGTCGGCGACGCGCGTCTCGCTTCCCGCGCTGCCGATGTCGGTGGCGCTGACGCGACCGATCGCGCCGCCCTCGAAGACCGTCCTTCGTTACTTCGAGATGCCGCGCGCGGTACTCACGGTCGACGAGCTCGCCGGTTCTTGGGACGGCCTGACGGCGCCGCGGCGTGCGGATCACCAGCCGATCGCCGTGAGCTCCACCGCCTCGTTCTAGCGGTTGTTCGCGATCCGGACGCGCGCGATCAGCTCGCGCAGCTCGGCATCGTCGACCGCTTCGGCCTCGCGCACGATCTGCTCGCGGGCCAGGCCCGTCGCGGGCTGGGCGGGCGGCTTCGTCGGGCGGGTCGGGCGCGGCGGGGGGCGAACCGGGGCGTGGGTGCGGCCGGTCGCGAGCTTGAACTTCAGCTCGTCGAACAGGCGCGGCTCGCCGAGGCGCTCGAGCAGGCCGGCGAGGATCTGCGTGCGGAGCAGGTTGAGCTCGTGCAGCCAGGCGCTCGACGCGACCTCGATCACGAGCGTGTTGTCGACGACACCGTAGGGTCGCGTGCGCGCGCTGATCTTCGCGCCGACGAGGTCGGTCCACTCGGTGAGCAGGCGGTTCTTGCGGATCTCGTCGGTGATGCCGCGAAAGGCGAGGGCGGCGCCGACGGCCGCGGCCGCGGTGCGTGGCTCGAGCGCGCGCGCAGGCCGACCCGCGATGACGGGCCCGCGCTTCCTCACGACGCGCGCAGACGGCGGATCAGCTCGCGGAGGCGGCGGTCGCCATCGCCATCGCGCGACATGAAGCGCAGGCCCGAGCCGCCCGACGGGACGTGATACGAGACGCGGCCCGCGATCGCGATCGGGGCGGCCGCGCCCGGCGGCGTGACCTCGAGCGTGAGCTCGGTGTCGATCGGCAGCGGCTCCTGCGTGGTGAGCAGCGCGCCGCCGACGCCGATCTCGCTGATCGCGGAGTCGACGAAGGTCGACGAGCTCGCGAGGCGGTAGCGGCAGGCGACCGAGACCGGGAGGCGATGGTGGCGGCGGCGCGGGACGTCGGTCCGCTTTCCGGACAGCACGTCGTGCAGGAATGTCAGCTTGGTCTGCTCTTCGCCATCGAGCTGGACGGTCGCGCCGGCGCGCACGCGCATGCGGGGAAGGGCGGGGCGCCAGGACTGGACCGTGCCGCGGATCAGGACCTTGTTGGGGAGCAGGTTCGACGAGATCTCGACGATCACCGACTGGCCCGCGTGCAGCTCGTCCGTTGTCGGCACGAAGACCGGCTCGCTGACGCTCTCGCTGGGCGCGAGCTCGCGCCATTCGTCAGCGGACTTGATGCGCAGGCGGAGAATGACCATGGACGACGACGGGAAAACGGTACCAGAGTTCACCGTCGAAAGCGAAGCGACCACACCTTGAGCAGCGCCTCTGCGACGATCGCTCGGTTCATCTTGGACTGCCCGACGCGGCGGTCGACGAACACGATCGGCGTCTCGACGACCTTGAAGCCCTGCTGGATCGCCCGGTACTTCATCTCGATCTGGAAGCTGTAGCCGTTGGAGTCGATGCGGTCGAGGTCGAGGGCCTCGAGCACGCGGCGGCGCCAGCAGATGAAGCCGGCGGTGACGTCGTGGACGTCGATGCCGAGGATCGTTCGCGCGTAGAAGCTCCCGCCGCGCGACAGGAGCTTGCGCCCGATGCCCCAGTTCATCGTGCCGCCGCCGGGCACGTTGCGCGACCCGACGACGGCATCGGCGCCGCCCTCGGCGAGGGCCAGCATGTGAGGCAGGTACTTGGGATCATGCGAGCCGTCGGCGTCGAACTCGAAGAAGTACTCGTAGGCGCGCGCGAGGCCCCACCGGAAGCCGGCGATGTAGGCGGTGCCCAGGCCCTGCTTGCCGGCCCGGTGCATGACCTGGATGCGCGGCTCGCGGGCCGACATCTGGTCGAGCAGGTCGCCGGTGCCGTCGGGCGAGTTGTCGTCGACGAACAGGATGTCGGCGTCGGCGAGCGTCACGAGGAGGCGCCCGGCGATCTCCTCGACGTTCTCGCGCTCGTTGTACGTCGGCACGACGATGAGCGCCTTCGCCACGTCCGCACGATAGCCCGACCGGGCTGCTATGCTCCACCGTGGTGCGATCCCGGCGCGCGTGGGTCACGGTGCTCTCGGTCCTGGCGCTGCTGGCGCCGGCGGCCGGCATCGCGTACCTGGGGGCCGTCAGCTACCGCGACGAGAAGGGCGCCGTGAACGCCCAGCAGGAGCGCCAGCGTCAGGCCGCGCTCGCGATCGCGGGGCGAATCGACCGTGCGATCGGCGAGACCCTCGATGCGGTCGACCGCACGATCGACAGCGGCGGCGATCGCGTCGACACGCCACTCGGCCGCTACTGGTTCTGGATCGACGGCGACGGCCAGCTCAAGCGCCCGCGCATCGTGCAGGCGATGGAACCGCCGGTGTCGCTATCTCGCGGCTGCGCGTTTGGACTCGAGGACTGCGTCCGCGAGCTGACGACGCGCCAGGGCCGGCTCGCGAAGCTCCACGCCGCGCAGGCCGCCGAGGGCGCGGGGGCGTGGACCGATGCGCGCCGCCAGTACACCCAGCTCGCGAGCGCCGACGACACCGGCCCGGCCGCGCTGCTCGGCCTCGCGCGCGTGCTCGGCAAGCTCGGCGATGCGAAGGGCGCCGACGCGCAGCTCGCCGAGCTCGACCGCCGGTTCCCCGATCGCAACTTCGAGGGCGTGCCCGTGAAGCTCGCGACCGCCGTGCTGCGCGCGCAGTCTCCCGATGCGCTGCTCGCGCTCGCCGAGCAGATCGTCGGCGGTGCGTTCGACGTCGATGCGATCGTCAAGGTCGGCGTGCTGACGCGCCTGCGCGAGCGCCTCGCCGCGGACCTGCCGCCTGCGCTGGCGGCACGCCGCGCCGCACTCGACGAGCGGATGGCGGAGCTGCGCAACCTCGCGCGGATGGCGGCGGGCCTCGCCGACGACGTCCCCGAGCTCGTCCACACCGCGACCGCGAGCTGGCGCGGACACGCCGCCGCGCACCAGGCCGGGCGCATCTTGATCTACCGGCGCCGCCCCGACAACACGGTCACCGGCATCGCCGTCGACGCGCACATGCTCGAGGCGGCGGCGGGCCACGAGAACAGCGACGACGTCGCGCTGCACGTGCGGCCGCTCGTGCTGCCGACCGGCGCGAAGGGCCCGCCCGATCAACGCGAGCTCGAGCGCATCCCGCTCGGCGAGGCACTCAGCGATCTGTCGCTCGCGCTCGTCAACCCGCAGTCGGATCCGGATCCGCTCGACGACATCATCCGCGGCCGCTCGCGCCGCCACGTCGTGTTCACGAGCGCGCTCGCCCTCGCGCTCGGCCTCGGCCTGCTCGCGATGATCCGCGGCGCCGCGCGGGCCCGCGAGCTCGCGCAGCTCAAGAGCGACTTCGTGTCGACGGTGTCGCACGAGCTCAAGACGCCGCTGACCTCGATCCGGATGTTCGCCGAGATGCTCGAGCAAGGCGTCGCGCAGGGCGATCAGGCGAAGATGCACCGTTACCACGGCGTGATCGTCCAGGAGAGCCAGCGACTCGGCCTCCTGATCGCGAACCTGCTCGACTACGCGCAGATCGAGAAGGGCACGCGCCGCTACACGCCGACGCGCGAGCAGGCCGGCGAGCTGGCGCGTCACGCCGTCACCACGTTCGAGGCATTGCGTGGCGAAGGTCCGCGCAATCCGATCGAGGTCGAGGTGTCTTCCGATGCAAGCGTCATGGTCGATCGCGATGTCGTCGTGCAGGCCCTGCTGAACCTCGTGTCCAACGCCGCCAAGTACGGCGGCGAGCATCCGATCGAGGTGCGCGTTGCGGCGGATGACCTGATGGCGAGCATCAGCGTCACCGATCACGGGCCCGGCATCCCCGCGCACGAGCAGGCGCGGATCTTCCGCGAGTTCTACCGGGCGCCGGAGGCGTATCGTTCGGGCGTGGAAGGCACCGGTCTCGGCCTCGCGCTGGTCAAGCGGCACATCGAAGCGCTCGGCGGCACCGTCGAGGTCGCATCGACGATCGGGCAGGGCGCGACGTTCACGATCCGGCTGCCCCGGGAGGCCGCATGACGCGCATCCTCGTCGTCGAGGACGACCCGTCGATCCGCATGGGCCTCGAGGACACGCTGACCGCGAAGGGCTACGAGGTCGAGGTCGTCGGGCGCGGCGGCGACGGCGCCGACAAGGCGACGGGCGGGCGCTTCGATCTCGTCGTCCTCGACGTCATGCTCCCCGACATCGACGGCTTCGAGGTGCTGCGCCGCATCCGCGCCGCGAAGGGCGCCGCGCGCCGGCTGCCGGTGATCATGCTGAGCGCGCGTGGAGCAGAGCTCGATCGCGTGCGCGGCCTCGAGCTCGGCGCCGACGACTACGTCACCAAGCCGTTCTCGCTGATGGAGCTGCTCGCGCGCGTCGCGAGCGTGCTGCGCCGGGCGCAAGGCGAGCAGGTCGAGCCGGTCGGCCTTGCGTTCGGCGACATCGAGATCGATCTCGTCGGCCAGGTCGCGTCGCGCGGCGGCAAGCGGATCGAGCTGCCCTCGCGCGCGTTCGCGATCCTCAAGGTGTTCGCAAAGCGCCCGGGCGAGGTCGTGTCGCGCGACACGCTGCTCGACGAGGCGTGGGGGTACGAGGACTATCCGAACACGCGTACCGTCGACAACCACCTGGTCAAGCTGCGCCGCGCGCTCGAGGCCGAGCCCGAGCACCCGCGCTACCTGGTGACGATCCACGGCGCCGGCTACAAGCTCGATGTTCCTCGGGAAGCCGTCCGCTGGGCCGGCGGCGTGACGAGATCGTGACAACGTTTTGCGAGAGCGTGACACCGCGATGCGAAGCGATGCGCAGCCGCGCCGCTCGGCTTGGTACCAAGAGAGTGGGCGAGGCGATGGCGCCGGCATCAGAGCTCCACTCATCCGGTGGGACACGTTCTGGTGCCGGCGCTGCGCCGACTATCCTCGCGCTACTTCTGCTCGCCGCGTGCAGTGAAGACCCGCGCGCGACCGCACCCGCGCCGCCACCGCCGGCCGAGCAACATCGCGCCGCCGACCCCGCCGAAGGCGCATCGAGTGACCTCGACGGCGTCGCGCCGATCTTCTCCGATGCCGTGCTCGCCGAGCTCGAAGGCGATACCGCGGCCGCGCGCGCCGGCTTCGAGCACGTGCTGTCGGCCAGCGATGCGCCGCCGCCGCTCGCCGCCCGCGCCGCGCTCCACCTCGCGCAGATGGAGACGCGCGCCGGCAAGAACCCGCGCCACGCCCTCGATCTCGTCGCGCGCGCCACGACGCTCGCGCCCGGCGATGCGGCGGTCGCCGAGGGCGTCGCGCAGGTCGAGGCCGATGTCGTCGCGGCCTCCGGCGCCGGCGATATCCGCGGCCCAAAGCTCGGCACGCCGCTGCCCGGCGTCGACGCGAAGGTCGCCGATGCGTTCTCCGCCGCCGATCAGGCGCTCGTGCGCGTGCACGCGATCCGCCCGCGGCAGCGCCTCGACGTGTGGGCGAAGGAAGACGCGACCGAGGACGTCGCCGCGAAGTACCGCGCGATCGCCGAGCACGGCGGGCTCGCCCGGATCGCCGCGACGTACCGGATCGGCAGCCTCTATCACGACCTCGCGCTCGGCCTGCTCTTCGAGCTACCGCCCGGCCTCGCGCCGTCGGTCGCCGGCGAGCTGCGCCGCACGCTCCGCACGCGCGCGCTCGCATATCTCAAGAAGGCCGCGACGTCGTACGAGGAGTGCCTCGCCGCGCCGAAGCTGCCCGAGGCCGAGCTGTGGCAGCTCGCGGCCGAAACGGATCTTCGCAGCGCGCGCGACGTGCTCGGCGCCGAAGAGCGCTGACGACGCGTCGCACCGAAGAAGAGTTACCGCCAAGGAGCAAAGAGGCCGAGGAAGCCGAGTGATCAACAAAGGGAGTCGACCATCGGTTGGTCTGGTGGCTGGCTCTCTGCCCCTCGGCTTCTTGGCGGTAATTCTTTCTGCTTCTTCCGCGGTAGAACATGTTTGTGCGGACCGTGTGGATCGACGGCAAGGCGATCGCGCCCGAGGAGGCGCGCGTCTCGATCTTCGATCGCGCGTTCCTGTACGGGGACGGTCTGTTCGAGACGTTCCGGACGTGGGATGGCGAGCTCGCCGACATGGACGAGCATCTCGCGCGGCTGCGTGCGAGCGCGGAGGCGCTGAAACTGCGCGTCGGTGCGATCGCGATTCCTGGCGAGGGCGAGCGCCGCGTGAAGGTGATCGTGACGCGCGGCGAGGGCGGCATCGGTGTACCGTTCGGGACGCTCGGCGCGGGACGGACGATCGTGATCGTCGAGCCGCTCGGCGTCGTCGCGGAGACGGCGACCGTTGCGATCGTCGACTGGCCGCTGCCGCGTCGCGCGGTCGTGCACAAGACGCTCGCGTACTTGGATCCACTGATCGCGAGGGAGCTGACACGCGATACAGACGAAGCGATCCGACTCGATGCGGATGGGATGGTGTGTGAAGGCGCGATGTCGAACGTGTTCGTGGTGGAGGGCGGGCGCGTGATCACGCCGGCGCTCGGCACGGGTGCGCTCGCGGGTGTGACGCGCGCGCAGGTGATCGCGCTGAGTGGCGCGCGGGAGGAGGTCGTCAGCGTCGAGCGGCTGCGGCGCGCCGACGAGATCTTCATCACGAGCGCGATTCGCGGCGTGTGCGGTGTCGTTGCCCTCGACAGCGATTCGCGCGCGGTCGGGCCGGTCACGACGCGGCTTCGGGAGGCGCACGCGGCCGAGATGCGAAGGCGCGCGCAAATCGTCGCAAGTCGACGCGATCGCGGCTGAGCGACCGCTGCTATAGTGGGCGGACCCGATGGCGCGGGACGCTCGCACATTGCGCACGGAAGCCTCGGAGGCGAGCGCCTCCGGGAAGTACAAGCGCGCGCTGCAAGCGTATCTCGAGCTCGAGAAGCTCGAGCCGCGCGACGCGCAGTGGTCCAAGCGCGCGGCCGAGACCTACCGCCGGCTCGGCAAGGATCGCGAGGCGATCTCCGCCTATGCACGCGCCGCCGACCGGTACGCCCAGGGCGGCTTCCTCGTCCAGGCGATCGCGGTGTGCAAGCTGATCCTCCAGATCGACCCGCGCAACGACGATGCGCTTCGGCGGATCAGCGCGATGAACGAGCAGATCACGTCGGGTCCGACGCGCGTCGCGACGATCGCCGACAACAACCCGACGCTCGCCGAGAACACGGCCGTGCAGTCGCTGCGCCGCCAGCCGACGGGGACGGGCGGCCTCTACGGCGATCGCAAGAAGCCGACGTCGAGCCCGCCGCTCAACGTCTCGCGCACGAAGACGCCGCCGAACCTGTCGCGCACGCCGACGCCGCAGCCCGGGATCGATGGCGACGTCGTCGTCGCGGTCCCGCGCACGAAGAGCAAGCCCGTCACGCTGGTGCCGGGGTCGGCGCTGTCGAGCGTGTCGCTCAAGGACGAGGTGCCGTTGTCGTTCGAGCGCGAGGACAACTCTGGCGTCTACGTGATCCCGATCGACGGCGAAGAAGAGATCGATCTCGATAGCGCGCGCCCGTCCACGCCGGTGATCGAGATCGAGCCGACGGCCGACTTCGAGCTGACGCCCGCGCAGGTCGACGATGCGACCGAGCTCGAGCTCACCGACATCGAAGAGATTCCGCTGCCCGAGCCGCGCATGCTCGCGGCCGCCGCCGCCGAGGCGCTCGCCGCCACGCCGCTGTTCGCCGGCATGTCGCAGGAGGCGCTCGGCTCGCTCGTCGAGCAGCTGCAGCTCGTCACGCTGTCGGCCGGCGAGGTGCTGTTCTACGAGGGCGATCCGGGCGACGCGCTGTACGTGATCGTCGAGGGCGAAGTCAGTGTCTCCGCCGAGGGACCGCCGCGCGTCGAGATGGCGCGCCTGCAGGCGGGCAGCTTCATCGGCGAGGTCGCGCTGATGACCGATCAGCCGCGGTCGGCGACGGTCACCGCGGTCGCGGATGCCGAGCTGCTCCGCATCGATCGCAAGACGCTGTCGAAGGTGCTCGCCGAGCACGGCGAGGTGCTGCACGCCGTGCTGCGCTTCGTGCGCGACCGCCTCGTCGATCGGTGGGTACGCACGAGCCCGCTGTTCCGCCCGTTCGACGCCGTCGAGCGCAGCCAGCTCGCCGCGCGCTTCAAGTTCCTCGAGGTCGCAGACGGCAGCGTCCTGCTCGGCTCCGGCGAGCGTCCCGACGGGCTCTACATCGTGCTCGCCGGGCAGTTCATCGTGCGCCGCGGCAAGCAGGAGGTCGCGACGCTCGGCCCCGGCGAGCTGATCGGCGAGACCGCGCTGCTCTCCGGTGGTCAGTTCAAGAGCGACGTCGTCGCGAAGGGCAAGAGCCTCGCGCTCTGCCTGCCCGCCGCCGACTTCCGCGACATGATCATGACCCACCCGCACGTGCTCGAGTACATCGGCGAGGCCGCCGAGCACTCGCGCAAGCTCCAGATCCTCTAGCTCGCCTTCTTCGTCGGCAGCTGGTCGATCGGGACGCCCTTGTGCGTCGGCGCCTGGTCCTTCGGTGGCTCCTTGGTGTCGGGGCCGAACGAGTTTCCGAGCGGGTTCCAGCCAAACGTAGTCGCGATCAGGCCCGCGGAGAGCAGGATGTAGATCACCCCGATGAACAGGTGGGTCCGCGAGCTCATCCGGTAGAACCCGCGCCCCATGACGCCGCTGCCGGCCTCTGATTCGGGCTCGGGTTTCCGCAGCGCCAGCCGGATGCGGTACAGGCCGAAAACCAGGACGAGAACAGCGACGCCGAGCGTCAGCCAGACCGGGACTCTCACGGCCAAGGCATACCATTGACACCTGGCACTGCGCTGGAGGAGAGTGCGCAGACTCCCGATGCACCGGGCCGGTACGAAGTACAAGAATTCCGCGGCGTTCTATGACGTCGACGGGACGCTCATCAAGATCAACATCGTGCACGCGTTCGCGTACTACGCGGCGCGCCACGCATCGCTGATCGAGAGCGCGGGCAGAAGCGTCCGGACTGCGCTGTCGATCCCGGTGTTCTGGGCGGCCGACAAGCTGAGCCGCAAGTGGTTCAACGAGATCTTCTATCGTTCGTACGAAGGGCAGAGCGAGGACCGCCTCGTCGTGCTCGCCGAGGAGCTGTTCGAGGACGTCATCAAGCCGAACATCTACCCGCGCGCGAAGGACCTGATCGACGAGAGTCGTCGCGCCGGCGTGCGCCAGGTGCTCGTCAGTGGTGCGCTCGACTTCACGATGAAGCCGCTCGCGCGCTACCTCGGCGTCGACGACCTGATCGCGAACCGTCTCGAGTTCGTCGACCACTACGCGACGGGCAAGCTGAAGAAGCCGTTCGTCGCCGGCGCCACGAAGGCCGACATCATGCGCGCCTACGCGAAGGAGCACGGCGTCGATCTCGCCGAGTCGTGGGCGTACACCGACAGCTTCAGCGACTACCCGATGCTCGCGGTCGTCGGTCATCCGACGGCCTGCAACCCCGACTTCCGGCTGCGCTCGCTCGCGCGCAGCTACGACTGGCCCGTGCTCGACCTCGACGAGGAACCGAGCCACGCCGTGGCGCGACGTCCGCAAGGACTGGCTCGCCAGATCCGGAGACCCTGATGCGCGCCATTAGACCGAAGCTGCGTTCGCACGCCCGCGAGCACATCGTCACGATCGACACCGACTCGGCGCCGCGCCTGTTCTTCAGCGGCGAGAACCTCCTGATGGAGGATCTGCCGGTCGGCACGCGCGTCATCTATCCCAAGCGCCCGATGACGCCGGTCGCGAATCCGGTCGCGGCGATCCGCTACGCGCTCAACCACCCTGAGGACTCCGAGCCGCTGCACGCGATGCTGCGCCCGGGCATGAAGGTCACGATCGCGGTCGACGACATCTCGATGCCGCTGCCGATCATGCGCACGCCGGATGTGCGGCAGCTCGTGCTCGAGATCGTGTGCGAGATGCTCGCCGATCACGGCGTCGACGACGTCCACATCATCATCGCGCTCGGCCTGCACCGCCGGATGACCGACGGCGAGATCAAGCGCATGGTCGGCCCGAAGGTGTGGAGCGAGTACTGGCCGGATCGTCTGTACAACCACGACGGCTGCGATCCCGACGGCATGATCGTGCTCGGCCACACGCCGCACGGCGAGATGGTCGAGATGAACAAGCGGGTCGCCGAGAGCGACCTGACGATCTACGTCAACTTGAACTTCGTGCCGATGAACGGCGGCAACAAGTCGATGGCGGTTGGCCTCTGCGGCTACGAGTCGCTCAAGGCGCATCACACGCCGCACGGCATCGTGCACTCGAACAGCTTCAACGACCCGCCGAACAGCTTCGTCTCGCACTCGTTCAAGTGCCAGGGCCAGCTCGTCGAGAAGACGCTGAAGGTCTTCCACATCGAGACCGTGCTCAACAACCGCACGTTCGACGGGCCGCTGTCGTTCCTCATGAAGAACGAGGACGACTTCACCGAGGCCGACCGGCTCAAGTTCCAGGCGATGAAGTGGGCGCTCGACAAGCTGCCGTTCGCCGCGCGCCGCGAGATCTTCATGCGCACGCCGGCGGCGTACGAGCTGATCGCGTGTCACGCGGGCGCCGTCGAGCCGTGCCACGACAAGACGCTCGCGAAGCAGAACGAGCAGTACTGCGTCGAGGTCGA
>JAFAOG010000396.1 GCA_019237945.1 Deltaproteobacteria bacterium | reverse complement strand
TTCGTGCCCTTCGCGATCCGCCCGGCCATCACGCGCACGAGCACGACGACGCCGCGGAACGAGTCGTACCAGCTGTCGAAGATCAGCGCCGACAGCGGCGCGTCGCGGTCGGCCTTGGGCGGCGGGATCCGCTCGACCACCGCCTCGAGCATCTCGTGCACGCCCTGCCCGGTCTTGGCCGAGACCAGCAGCGCGTCGGACGCGTCGAGCCCGATCGTGTCCTCGATCTGCTGCTTGACCCAGTCGGGCCGCGCGACCGGCAGATCGATCTTGTTGAGCACCGGGACGATATCGAGGTCGTTATCGAGCGCGACGTAGACGTTCGCGAGCGTCTGCGCCTCGACGCCTTGCGCGGCATCGACCACGAGCAGCGCGCCCTCGCACGCGGCGAGCGATCGCGAGACCTCGTAGTGGAAGTCGACGTGACCCGGCGTGTCGATCAGGTGGAACTGATAGGTCAGCCCGTCCTTCGCCTTGTACGAGAGCTGGACGGACTGCGCCTTGATCGTGATGCCGCGCTCGCGCTCGAGATCCATCGAGTCGAGCATCTGATCCTGCGCCTCGCGCGCCGTCACGGCGCCACACGCTTCGAGGATGCGATCGGCGAGCGTGGTCTTGCCGTGATCGATGTGCGCGATGATCGAGAAGTTGCGGATCCGCTCGGGAGGGAACGACATCGAAAGGCCGGGCTGTAGTTAGCGTGACCCGAGGTGGAGGTCCACCTGTCCCGGGAGCTGATCGCGGTACTTCTCGAGGACCAGATCGATGCCCTGCCGGATGTACTCGGCGACCGGCACTTTCGTGCGGTCGTGCAGGGCCTTGAGCCGCGCATCCTGCTCGGGCGTGATGTACACGGTCGTCGAGATCTTCTTGCGCGCCAAGGAAGCGTGACGATACGTGGCCATATGCGTGGGGTCAATCGCTTGCAGCGACCCGGGCGGGCGACTAGGCTCGTGATGTGAAGAAACTCGCTTGCTTGGCGTTGGTGCTGGCCGCGTGTCACGGCGGGAACAAGGACACGACTCCGAAGAACGACGGCAGCCTCGACGCGTCGGTTCCCAAGGTCGATCCGACGCTGTGCGACACGAACGGCAAGAACGTCGTCACGTACGACCTCAACCACGACAACAAGCCCGACGTCTGGCGCCTCTACAAGACCGAGGACGAAGGCGGCACGAAGATCGAGTTCATGACCTGCAAGCAGGTCGACTTCGACCACGACGGTCGCAAGGACTGGGTCGTCGCGTACAACCGCAAGGGCACGCCGCTCTTCGAGAAGGCGGACTTCGACTACGACGGCAAGTGGGACATGAGCGCGATCTTCGACCCGAAGACCGGCATCGTCGCCGAGGTCGAGCGCGATACCGACTTCGACGGCAAGTTCGACGTCAAGGAGACGTACGACTCGCAGGGCCAGCTGGTCAGCGTCCAGCGCGATCGCAACAACGATCAGAAGGCCGATCAGTGGGAGCAGTACAAGGACGGCGTGCTGATCGCGATCCTCTACGATGACGACTTCGACGGAAAGGTCGATCGCCGCGAGGAGATTCCGGGCGCGCACCCCAAGGTCGAGATGCCGACCGTGCAGGATCCCACCGCGTCGTCGAACATCAACAACGCGGGCAGTGCGGCGGGCAGCGCGGCAGCTCCAGCCCCGAAGAAATGAAGAAGGTCGACAAGCCCTGGGGCCACGAGCTGATCTGGGCGAAGACCGAGCGCTACGTCGGCAAGATCCTGTTCATGAAGGCCGGCGAGGCGCTCTCGCTCCAGTATCACAACGTCAAGGACGAGACGATCATGGTGCTGTCGGGGCGCCTGGCGTTCACGCACTTCGTCGACGGCGAGCGGCCCGAGACCGAGGAGCTGGCGCCCAACGTGCCGTTCCACATCACGCCGGGCCTGCGCCATCGCATGGAAGCTCTCGAAGATACGCACATCGTCGAGGTATCCACTCCCGAGCTCGACGACGTCGTGAGACTCGAAGATCGTTACGGCCGGGCCAAGTAGCTGCCGTAGACTACGCCGACATGTCGATCGAGCTGGCGCGGACGTTCGTCATCGAGAACGAGTGGTACTGGCGGATCACGGAGAACGCGTCGAGCTTCACTCCCGGCGCAGCCGTGCGTGACTTCCTCGCGCCGCTCGCCAAGCTCGGCAAGGGCCGCTTCGAGCTGCTCGACATGATGGCGGATGACGAGGCGCGCACGCTGTCGTTCCGCATCGGCGAGCAGACGACCGACATCCATCTGTCGACGGGCGGCGATCGATTCGTCGTCAACAGCTTCGTCGGCGACGTCAACCGCGCCTTGAGCGTCGCGAAGGCGGGCGTCGCGCTCGCGCTGATCGTGCCTCGCCGCTACGAGCTGCGCGGTGCACTGTTCACCGAGGACGAGCTCGCGGCGCTGCTCGGCGATCCGATCCTGCTCGTTCCGACGACGCGCGCGAGCTGGCGATCGATTCCCAGCTAGCGCTGCCAGGGGCGCTTGCCGAACAACAGGCGCGCGCCGCGAAGCAGCGCCTTGAACGTCCCGTCCTTGTACGGGTACCACCACACCTCGCGCCCTAGCGACACGCGGTCGTGGTTGACGTGCTTGGTCTCGCACATGTCGCGCAGCCCGAGGATCGAGTGCGTGCGGCCGATGCCGCTCTGCTTCACGCCGCCCCACGGCGTCTCGGGACACGCGTACGTGTTGAGCACGTCGTTGACCATCACCGTGCCCGCCTCGATGCGCTCGGCGAGCCGCCGCCCACGCTCGCGATCGCGCGTGAACACGTACGCGAGCAGCCCGAGATGCGAGTCATTCGCGAGCTTGACTGCCTCGTCCTCGCTCTCGACGCGCATGATCGGAATCACCGGGCCGAAGATCTCCTTGCGCATGACGTCCATGTCCTGCCGGCAGCCGCTGAGCACGGTCGGCTCGTAGAACAGCCCCGGCCCCGGCTTGCGCTTGCCGCCGGTCTCGACCTTCGCGCCGGCCGCGACCGCCGCGTCGACGAGCTTCTCGACATTGTCGACCTGGCGATCCCACGCCATCGCGCCGACGTCGACCTCGCCGCCCGCGCTCGCATCACCTTGCCGCAAGCTCTTCGCCTCGCGCACGATCCGCTCGACGAGCTGGTCGTGCACGCTGCCGACCGCATACACGCGCTCGACGCTCGCGCACACCTGGCCCGAGTTCGCGAACCCACCCCAGGTGATCGCCTGCGCCGCGCGATCGAGATCCGCGTCATGACACACGACCGCGGGCGCCTTGCCGCCGAGCTCGAGCGTGCACGGAATCAGCCGCTCGCCACACGCCGCCGCGACCTTCTTGCCGGTCGCGACACTGCCCGTGAATACGCAGAAGTCGATGCCCGCATCGATCAGCGCCGCGCCGGTCCCTCCACGCCCGGTCACGATCTGGAACAGCTCGGGCGGCAGATCCGCCGCCAGATAGATCTCACGCGCCTTCGCCGCGATCAGCGGCGTGACCTCGCTCGGCTTGAGCACCACGGCGTTGCCCGCGATCAGCGCCATCATCGTTTCGCCGATCGGAATCGAGAACGGGAAGTTCCACGGCGCGATCACGCCCACGACGCCGCGCGGCGTGAAGTGCAGATAGCTCGCACGATGCTTCATCAGGTGCAGCGGCACCGGCACCGGCGCCAGCATCTCCGCCGCGTGCTTCGTGAAGTACCGCACGAGATCCGCGACGAGCACGACCTCCATCCCGAGCGCCTCGAGCCGCGTCTTGCCGCCCTCGCGCACGAGCAGGTCGATGACTTCCTCGGCGCGCGTCATCAGCACCTCGGCAAACCGCAACACGCGCCGGCTGCGCGCCTCGATCGACAGCTGCCCCCACGCCTGCTGCGCCGCGCGCGCGCTCGCGACGACCTTGCGGACCTCGTCGGCGCCCATGTCGGGCACCTCGCCGAGCGGCTGCCCGGTGGCCGGGTTGATGCTGACGATCGGCGAGCTCGGAAGTGGCGTCGTGGTCGAGGCGGAGCCCATGCCTCGACTCTACTCCGGTCTACTCCGGCGTCAGCTGCTCCCGAAGGCTCGTCAGCAGGTCGCCCCACCAGCGGCCGATTCGCCCGATGAACACGCTCGGCGGCTCGCCGTGGCGAACCGGATGGTCCGGCGGCAGCGCCGAGAAGCCGTGGTGCACGAGCTGCACCTGCGTCGCGCCGCTCTCGGTGCGCGTGAACGTCACCTCGACGAACGTGACCTCGCCCGGCTTGAAGTTCGAGCCGCGCCACTCGAACGCGAGCTTTGCGGGCGGATCCCAGGCGGTGATGCGGCCCGATTCGTGGAGCACACGGCCCTCGAGCTCCTCGAAGATGCGCCCGCCGAGGCGGGTCTCCATGTGCATCGCGCCGGGACGCCGGCCGCTGACCCGATATGCGATGCCGCGGCGCCACCAGCGATCGATCTCGGCCGTGAACACCTCGAACGCGACGGCCGGCTCGACCTCGACGCGCACGCTGACGGTGACGCGATCGCCTTCGATCATCGCCGCCTCTTCTCGACGTGCGCCTTGAACGACGCGAGCTGCAGCTCCCAGAACGCCTCGACATCCTCGAGCCACTCGCGCAACTGGGCGAACGGCGCGGGGGCCAGCGTGTAGACGCGCTCGCGCTCGTCGTCGCCGACATCGTGCGCGACCAGGCCCGCCGTCCGCAGCACGCGCAGGTGACGGCTCATCGCCGGCTTGCTCGCGCGCGTCGCGTCGGCGAGGTCGCTCGCGCGCTGCGGTCCCTTGCGCAGCAGGCGGATCACATCGCGGCGCGTCGGATCGGCAAGCGCGGCGAACGTCGCGTCGAGGCTCGGGCTCACGTGTGCTGCTTATCCTCGATGCGCGTCATGAACCACCAGTGATGGCCGTCGAGGTCGGTGCACTCGTAGCTGCGATCGACCCAGTAGCCGTCGCCGTAGTCGGTCGTCGTCGGATCCTTGACGATCGTCGCACCTGCCTTGCGCGCGCGCTCGCAGTGCGCATCGACATCGTCGACATAGACGCACAGCGCCTGCGTGTTCGCACCGCCGACGTCGCGCGGGCTCTTGCGCCACGACCGGCCCTTGCTCGGGTCGTCGTCGCCGATCATCACCATCCCGCCGCCGAGCACGAGCTCGGAGTGCGCGATCTTGCCCTCGTGCTCGACCTTGAGCTGGACCTCGAAGCCGAACGCGGTGCACAGCCAGTCGATCGCCCTGGCCGGCTCGCGATACACGAGGCTCGTCGAGATGCGGGGCCAGCCCTTGGGAGTCGGTTTGCTCGCGATGCTCATGCGCATTGTTTAACGCTTCCGTTAATTAACGTCAAGCGGAATCATCGCGGACCGGCTACAGAACCAGACCCGGAATTACCGCCAAGGAGCCAAGAGGCCGAGCAAGCCGAGCGATCGAAAGAGGAAGCGATAAGAAGAAGCGTCCGGTGGCTGGCTCTCTGCCCCTTCGCTTCTTGGCGGTAATTCTTTCTGGAGTACGCCTATGGCTTCTTCTTCGGAGGAGGCGCGCCCTGCATCTTCTTCTTCAGCGCTGCCAGCTCGTCGTCGACATTGCCCGACGACTTCTTGGGCGGCGGCGACGAAGTCGAGGACGAAGAAGACGGGGGCTTGGTGGCGCCGGGCTTCGGCGGCGCCGACGACGTCGGGGCGCCCGCATTGCGCTTGAGCTTCGCCAGCTCGTCGTCGATCGACGCCGGCTTCTGGCGCGGAGGCGGCGGCGCGGAGTCGCTGCGCGGTGGGCGCGCGGAGGCCGGCGGCGGCTTCGGGAGGTCGGCGACCTGCGCGATCGCCCGCTCGAGCTCCTTGAGCTCGGACTCGAGCGTGGCGAGCTCGGCGAGCAGAGAGTGCATGCGGGCGCGCTCGGCGTCGGCCTTGCGCTCGAGCTGGGTTGCTTCGTCCGTCGCGCCGCGGGCGTGGGCGCCCTTGGCCTTGTCGGCGGCATCGGCGGCCGCGTCGCGCGCGGCGGCCATCGACTTCGTCATCTCGGTGACGCGGCGGGCGACCTCGTTGCGGAGGCGTTCGAGCTCGGCCTTGTCGGGCAGGTCGACCGGATCGGGCGTCGTGCCGCCGCCGAGATCCTCGAGCTCGCCCGGCATCGCGGTGGCGGCAGCGGCGGCCTGCGCGGCGGCGCTCGCGGTGCGGACCTTGTCTCGCGTGGCGGCCTGGGCGGCGATGCGGCGCTCGTCGATCACGGCGCGTTTGTCACCGGCGACCAGCGCGACGATGTCGGCGACGTGATCGGCGCCGTCGTCGGTCGCGGCGGGCGGCGTGCCGTGAAACGCGGAGTCGAGCGCACTCGAGAGCATCAGCAGGCCCTTGGCGGCGATCGCGCGCTTGCGCGCCTCGAGCGCGGTCGTCGCGCGGGCTCCGCTCGGCAGCTGATCGTCGACGAGCGAGACCAGCTTGCCGCCGACGAGCATCACGCGCGCGATCACCTCGGGGCGCGGACGCGCGACGATCACATCCGCGGCGCGCCAGAGCAGCGCGGCATCTGCCGTCGCGCCAAACAGCTTGCCGCGCAGGCCGAGGCTCGGGACCTGGCGGCGCAGCACGGCGGCCGCATCGGCGTCGCCCGCGGCGTCGAACAGGAACGTGATGTGCTCGTTCGCATCGAGCAGCGACAGCTGGAGCGCGAGTTGCCCGGTCATCTCCGCGCCGAGGCCTGCGACCTCGACGAGCGCGACCCGCCCGCCGAGCTTGAAGCGCGTGCGGAGCAGCGTGCGATCTGTCGCGCCGGCCTCCGCGAACGCGCGCTCGCCGAGCGCCCCGACGACGAGGATCCGATCGCCCTCGACGCCGGCATCGGTCAGCGCGACCGCCGCGAGATCGTCGACGGCGATGAACCGATCGGCATCGGTCTGTGCCCACGCGGGGACCGGATCGAGCTCGCCGACCACCGCGATCACCGGCGCAGGCGTCATCACCTGATCGCGCGCGACCGTCAGCGCGAGGGCGCTGTGTGGATCGAAAACGACCGCGGCATCCGGCGGGCTCATCTCGAGCTCCTTGCGCAGCTTGCGCTCCGCACCCTCGCCGAGCAGCGCGCGCCGCATCCGGTCCGCGACGCCACCGCCGCCTGCCCCGACCGCGCCGACGTCGATCGCGCGCACGCGCATGCCGGCCGCTTCGATCGCAGCGAGCACCGGCACGACGGCGCTCGGCGGTGCGCCCGAGCTCGTCACGATCAAGACCTGCGGATCAGCCACGGAGTACCACTTCGGTGTTCACCAGATTACCTGGACGCTGCCCCGAGAGCACGGCGAGCACGCCGTCTGCGCACAGCTGAGCCATCTGGGTCCTGGCCTCGGTGGTAGCCGATCCGATGTGCGGCGCCAAGACCAGCCGTGGGCACGTCTTCAGCCTGGCATCGATCTCGGGCTCGCGCTCGAACACATCGAGGGCCGCCGCGAAGATCCGCCCGGCCGTCAGCGCCTCGACGAGCGGTCCCTCATCGACGCACGCCCCGCGCGCCGTGTTGACGAGGATCGCGGTCGGCTTCATCAGCCCGAGCCGCCGCGCATCGACGAGGTGCCGCGTCGCGGGCGTCAGCGGACAGTGCAGGCTGACGACGTCCGCTCGCGCGAACACGCCGTCGACGTCCTCGCCGGCATCGGCGTGGATCACGTGCATCCCGAACCCGCGCGCGCGCCGCGCCACCGCCTGACCGATCCGTCCCATCCCGATGATGCCGAGCGTCTTGCCGAGCAGCTGCACGCCGAGCAGCTGATCGAGCCGCCAGCCCTCCCACTGCCCGGAGCGGACGAGCGCCTCGCCTTCGGGCAGCCGCCGCGCCGCCGCCATCATCAGCGCGAACGCGAGCTCGGCGGTCGCTTCGGTCAGCACGTCGGGCGTGTTCGTCAGCGCGATGCCCGCCGCGGTCAGCGCCGCCATGTCGACGTTGTCGTAGCCGACCGCGCAGTTCGCGACGACGCGCAGCCGCGGCGCACGCGCGAGCACGCTCGCATCGATCCGATCGAGCAGCAGGCACACGAGCGCATCGGCGTCGCTCAGATCCAAACGCGCGAGCCCGCCCCATTGTTCCGGCACCTCGACACGCGCCGCCGGGAATCGCGCACGCACCTGCGCCGCGAGATCGATCGGCAGGCTCGAGGTCGAGACGACACGCACGGCGCGAGCATACTGCGCGTGCTAGGTTTCACGCATGCGGTGGCTGTTCGTCCTCGTCGCGCTGGCGGCGTCGGTGGCGGTCGCCGGTCCCGACGGGCACGACCCGATGCCGCCGGAGGAGCATGGCGAGCACGCGGGGCATGCCGGATCGGGCAGCGCGGCCGGCAGCGGCTCCGCATCGACGAAGCCACCCGAGCTGACGACGCTCACCGACGATCCGGTCCTCGGCAAGGCCGCGCGCGTCAACGGCGACGAGATGCACGGCATCGTCGCGTTCACGTTCGACGACGGCCCGAACCCCGAGACGACGCCGTTCGTCATCGACGCGCTCGAGAAGTACGACATCCCGGCGACGTTCTTCATCGTCACCCAGCGCCTGCTCGGCAAGCACGGCGAGAAGGGCCGCGAGCTGCTGCAGCGAGAGCTCGCCAGCGGGTTCACCGTCGGCAGCCACTCGGTCACGCACCCGAACCTCAAGCACGCCGCCGGCGCGACGATCACGAAGGAGATCGACAACTCGTTCCGCACGCTCTCGAAGGAAGCGGGCCGCCCGATCGGCCTGTTCCGCCCGCCCTACGGCGCGCTCTCGGGCGCGGGCCGCGTGCGTCTCAAGCAGCTCGGCGTCACCGAGGTGATCTGGTCGGTCGACACGCTCGACTGGAAGGCGAAGAACGCCGATCGCCTGCGCAAGAAGGTCCTCAAGATGATCAAGGAGCAGAACGGCGGCGTCGTGCTCATGCATGACGTCAAACCGATCACCGCGAAGATCATCGCGGACGTGCTCGACGATCTCGAGGCGGAGAACT
>JAFAOG010000395.1 GCA_019237945.1 Deltaproteobacteria bacterium | reverse complement strand
AGCACGCCGCGCGGGATCTTCGCGCCGAGCTTCGCGAACCGCTGCGGCTCCTTGAGGAACTCGATGATCTCGCCGAGGTCGCGCTTCGCGGCCGCGAGACCCGCGACGTCCTCGAACGTGACGCTCGTCTTCTCTTTCTCGAACTTCTGCCCGCGCTACAAAAAGCCGCCCATCGGCCCGTTGCCGCCCGCGACCATCATTCGCTGCGCGCGCCGACTCATCCACCACCAGAACCCGCCGATCAGCACCCACGGCAGGATCGCGAGCGCGATCTGCCACAGCGGCGACGTGTCGGCCTTCTCGACGCGAATCGTGACGCCCTTGTCCTCGAGCAGCGGCACGAGGCGCTGATCGCTGGGCGGCACGAGCGAGTGGAACGCGGTGACCTTTCCTTCGGGTGCCTTCAGCACGCCCGAGATGCTGTGCTCGTCGAGCGTGACTTCTTTGACCTTGCTGTCGTTGACCCACGCGACGACCTGCGAGTACGTGACGTCGCTCTTGGGCACCTCGGCGCCGCGCTGCCAGAAGTAGAACAGCCCGAGCGCGATCGCGAGCAGAATCCAGCCCCACGGCGCGCGGTGCGGCGGCGGTGGCGAAGCGGCGTCCATGCCTACACGCTACGCAAGTCGCGTACCGCGCAAACGACGTGCGGACGCGCACGCTGTGCGCCCTGGCCTTAATTCACACCGCGGCCGATGAACAAATCGCGCGGATCGATGCCGAGCGATTTCATCGCCGCTTCCCACATATCTTCGGGCGGCGTCTCGAAAACCAGCCGCGGATCCGCGGCGGTATGCAGCCACGCCCCGCGCGCCATCTCCTGTGCGAGCTGGCCGGGACCCCATCCCGAGTAGCCGAGCAGCAGGCGCACGTTGCGCGGTGGCGCGCTCGCGATCGCGCGCAGCCTGTCCGGAGAGGTCGACAGCGAGATCGTCGACGTGATCTCGATCGTGCCCTGCCCCGGCAGCGCGCTGCCGACCGGCTCGTGCAGCACCCAGCCGGTGCTCGGGCTGACCGGCCCGCCTGCCCACACGACTGCCGCGTCATCGCCGCGCCAGCTCATCTCCAAGCTGTCGAGCAGCTCGGTCGCCTTGATCGGGCTCGGATGGTTGATCACGAGGCCGAACGAGCCGTTCTCTCCGTGCTCGATCATCAGCACGACCGCCCGGGAGAAGTTCGGGTCCGCGAGCTGCGGCATGGCCAGCAGCAGGCCCGGGGCGAGGGATGAGGACTCCACCTCTTCCAAGTGTTGCGCGAAACGCGGCGCGTTGCTGCCGAAAACTACCGGGAGTGTGACGCTGACCTATTCAGCAGGGCTCACGAGAGGTTGTGCTGAAGCCCGGGATCGCTCGCGCCGTCCTGCGCGTTGACGCGGTCGGAGTCGTCCTTGTCTTTGTCCTTGTCCTTCTTGTCGTCGAGCCCGAGCTGCGGCGCGAGCTTCTTGAACAGCGCGGAGCCAAGGCTCAGCGCGAACCCGGTGACGATCGCACGCATGAAGAACTTCATCCGCTCAAGGCTAGCGCCGCGAGTCGTAAATCGCCACCGGCCTCTCGCCGAACAGCTCCTCGAACAGCTCGCGCGCCGCGGTCCGCAGCTGGTCATCGCTGACTTGCGCGAGCGGCAACGCGGTCTCGGCGAGCGTGCCGCGGTCGAGCCGGCCGTGCAGCATCGCCGGCGGACGCACACCGCCACCGACATGCCGCGCCAGCCCTTCGAGCGCGACGACCGCCGCCACGCCCTCCGCGCCATAGCTGTAGTCGCTGTCGAACGCCTGGTTCGCGAAGTTCCACAGCGCGAGCTGCGGCAGGGCCGGGTCGTACGCGATCTGCGTCAGGTACGCGGCGAGCTCCGCGCGCGCCCGCACCGCGAACGGACCCTCGCCGACGATCCGCTCGAGCGCGGGCGGCGTCGGCAGCTCGAGGTCGTGCTCGACGTCGATCGAGTGGCGCGCCTCGTGACGCCGCACGCTCGCCGCGAACAGCTCGCCAACCGTCGCCTTTTTCTCGATCGGCTCCGCGAGCTCCCCGCGGATTGCGGTGCCCGCCGCACTCGCCAGACGCGCCCCCGCGGTCGATCGCCGGAACGTATCGTCGCCGAGCTCGTACGCCGCGCCCTGCGCGACCGGCCGCACGTGCGTCGCGACGAACTCCTCGACACGATCGAGCATGACGACCGGATCGCCGACGTCACTCGACTCGAGGCCGAGCACGAACCGCTCGAGCTGCACGTGATCGATGCGCCGCAGATCGAGCACGCGGCGCGGCTCGCCGTCGCAGCGCACGAACACGACCTGATCGACGCGGTACACGAACACGACCGCGCGGTTGTCGACGTCGTACGCCGCGACCTGGTAGCCGAGGTTCTCGCCGGCGAGCGCGTTGCTCAGCGCGTGCGCCGCCGCCCGCATCTTCACGCCCTTCTTCTTGCTGCGATCGGCGGCCGCATCGAGGAACGCGTGCCACGGCGCGACGAGCGGCGCGCGCTTGTTCATCGCATCGCGCAGCCACGCAGGCGCCTCGCCGCCGAGCCACGCGATCCGCGGCATCTCGATCGCGAGCATCTGCTCGAGGTCGAGGTCGTACAGCGGCGTTCCGCCGGTCGCAAACGCCCCGACGTACGGCGCCCCGCTCGCGTGATGGCGCGCGGGATGGCGCAGCCGGTAGAACGTGAATGCGAACAACGCGCACAGCATCGCGAGCATCACGCACGCGCTCGCCGTCGCGACGGGCACCGTCGGCGGCCGCGTCGCGAGCCGCTTGTACGCGCGGGCGACCGCCGCCCGATCGCGCGCATCGACGACCTCGCCGGCGCCTTCCTCTGCACACGCCGCCTGCGACTCGCGCGCCCCCAGCGCGCTGACGCCCGCGACGTCGAGCGCGGCCACTCGCTGGATGTGCCGCATCGCCTCGGGATCCGCCGCGGTCACCAGCTCGCGCGACTGCAGCGCCGCATCGATCAGCGCGCGCTCGAGCCGTCGGCGCGCTGCCCCGCGCAGGATCCAGTCGCCGCGGCCGACCGCCGCGCGCGCGGCATCGTCGTTGCCCGCCTCGATGCCGGTCGCGAGGGCGGCGAGCACGTGGCTGCGGATCACACCCGTGCGACAACGGCGGGTGGCAGTTGGTTGCGCTTTTCAGCGGCCGAGGTTGCCGTACAGGTCGGGCCGGCGGTCGCGGAAGAAGCCCATGCTCGCGCGGACGCGGCGGATCTGCTCGAGATCCAGCTTCGCGAGCGCGATGCCTGGCTCGCTGCGGCCGAGCTCGACCAGCTTGTCGCCGCGGGCGTCGCACACAAACGAGCTGCCGTAGAACGTCATCCCACCTTCGGTGCCGATGCGGTTCGCGGCGACCACGCCGACCGCGTTCGCGACCGCGTGGCCGACCATCACGCGCTGCCAGGCGTCGCGGCTGTCGAAGTCGGGTTCTTCGGGCTCGCTGCCGATCGCGGTCGGGTAGAACAGGATGTCGGCGCCGGCGAGCGTCATCGCGCGCGCGGCTTCGGGGAACCACTGGTCCCAGCAGATCGCGACGCCGATCGTGCCGAGCTTGGTCTTGAACGCGCGGAAGCCCGTGTTGCCCGGCTTGAAGAAGAACTTCTCCTGGTAGCCGGGGCCGTCGGGGATGTGCGACTTGCGGTAGACGCCGAGGTTGCGTCCGTCGGTGTCGATCACGGCGACCGAGTTGTAGTGCTCGGGGCCGGCCTGCTCGAAGAACGACACCGGGATGACGACGCCGAGCTTGGCGGCGAGCTGCTGGAAGTGGCGCAGCGTCGGGTGATCTTCGGCGGGGTGGGCGCGCGCGAAGTCGTCCTCGCGCTGCGTCTGGCAGAAGTAGTGGCCTTCGAACAGCTCGCTCGGCAGGATGATCTGCGCGCCCTTGCCGTGCGCTTCGCGGACGAGATCCGTGACGCGGGCGACGTTGGTCGCGACGTCGTCGGTCAATGCAGTCTGCAGCGCGGCGACGGTGACCATGGCCGGCGCACCTTACGGCGCGAGACGCGTCGCCGCAAGCACGGCGATTGGGTGTACGATGGGGGTGATGGGGTTTCGTGCACTGCTGGTGGTTGTGCTGCTCGGCGGCGGCGCCGTCGCGCACGCGGACCCGAAGTCGCCGTGGTCGGAGGGCGTGACCGACGAGCAGAAGGCCAAGGCGAAGACGCTGCTCGATGCGGGCAACGCAAAGTTCGTCGAGCACGACTACGGCGCCGCGCTCGAGTCGTACACGGCCGCGGTCGCGGTGTGGGACCACCCGGCGATTCGCTTCAACATGGTGCGCTGCCTCGTGCAGCTGGGTCGCAACCTCGAGGCGGCGGAGAACCTCGACAAGGCGCTGCAGTACGGCTCGGCGCCGCTCGAGGCCGCGATCTACGACGAGGCGGTAGGCTACCAGAAGCTTCTCGCGTCGCAGATCTCGACGGTCACCGTCAGCTGCGAGCAGGCGGGCGTCTCGATCACGCTCGACGGCAAGCCGTTCGCGACGTGCCCCGGCAAGTCATCGCAGCGCGTGCTCGCTGGGCAGCATCAGATCGCGGGCAAGGGCGCCGGCCTGCTGACGAAGACCGTCGAGCTCGTCGCCGTCGGCGGTGCGCCGCGCGAGGTGAGCGTCAAGCTCGATCCACCGGAGCGCGCCGCGACGATCGTGCATCGCTGGCCGGCGTGGCTGCCGTGGACGGTGTTCGGCGGCGGGCTCGCGCTCGTCGGCGGCGGCGCCCTCGCGAGCGCACTCGGGCAGAGCGAGATGCAGAGCTACGACAAGTTCGTCGACGATCGCTGCACCGGCAACTGCAAGCCCGGCCAGCTCTCCGACGTGCAGTACCTCAAGGACGGCGCGGAGCTCAAAGGCCACATCGGCACCGCGCTGTTCATCGGCGGTGGCGTCGCGGTCGCGACCGGCGCGGTGATGCTGTACCTGAACCGCGGCCGCACCGTGTATCCCGAGGTCGTGCCGACGGCCGGCGGCGCCGCGCTGAGCTGGTCCGGCCGCTTCTAGTCCTTCAGGTTCGTCGAGACCTTCTTCAGCTCGCGCTGCAGCTGCTCGTTCTTCGCCATCTCGGCGGCGAGCTTCTGCTGCAGCTCGGCGCGCGCCTTCTGCGCGTCGTGCGTCGCGGTCTCCGCGCGCGTCTGCGCCGACCTCGCCGTCGACAGCGCATCGACGAGCTCGCCGTTCTTCTTGATCAGCTCCTCGCGCGACATCGCGAGGTCCGCCGCCTTCTGCGCCTCCGCCTGCTGCGCTTGCTTCTCGGCGACCTGCGCCGCGAGCCGGGCCTCGTCGGCACTCGCGCGCTCGCGCTCCGCCGCCTCGCGTTTCTGTTGCTCGGCGATCACGCGATCGTAGGCTTCGGTCGCGCGCTTGGCCTCGGCGGCCGCCTTGTCGGCCTGCGCCACCGCCGCATGCTCCGCATCGCGTACACGCACGTAGCCGATCGTTGCGACCGCCCCGAATGCAGCGAGCACGACGAACGCGGCCCCGACGAGCGAGCGGCGCACGAGCGTCGCGCGGCGCGCGGCCGCAAACGCCGCATCGAGGAATGCCTGATCGCGCGCGGCGAGCTGCCGCGGCCGGGCCGTGTACCAGCGCCGGGCATCGGCGAGCGCGTCGGTGCGCCAGAGCAGACCCGCCGGACGGCCCTTGCTGTCCCACTGCTTCGCGGCGGCGGTGATGTCGGCGGCGAGCGCGGCGTCATCGTGGTCGTCGTCGAGCCAGCGGCGCAGCGTCGGCCAGCGCTCGATCAGCGACTCGTGGACGATCTCGACGGTCGGGGCTCCTCCGTCGCGGTTCTGCACGACGAGCAGGCGCGCGCGGACGAGCACGTCGACGATCCGCGTCGCGTCGCTGCCGAGCTCGGCGAGCTCCGCCGTCTCGACGATCGCGCGCGTGCGCTCCGGCGTCACGAGCTTGCGCAGGATCTTCTGCGTCGTGATGCGCTCGCTCGCACTCAGGGCGCGCACGACCTCATCCGCGTGCGCCGCGAGCGCTCCGCTGACGCCGCCGATCGCGCCATAGCTGTCGCTCGTCAGCATGCGGCGCTCGCGATCGCGCACATCCCACAGCTTCGCGGCCGCGAATTGCAATAGCGGCAGCGCGCCCGGTGTGTTCTCGAGCGCGTCGAGCATGTCGTCGAGCATCGCCGTCGTCTCGAAGCGATAGCCGGCGAGCGCGAGCGGCTGCTCGAGGGCCTCGCGCAGGCCGATGCGATCCGGCGTCGCGAGGAACACGAGCCCGCGCGACAGCTCTTCGAGGAAGCGCGCGTCCTCGCCGACGCGATCGAGGAAGTCCGACCGCATCGACACGACGACGCGCAGCGGCGCCGCCGGATCATCGGCGATCGCGGCGAGCGCGGCCGTGAATGCGCGCCGTTCCGCGGGGTCCGCGACGAGCGTGTACAGCTCCTCGAACTGATCGACGAACAGCAGCACGTGCATCCGCGTCGCCGACGCGCGCGTGCGCAACAGCGATCCGAGATAGCCCGGCTCGACCCGCAGCCGCTCGACGAGTGCACCGTGATCGGTGGCGGCTCCGCCAAGCGCACGCGTCGTGTATCGCTCGACCGCACTCGCGAGCGCGACGATCGGCTGGCGTCCCGGCCGCAGCGTGATCACGTCCCACGCCTCGCCCGACTGCTTCAGCGCCGGCGCGACGCCCGCGCGCACGAACGACGACTTGCCGACACCCGACGGTCCGACGATGCCCGTCAACGGCAGCTCGCGGATCCGCGCGACCATCCGCGTGACATCGCGCGTGCGCCCGAAGAACCGATCCGCATCGCCCTCCTGGAACGCGGTCAGGCCGGGATACGGGCTCTCGCCGTCGGCGAGCTTGCGCGTCGGGCGGTGAGGCAGCGCGTCTTCGAGTCGCGCGACGAGCTCCGCCGCGCTCGCGATCCGCTCGTCCTTGTTCTTGCGCAGCAGGTCGTCGACGATCTGCACGAGCGGCGCCGGCAGATCCGGCACGAGCGAGCGCACCGAGCGATGCGGCGTTGGCGAGACGAGGCTCGCGAGCACCGCATCCGGGGTCAACGGATCGACCGGATGTCGCCCGGTCAGCATCTCGAACATGATCACGCCGAGCGCATACAGATCGCTGCGGCCGTCGAGCTCGCCGGCCCCCATCTGCTCGGGCGACATGTACGGCAGCGTGCCGACCATCGAGCCCTCGCGCGTGATCGTCATGTTCGCGAGGTCGCGGTCGGAGTCGCGCCGCGCCCGCGAGTGTTTCGCACCGAGCGCCTTCGCGATGCCGAAGTCGAGCACCTTGACCTGCCCCGACGTCACGATCACGTTCTCCGGCTTGAGGTCGCGGTGGACGATGCCGAGCTCGCCGGCTCGCGCGAGCGCACGCGCGATCGGCAGCACCAGCTCGACGGCGCGCATCGGCACGATCGGCTCGCCGTCGCCGAACGCGCCCATGAAGCTGCGCAGCGAGCGTCCCTCGAGGTACTCGAGCACCATGTAGGGCATGCCCTCGTGCTCGTCGACCTCGTAGATGATGACGATGTTCTCGTGGTTGCATTGCGCGGTCGCGCGCGCCTCGACGAGGAACCGGTCGAGGACCTCGTCGTCGACCTTCTTCAAGAACTTCATCGCGACGCGCCGGCCGAGCTTGAGATCGCGCGCCGCATACACGACGCCCATGCCACCGCGGCCGAGCTCGCGGATCAGCTCGTACTGCGCGATGCGCGTGCCGGGAGCGAGGTCTGGAAGTGCGACAACAGGCGACGTGTTGCGCGTGATCACCGCCGGACCTGACACGACGGGAAACGCCCCCACGCCGTAGACCGTCGACTGGACCTTCCCGCGATCGTCCATTCCGCGACCATGATAACATCGATCGTATGGGTCGAGCCTTGTGGCTCGTGAGCGTGCTGTGCGCCGCGTGCGTCTCGTCGACGTCGAACTACTGCTCCAACGGCACGGTGTGCCCCGGTGGCTTCACGTGCGACGTCGAGCACGATCGCTGCCTGCTGCCCGAGCAGACCGCCGCGTGTGACGGCAAGCAGGAAGCCGACGACTGCACCGTCAGCGGAATGCCGGGTGCGTGTCGCTCGGGCGCGTGCGAGACGTTCTTCTGCGGCGACGGCTACATCAGCGCCGGTGAAGACTGCGACGGTGCGAACCTCGGCAGCGCGGACTGCAAGCAGTTCGGCTTCTACGGCAGCGATGGGCTGCAGTGCTCGTCGTCGTGCACGTTCGACGTCAGCGTGTGCCGTCAGAAAAACGAGTACTGCGGCGACGACATCGTCAACGGCCCCGAGCTGTGCGATGGCCCCGAGGTCCGCACGTGCGTCGCGCTCGGCTTCGACGCGGGCACGGCGAGCTGCGACCGCCAGTGCAGCTTCACGATCACCGACTGCAGCCGCTTCGGGTGGAATCCCGAGTCGCTGTCGGACGTGCAGGCGTTCGCGGTCGCGGGCGTCGGCCCGAGCGATCAATGGGCGGTCGGCGCCGGCGGGCGCGCGATGCACTTCGAGGGCGAGTTCTGGAACTCGTTCCCGACCGGCGTGCAGAACACGCTGATCAACGCGTGGGCGACCGCCAAAGACGACGTGTGGGCCGTCGGCCAGAGCCGCAACTCGACGCCGAGCATCATCCTCCACTGGGATGGCACCACGTGGTCCGCGCTCGCGAGCCCGCCCGCGGCCGAGTACGTCGACGTCTGGGGTACGAGCAAGACCGCGATGTGGTTCGCCACGACGACGGGTGTGCTCGCGTACGACGGCACGAACTTCACGCCCGTCGGTACGCTGACCGGTACGCCGCGCGCGATGCGCGGGACGAGCGCGAGTGACATCTGGGTCGCGACGTCCGAAGGTCCGCTGATGCACTGGAACGGCTCGGCGTGGAGCAACCTGTCGCCGCCAGGCGCGACGGTCCAGTTCCTCGATGCGAACGCGCCAAACGACGTGTGGGCGATCGGCTTCGTCACCGCGAACCAGAGCAACGCCGTGGTCGCGCACTACACCGGCACGCAGTGGACGCAGTGGATCTCGTCGCAGACGATCTACAACGCGGTCGCCTCGTCGGGTCCCGAGGACACGTGGGTCGGCGGCGTCGACGGCGAGATGCGCCACTGGGACGGCGCCGCGTGGTCGACGTCGACGAACATCGGCGCGAGCCCGACCGGCCTCACCGCGCTGACCGGCCTCTTGAGCCTCGGACCGTCGGAGGTGATCGGCGTGTCGACGCTCAACCTCGCGTATCGCTATCGTGGCCAGACGTTCGGCGTGCTGCCGCCGCTCGGACCCGATCCATTCAGCGCGACGCCGAACACCGCGATGTGGGGCCCCGAGACCGATACGTACGTCACGAACATCGCGGGCGAGGTCTGGACGTTCGACGGCCGCGCGTGGTCGCTCGCGTTCACGCTGCCGCAGACCGCGGGAAACCGCGCGAACGACGTGTGGGGCTCGGGGACGAACAACGTCTACGTCGCCGGTCAGGACGGCAGCCTCTATCACTTCACCGGCGGCACGTGGACGCCCGAGGCGATCGCGACCGTCGGCATCGATCACGTGTGGGGCAGCTCGTCCGCAGACGTATGGGCGTTCGCCGCGAACACCGCGTTCCACAAGAACGGAGCGATGTGGGACCCGATCACGATCCCGGGCCCGGTGTTGTCGGTATCGGGCACGAGCGCGACCGACACGTGGATCGTGACGAGCGGCGTGCCGAACCGGCTCGTCCACTGGGACGGCACGGCATGGACCGAGGTCGATCCGCACGCGTCGACGGACATCACCGCCGTCGCGGCCGTGTCGCCGACCGACGTGCACGTCAGCGCGCGCCAGGGCCGCATGGAGCACTTCAACGGCACGACGTGGACCGAATCGATCGTGCCGACGCTCGCCGACGTCACGTATCTCGCGTACACGGCGAACGACGACGTCGTCGGCGCCTCGGCGCGCGACATCATTCACTACAACGGCGTCGCGTGGTCGAACATGCGCCCACCGATCGACTTCGTGCCGAACACGCTCGACTACATCCCGATCCGCGGGCTCCACCTGCTGCCCGATCGCATCGACATCCTGCTCGAGCGCTATCGCATCCGCACGCTGATCCGGACGCGGCCGCTGATCTGCCGCCAGACCGAGACGTGTGGCGACGGCGTCGACAACGACTGCGACGGCAAGCTCGACTCGAGCGACCCCGACTGTCCCTAGACGCGCGGCTGCTGCTGCGTGCAGCAGTGGAACGCACCGCCGCCGACGACGACTTCTTTGCCCGGCAGCCCGACGACGCGACGCCCCGGGAACATCCGCGCGATCGCATCGACGGCGGCCTCGTCGGGCCCGACGCCGTAGGTCGGCACGGCGACGACCGTGTTGCCGATGTAGAAGTTCATGTAGCTCGCCGGCATCAGGTTGCCCGCGCGATCGGTGACCGCGCCCGGCGACGGCACCGTGATCACCTCGAGCTTCTCGCCGCCGGCGGTGCGCGCCGCCCGCAGGTCGCGAAGGATCGCGTCGAGTGCGTCGCGGTTCGGATCGCTCGGCGCCGCCTCCATGCACATGACGACGCCCGGCGCGACGAAGCGCGCGATCGTGTCGATGTGGCCGTCGGTGTGATCGTTCTGCAGCCCCTGATCGAGCCACACGATGTGATCGACGCCGAGCGCCCAGCGCAGCCGATCTTCGAGCGCGCCCTCATCGAGGCCGGGGTTGCGCGCGCCGCCGAGCAGGCACTGCTTCGTCGTCAGCAGCGTGCCGTCGCCGTCGACCTCGATCGCGCCGCCCTCGAGCACGAAGTCGAACGCGGCGCCGCGCATCTTCGTCGCGCTCATCACGTACGCGGCGACCTCGGTGTCGCCCGGCATGAGGTACTTCCCGCCCCAGCCGTCGAAGCGAAAGCGCGCCGCGGAGACCTCGCCCTCGCGCGTGACGAAGATCGGGCCGGTGTCGCGCAGCCAGACATCGCCGTAGCGCAGGTGATGGAAGCGCACGTGCGCGGCGGCCTTGCCGAGCAATTCGCGCGCGGCCGCTTCGTCGGTGGCATCGCGCACGAGGAGCTCGACGCGTTCGCCTTTCCCGCCATCGGAGATCGCCGCGCACATCGCCATCAGGGCGCGCTGCGGATCGTCGGTACCCTCGAGCCACTGCTCGGGATCGTGCGGCCACGCGGTCCAGACGGCGTCGTGCGGAGCCCACTCGGCAGGCATCGAGAACATGGCGCGGGATGTACTACGTCCACGCGTTATCGGGAACCGACAGCGACATCGGTTTCCCGCGCCGCGCCGCGATGAACGCCTGCGCGAACGACAGCGCCGACGGGAATCGCTTGCGCGGATCCTTCGCCATCGCGACCGCGAGCACGTCCTCGATCGGCCCCGACACGCGACCGAGCATCGACGGCCGCTGCGGCGCCGCGTGCACGACCTGATAGACGAGCTCTGCGAGGTCCTTGCCCTTGAACGGCGAGCGGCCGGTCAGGCAGCGATACGCGATCGCGCCGAGCGCGTAGACATCGGCGAGGTGTGTGACGTGCCCGCCGCTCGCCTGCTCGGGCGCCATGTACTGCGGCGTGCCGACGATGCCCTCGCCGGTCAGCGTGCCCTCGGAGTCCATGACTTTGGAGACGCCGAAGTCGAGGATCTTCCACGTCGCGCCGTCGTGGTGAAACAAGTTGTGCGGCTTGAGATCGCGATGCACGACGCCCGCGAGCCGCGCGACCTCGAGCCCGCGCGCGACCTGATCGAGCAGCACGACGAGCTCGTCGCTCGGGATACGGTTCTCGTTGCGCAGTCGCGTCGCGAGGTCGGTGCCATGCAGGCGCTCCATCGCGATGTAGGGGACCGGCGCATCGGGCGGCGACACCTCGAACACGCGAACGATGTGCGGCGACACGAGGCGCGCCGCGATCTCCATCTCGCGATGAAACCGCTCGACGATCGATGAGGACGTCGTCGCGTTGACGGTCAGCAGCTTCACGGCGGCCGTCTGGTTGTTCGGCCCCATCGCCTCGTACACCTCACCCATCGCGCCGCGGCCGAGCACGAGCCCGAGCCGGTAGTTGCCGATCTGCTGGTTCGTCCACCGGCCCTCGTTGACGCGCTTCTGCCGCTCGGCCGCATCGACGACCTCGGCGAGTGCCTGCTCGCGATCTCCGATGATCCGCATCGCCGATTGCAGCTCGGCGTACGCGGCGGCGGCGGTGCGGCGCGCCCAGCGCCCGAGTGCGTAGCCCGACGCGAGGAACCCGACGATCAGCACCTCCGCGATCAGCAGCTGGAACCGGCCCGACATCACGCTCGGCAGCACGCCGACATCCTTGATCCAGCCGAGCAGGATCGGCACGGCGAGCACGACGTGCCCACCGATGCACACGACGGCGGTCGCGATCGCGGCCGAGCGCACCTTGCCGAGCGCGATGAACATGATGCCGAGCATGTCGACCATCACGACCGCGCTGAATGGCCCGAAGTAGTAGACGGCGGGCTGCACGCTGAGCGTCGAGATCGTCCACAGGATGCCGACGCCGCGCGCGCTGTAGCGCTTCTCGCTGCTCGTCAGGTAGTAGAGCCCGACGTTGCACACGGCGAGGATGCCGGCGCCGATCCAGAACAGCAGGCGCGCCGTCGGATCGCCGCCGATCAGGATCGACAGCACGAGTGCACCGAGCGGCGCCGTGATCCCGAACAGGTGGAACATCTGGCTGCGCGCGAGGTCGGATTTGTCGAATGCCTCGGCGGCGGTCGGCGATGGCGTGCGCTGCGACGACGTCGGCCACAGCGACGGCTTCGCGTCGTGCGTCGCATGCGCGGCTTCTGCCAGCGCCTTCGGCGATGCGGCCTGGGTGCCTAGCTCCTCGCCTTCGATCTCCGTCGCGGCGCCTTCATCGCCGACCTGGACCGTAGGCTCCCCGGGCACCGGTCAAGTGTATCGTGTATCGTCCGCGGCGATGAACGTCGTGGTCACCGGTGGAACAGGTGCGCTGGGCGCGGCGGTCGTCGAGGCGCTGCTCGCGCGAGGCATGTCGGTACATCTGCCGATCCACGAGCCGGCGCTGCCCGAGCACCTGCCGTGGCGCGATCGCGTGCAGGCGACGCCGCGCGTGTCGCTCGACGACGAAGCCGCGGTCGCGCGCTACTACGCGTCGCTGCCTTCGCTGTGGGCGAGCGTGCACCTCGTCGGAGGATTCGGCATGGCGCCGGTGACCGAGACGTCGCTCGCCGACTTCGAGAAGCAGTGGCGACTCAACACGGTGACGTGCTTCCTCGCGTGTCGCGAGGCGGTGCGCGCGATGAAGGGCGGCGGGCGGATCGTCAACGTCGCGGCGCGTCCCGCCGTGCAGCCGACCTCGGGCATGATCGCGTACGCGACCGCGAAGGCCGGCGTCGCCGCGCTCACGCAGGCGCTCGCGGCCGAGGTGCTCGCGCAGGGGATCCTCGTCAACGCCGTACTCCCGTCGATCATCGACTCGGCCGCCAACCGTGCGTCGATGCCCGGCGCCGACCACGCAAGCTGGCCCAAGCCCGCGCAGCTGGCCGAGACCATTGCGTTTCTCGCGAGCGAGCAGAACGCCCTGACCACCGGAACATTGATTCCCGTCTACGGCCGCGCCTGACTCGTAACTCCTTCGTGGCCATCGCGTATGCCACGATGAAGGAGTCCACGTGAGCGACCGTCCCGACTTCGATCGCTTCCCCGAGCTCAAGGCTGCCTGGGATCGCCGCCAGTTCATCAAGTCGGCTGCTGCCGGCACGGTGTTCATGGCGCTCGGCGGCGCCCTCGTGCGGATCATCGGCGATGATCTCACGCGCGAGGCGCGCGCCGAGAAGCTGTCCGACGGACGATCGCGTGTGCCGCCCGGCCAGAAGGTGATCAAGGCGCTCAAGCCGATGGGCGGCGACGAAGGCGACGGCAAGGTCGAGACGTTCCGGCTCAAGGTGCACGGCGCGGTGCAGAAGCCGTTCGAGGTCGACTACGCGTCGCTGCTCAAGCTGCCGCAGGCGCAGCGCGAGATCGACGTCCACTGCGTCACCGGGTGGTCGATGCTCGGCGGGCTGTGGAAGGGCGTCAACGTCGCGACGCTCGCGGAGGCCGCTGCGGTCAAAGGTGATGCGAAGTACATCATCTTCGAGGCTGCGAACGGCTACACGACGAACGTGCGCCTCGACGAGGGCCTCGCCGGCATGGTGACGTATCGCCTCGACGGCAAGCCGCTCTCGCTCGATCACGGCGCCCCGGTGCGCGGCCTCGTGCCGAACCTCTACTTCTGGAAGAGCGCGAAGTGGATCACCGGCATCAAGTTCGTGCGCGAAGACGCGCCGGGCTACTGGGAGACGCGTGGCTATCACAACCACGCCGATCCGTGGAAAGAGGAGCGGTATGGCTGATTGGAAGCGATGGCGCGCGTGGTTGCGCGCGGTCCATCGCGACATCGGCTACCTCGCGATCGGCTTCACGGTGATCTACGCGGTCAGCGGGATCGCGCAGAATCACATCGAGGACTGGGGCGACGTCAGCTACGTCGCGACCGAGCGCACGGTGCCGATCGCGCCGATTCGCGATGACGAGCCGACGGCGGCGGCGGTCGCGCGCGTCGTTTCGGCCGCGGGCATCGGCGAGCCCACCAGCGTCACGCGCGCCGGCGACGAGCTGCGCCTCGAGTACCCGGGCGGCGAGAAAGTCACTGCGATCGCGGGCCAGATCACGGTGCAGTCGCGGACGCGGCGCGCGTTCATCGGCGTCGCGAACTGGCTGCACAAGGCGCGCGGCAAGAAGGCGTGGAAGTACATCGCGGACTTCTACGCGGTGTTCCTGCTCTACCTCGCGATCAGCGGCGTCTTCATGATCAAGGGCAAGCTCGGCTTCAAGTGGCGCGGCGCGACGTTGATCGGCGCAGGCGTCGCGGTGCCGGTGCTGTACGTGGCGCTGGCGGGCGGGCCGGGATCG
>JAFAOG010000392.1 GCA_019237945.1 Deltaproteobacteria bacterium | reverse complement strand
GATCATGAGCTCCTGCGCGCCGGTCGAGCCGTTGAGCAGATAGATGTGGCCGGCGAGCCCGGGCTGCCCGTCGCCGGCGCCCGCCGCGACGACGACGACATCGGGGATGTCGCACAGGTTGATCTCGCCGTCGCCGTTGTCGTCGGTGAGGTTGGCGACGAGCGGCGTCACGATGCTGTACGGCTCGGTCGCGCCGGTCCAGGTCCACTGGATATCTGGCTCGAACGCGCCGGGCGGCGCCTTGTCGGTGCACTGCGGCACCCCGTTGCCGTTGTCGTCGTCGTGGACGTGGCACAGGTCTGCCGGCCCGCTGTCGGAGCCGCCGCTCCCGCCGCCGCCGTCACCGCCGCCACGTCGACCGCCCGGACCACAGGCGACCACCGCCAGAACCGCGCACCACCGAAGTCTTCTCAGCACGCACGCGGCATAGACGCCAACCCCACCAGCGTCAACGGAAAAACGCGTAACATCCATGGCAGTGGAGCGGAGCACTGTCCATATCGCCGTGCTCGTCGTCGCGGAAGACCCGGCCACGGTCGACCTCGCCAGCGCCACGTTCGTCGCCGACCGTGTGAGCAGCGCGGGTCACCGCGTCGTCGCGCAGGAGATCGTCGAGACGAGCGAGGCGGCGATCCGCGATCAGCTCGCGCGCTGGATCTCGCAGGCGCACATCGACGTGATCATCGGCGCGGGCGCCAGCGAGCCGGCCGTCGCCGCGCTCGGGCCGCTCGTCACCGCGCCGCTGCAGGGCCTCACCGACCAGCTCCGCCTGCTCGCCCGCGACCGCGGTGGCGAAGGCAAGCCGGCTGCCGCCCGGTGCGGCGCGAAGTTCGTGTTCCTGCTGCCCGCCGAGATCCCCGCGCTCGGTCCCGCGCTCAACCAGCTGATCCTGCCGCAGCTCGACTCGACGCAACCTCGCCACCTCGTCGGCGAGATGCCGCGCCACCAGGCCGTCCCGCGCGAGCTGCCCAGCGAGAAGACCGCGTCGGGCGCCGGCCTCGTTCCCAAGCTCCCCGCGCGTGGCCCGCGCAAGACCGGCGCGAACGTGATCGCGCGCAGCGACCTCGCCGACCCGACGAAGCAGACGACGATCGACACGAGCAAGGTCGGCGACACCACCGCCCAGACCCCGCTCGCCGACATCACGAAGCAGACGCCACCTGCGCCTCCCGCCCGTCGCAACCTGTCGTCGGCGAACGATGCGCCGACGCGCCCGCATATCGACATCGCGTCGATGCTGCCGCCGGTCCCGCCCGGGGCCGACATCGACACCGACGAGCAACCCGCCCTCATCGAGCCGCCGCTGACGGTGCAGCCGGCGCGCGTCCGCCAGCACCCGAGCAGCAACGACAAGACGGTCGTGCGGCCATCGCCGTCCTCCGACGCCGACAAGACGGCGATCCGCCCGGCGCCGACGCGCCCGAACAGCACGACGAACCGCGGCGTGCAGCCGACCCCCGCGCTCGGCACCGGAGTCGCGCGCGGACCGATCGGTGTCGCGAAGTCCGCGCCGACGGCGGCGGGGGCCACGGGCTCGTCGGCGGGGCCTGCGGGTGCGGCGGTGAGCTCGTCGGCGACCACCACGCCGATCCCGAAGATCGCGCCGCCGCGGACACCACCCGTCGGTTCGCCCGCGATGAAGCCGGCCGCGCCGGCCGCTGGGTCGCTCGGCGCGAGGTCGCTCACGCCGGTCGCTGGCTCGCCCGCGCCGAAGCCCGCGCCGCCGCCCGCCGGAGCGACCGCCACGCCGCCAGCGGCCTCGCCGACCGCCACGCCGGCCGCGGGCTCGCGGACCGCCACGCCGCCAGTGGGCTCGCCGACGACCCAGGGTGCGCCCGCGATCGCACCGACGCCGCTGCCGACGGTGCGGATGCCGCCGTTCAAGACGCCGCCTCCCGTCGTGACGCGACCGACGCCGGGGGCCGCACCCGCGGTCGCTCCGCCAGCGACGCCGTCGGCATCTGCCGCGGCCGCATCTCCCGGTACCGCGGCGGCCGAGACGCCGAAGCCGAGCAACGGCGCGTCGAAGGCGCCCGATGTCGCCGATGCACCACGTGCGAAGGCGCCCGACGTCGTCGATGCGGCCGCGCTCGCGGCGGCGGCCGATGCCGAGGATCTCGATCCCGCGTCGTCGGCGGACGAGCTCGAAGCGATCTCGTCGGCGAACATCCTCGAGAGCGTGCCCGCGGACGTCAAGGCGTCGTTCGAGTCGCGCACGCCACCGCCGGTGCCGCCGCGAGCCGCGTCGCGCGCGCCCGCGCGCCCGGCGTTGCCGCCCGACAGCCGCCCGGTCGATGCGGCGACCGCCGAGGCAACGCTCGCGGCCGCGGTCACTGCGGAAGCGAAGCTCGCGTCGGCGGCGACCGCGGCGGCTGCGGAAGCAAAGCTCGCGTCGGCCGCGGCACGCCCGCCGGTGACGAAGCTCCAGGCCGCGGATCTGCCGCGTCCCGAGCTGCTCGATCTGAGCGAGGGCGTCGCGAAGAAGCGGCGGTCGCGCACCGGGACGGCGCTCGTGCGGCGGCGGGCGTCGTCGGCATTGCTGCTGTATCTCTCGCTCGCGTGCGCGGCGGTTGCCGGGTTCGTCGCGGTCGTTCACCTCTTCCCGCACGGCACGACTGACGAGACGCCGCCACCGCGCGGCTCGAACGCCGTCGCCGTCGTTGCGGTCGCCGACGCGGCCGAGGCGGTCGCCCCGCCCGTCGCGCCGGGTGCGGGGAGCAGCGGCAGCAACGCGGACGAGATCGACATCGAGCCAGGCAGCGATGCGACCCCGCCGACGCCGACGCCGACCCCGACGCATCCGACGACCCATCCGGCCACGCACCCGACGACGCATCCCGCCGGCACGCCCACGACGTCGCCTGCGCAGCCGCAGACGAAACCCGAGACGAAGCCGGAGACGAAGCCCGAGACGCGTCCGCCGTCGCCGCCGGCCGAGGATGGCTGCGACGAGGTGTCGTGCGTGCTCGAGAAGTATCAGCGCGAGTGCTGCGCCCGCTTCAAGCCGGCCGACAGCGGCTTCCATCCGAAGAACGAGGTGCCCGACACGCTCGACAAGGCGATGGTGCGTGCCGGGATCGAGCGCGTGAAGCCCAAGGTGATCGCGTGCGGCGAGAAGAGCGCGGCGAAGGGGACCGTGAAGCTCGCGATGACCGTCGGACCCGAAGGCAACATCACCGACATCTCGGTCGCGGACTCGCCCGACGCGGCGCTCGGTGAGTGCGTGCTGGCGGCGGTGAAGCGCGCGACGTTCGGTAAGAGCGTCAACGGCGCGTCGTTCACGTTCCCGTTCGCCTTCTAGCGAACCACGCATCGGGCACGGCGCCCGACAAGCAGGTGATCGTGTTCGGCGCCGTGCGCTGGGACCAGTGCGCACGCTGGGGTGCGTCGGGCGTGCCGTCGGCGAGGCCTTCGGCGGGCGACCAGTCGGCGCGCGTGCCCGGTCCGAGGCCGTGCAGTCCCGACTGGTGGACGCCGATGATGTACGTGTGGCCGGCGACGCGCGCGCCGGTGTAATCGGCGAGGCGCTCGGCGAAGTCGATGCCGGCGGTCGCCCCGAGCGTCTCGCAGGTGCGAAACCAGATCAGCGCGTCAGGCGCGAGCGCGCTGCGCAGCGGCGCCAATCGTCCGCTCGCGATCGCCGTCGCGTCGAGGCTGTCCTCGGCGACGAGCGCGCGACCCCACTTGCCATGGCCCCAGTACTGGAGCTCCGTGATCGGTTCGCGCAGCGTCGTGAGCCAGGTCAGCGCGTCGTCCCACGAGGTCGCGCCGTGCGCGGCGTCGAGGCGGCGCATCGCGCGGTAGAGCAGGGCGCCGGCGGCCCACGGTGTGGTCAGCCAGCCGCGGCGGACGAGGCAGGTGCGGTCGTAGACGAGCACGCGCACGAGTGGATCGTATCAACGGTCGGGGCAGTCGAGGCCGTCGAATGCGGAGAGGTCGGAGCTCTCGCGGCGCGGCACGACCGACCAGTTGCCGTCGTTCTCGAGCACGACCGCCTGCGCCTCCTCGAACGACGCCAGGCCGGCGCGGCGAACCGCGGCCCGCACCTCCTCCATCGCGATGTGAAAGGACGCGAGCCGGTCCTTCAGCACCGCGCCACGCCACACGACGACGCACGGCTGTTCGGCGACGAGCTTGCGCACGCGCCGCACACGGAAGATCAGGTAGCGCATGAGCTCCTGCAGCACGAGCACGGCAATCACGCCGGCGAGGCCGCTCGCGAGCGAGAGGTCACGCGCGAACGCGAGGTTCGCGACGAACGAGCCGAGCGCGATCGTGCAGATGAGGTCGTACGCCGACATCTGCGCGAGCGCCTGCATCCCGAAGAAGCGCAGCGCGATGATCACCGCGAGATACGTGATGGCGCCCTTCGCGGCGACCTCGCCAAGCTGTGCCCAGGAGCTGAACAGCACGCGGCGAGCTGGTGCACGCGTCGTGCCATGAGACGGCGCTTACTCGACGTCGAGGTGATCGAGCCCGTCGCGGATCTCGCGCGCGAGCTGGTAGGCGTCGCCTTGCTTCGCCATGTGGTCGAAGTAGAGCTGCGGCTGCTCGGCGGTCTCCTGGTTGTAGAGGCAGCCCTGATCCCAGTCGTGCTCGATGAACATCGTGTGGACCGCAGGCGTGATCTCGTCGGCGGTCATGCCGAAGTCGGGCACGACCTGCGCCTCGCTGCCGTTGCCGGTCGGCTTGAACTGGATCTGCACCGAGATGCCGGTCTCCGGCTGCACGTCGACGTTCTCGATCTTGACGCCGTGCTTGCGCGACACATCGACGGTCACGACGCCCTCGTCGCCGATCGTCGCCTTGCCATGCAGGATCGCGGCGAGCTTCTTGTCGTCGAGCGGCGAGGTCGGATGCGGCGGCGATGGTTGCGGCAGCGGTGTGCTCGTCGTGTCGATCGCGGCGCGCAGGCCCTTTGCGAGGTTCACCGGATCGCACACGCCGCGGTAGTGCACGAACCAGATCTGCGGATGCATCGGGGCGTGCTGGTGAAACGCCTGCCACTCGAGACCGTTGGCGAACAGCACCTTCAGGAACGTCTGG
>JAFAOG010000358.1 GCA_019237945.1 Deltaproteobacteria bacterium | reverse complement strand
GATCCGATCGAGTTCATCCACGAGCCGCAGAAGTGCATGATCATCCAGCGCGAGGTCGGCGCGGATACCGAGAGCTTCCGCGACGCGATGACGGCCGCGATGCGCCAGGATCCCGACGTCATCCTCGTCGGCGAGATTCGCGATCGCGAGACCGCCTCGACCGCGCTCAAGGCGGCCGAGACCGGCCACCTCGTGATCTCCGCGATCCACACGCCCGATGCGGTCGCGACGATCCAGCGCTACGTCGGCCTGTTCGAGACCGACGCGCAGGATGTCGTCCGCGATCGCCTCGGCGATTGCCTCCAGGCGGTCGTGTCGCTGCGCCTGCTCGCGAGCAAGGACGGCCGCCGTCGGCTGCCCGCCACCGAGATCCTGCGCGTCACGCGAACGATCCGCGAGTGCATCCGCTCGGCGCGTCTCAGCGACATCCCCGAGCTGATCCGCAAGGGCCGCGATCTCTACTCGATGCAGCTGTTCGATCAGCACCTGATCGACCTCGTCAACGCGGGCCTCGTCTCGATGGAGACCGCGATCTACGCCAGCTCGAACCCGGAAGAGTTCGAGCGCGCGCTCCGGGTCGAATAGCGCCGAAACGACAAAACCCCGTGCGTGAACACGGGGCGTGGCGCTGGCGCGTCAGTGTGCCGGACGTGCCGCTAGTGGCGCACCGGGCCGACGCCGGTCGCTCCACCGCGATGTGCCGCGGGCGGACCCGACGGCGGCGGCGGCGACGGCGCGCGCGGGCCGGGGCCGGGGTTCGCTTCGTGTCCCGGGCCCATGTTCGGCGGGCCGACCGGATGCATCGTGCCCGGGTTTTGCGGCTCGGTGCGAATCGGCTCGCGAGGCGGCGGCGGCGGCTGCATCGTCGGGCCCGGGCCCTGCGGACCTTGCGGGCGGAAGCCACCCTGCGGACCTTGCGGCGGCGGCGGCTGCTGCGGCTGCATCGTCGGGCCGGGACCCATCGGGCCCGGCGGGCGATGATCGACACCACCACCGATCGGGACGCCCGTCGGATTCGTCGGGCCCGGATTCGCTTCGTGACCAGGACCCATGTTCGGCGGGCCCATCGGTCCCGTCATCGTCGGGCCGCCGACGCCCACGCCACCACCGGGGTGCTGCGGTCCCGTCGGCTGCATCACGGGGCCGGGACCCTGCGGGCCCATCGGGTGATTCGGGCCGGGCTGACCGACCGTCGTCGGATGATTCCAGCCGTTCTGCGGAGGCGGCGTGTGCCAGCCCGGCGGCGGCGCGACCACGGTCGGTCGACCATCACCGCGGTGATCGCGAACCTGCCAGCCACTCGGCACGCGATCCGGACGCGACCAGTAGCCCGGCGTGTAGACGTACTGACCGCCGGAGTAGTCGTAGTACGGCTGCACGTAGACGTAGCCCTCTTGCTGCCGCTCCCAGCGACCGCTGACCCACGTCCACTCGTATCCGTTCCAGTGCCAGTAGCCGTCGATCCAGACGTAGCCGTAGCCGGGCGAAGCCGACATCGCTTCGTACAGCGGCTCGGGCGGCATCGAGGACACGTAGTACGCGCTCGGAGTACCCACCGACACACTCGCCTGGTAGCTCGGCCCGTATCCGTAGCCGTAGCCGTAACCGTTGTTCACGGGCGTGGTGTCACGGACCACACACGCCTGGGCGGCAAACCCCAGCACCGCGCATCCGATCCACTGAGCCAAGCGATTGAAACGCATCTTCGGTCCTCCCGACGGTTGGACGGCTAATCACAACCAGTCATTCACTGTAGTTGACGCTAATCAAGTCCACAAGTACACAGAACGCCGATGAAAACGGTCTTCTCGGGCATCCAGCCATCCGGCGAGCTCCACCTGGGAAACTACGTTGGGGCCATCCGCAATTGGGTCAGGTTGCAGGAGTCGTACCGCTGTATTTTCTGCGTCGTCGACTATCACGCCATCACCCAGACCTACGACGTGAAGGATATGGGTCGCAGGGTGGACGACATGGTCGTCGACCTGCTCGCGCTGGGCATCGATCCCGAGCGCAGCATCCTGTTCGTGCAGTCGATGGTGCCCGAGCACACCGAGCTCGCGTGGGTGTTCAACGCCGTCAGCCACATGGGCGACCTCGAGCGGATGACGCAGTTCAAGGACAAGAGCGAGCACCAGCCCGACAACATCAATGTCGGCATCTTCACGTATCCCGTGCTGCAGGCCGCCGACATCATGCTCTACAAGGCCGAGCTCGTTCCGGTCGGGCAAGATCAGCTGCAGCACCTCGAGCTCGCGCGCCGCATCGCGCGCAGCTTCAATCACCGCTGGGGCCAGACGTTCCCGGAATGCGAGCCGCTGTCGACGACGGTGCCGAAGCTGCTCGGCCTCGACGGCCAGGCGAAGATGAGCAAGTCGCTCAAGAATCACATCCCGCTCAGCGTCTTCGGCAATGACAAGGCGCTGTGGAAGCTGCTCGGCCCGGCGAAGACGGATCCGGCGCGCGTCACGCGCGAGGACCCGGGCAATCCCGAGAACTGCAACGTGTTCACGATGCACAAGGCGATGTCGCCCGAGCCCGATATCGAGTGGTCGCGCCAGGGATGCTCGACGGCGGGCATCGGGTGTGTCGACTGCAAGAAGAAGCTCGCCGAGAACATGCAGAAGCATTTCGCGCCGTACGTCGAGCGCAAGAAGGAGATCCTCGGCAAGCCCGGCTACGTCGCGGGCGTGCTGCGCGACGGCGCGGAGAAGGCGCGTGCGATCGCGAAGCAGACGATCGGCGAGGTGCGCGAGAAGCTGGGGCTATGGCACTCGCCCTAGGCACGCGTCGCTCGACGATCGCAGCGGTCGGCAGCGCGCTGCTCGCGATGGCGCTCGCGATCGGGCTCGCGGGGCGCAGCTGTCGCGTCGAGCCGCCGGGACCGGAGGTCACCGTGCACGACTTGCTTCACGCGGCGAGCGCCGGCGATCGCGACACCGTCTACGAGCTTCTCGCTCCGGCGACGCAGCAGCGGCTCGATGTGGAGGCACGGCGTGCGACCGATCTCGTCGGCGCGACGATGCGCTACTCGGCGAAGGACCTGATCTCGATCGGCGCCTCCGAAGGCGTCGCAGCCCCGACCGACATCACGGTGCTCGAGCAGCGCGGCGATCGTGCGACGGTGCAGGTCGTGGGGCCATCGGGGCGGTCGCTCGTGCAGCTGGTGCGCGTCGAGGGCCGGTGGCGCGTCGAGCTGCCGGAGTACGGCCGCGGCCTGTAACGCGGCGGCGGGGTAGCCTCTCCGATGGATATGGCCGATCCCGCAGCTCTCGCCGACAGCGACCCCGCGATCATCCAGCGCGTGCTCGGCGGCGCGCGTGCCGAGTTCGAGACGCTGGTGCGGCGCCACAACCAGCGCCTGTTTCGCGCGGCGCGCGCGATCGTCAAGAGCGACGTCGAGGCGGAGGACGTGCTGCAGCAGACGTGGCTGGAGGTCTATCGGCACCTCGGTCAGTTTCGCGGAGACGCGCAGTTCACGACGTGGGCGACGCGCATCGCCGTCAATGCCGCGCTCGCGCACGCACGCAAGACGCCGGTGATTGCGGAGGTGGTCGATTCGCCGGTGACGCACACGCCCGTCGATGACGTCGGCAACGCGCAGCTCGGCAAGCTCCTCGAGCGCTGCCTCGCCGAGCTCCCGCAGGGCAGCCGCGAGGTGATGGTGCTGCGCGACGTGCTCGAGCTCGACACGGCGGAGACCGCGGCCGCGCTCGGCGTCTCCGAGGAAGCGGTGCGCGTGCGGCTGCACCGGGCGCGCGCGGCGGTCGCGGCATCGCTCGTCGATCGGATGGACGGCGTCTACAAGTTCGATGGCGCGCGCTGCGATCGCATCACGGCTCGCGTGATGGCCTCGTTGCCGTGATATGCCCGGGGCATGCGAACGCTCGCGTGCCTTGCGCTGATCGCATGTGGTGGACATCCGGCGGTCGTGCCGGCTTCGCCGCCTCCAGCGCTTCCGGCCGCGCCGCCCGCACCGGAGGTAGCCGTGCCCGCCGTTCCCAAGCATCCGTGGCCCGCGACGCGCGCTGACGACATCGTCGAGCAGCTGCAGGGCAAGACGATCAAGGACCCGTACCGCTGGCTCGAGGACGAGAAGAGCCCCGAGGTGCAGGCGTGGATGACCGCGCAGGACGACTACGCGCGCAAGACGCTCGCGAGCTATCCCGGCCGCGACGAGATCGCGAAGCGCGTCTCGCAGCTGTTCTACTTCGATGCGATCGGTGCGCCGATCAAGCAGGGCACGCGCGAGTTCTACACGCGCAAGTTCGCGACGAAGGAGAAGACGGTCGTCTACACGCGCGACAAGAGCGGCGAGAAGGTGCTGTTCGATCCGAACACGTGGAGCGAGGACGGCAGCAAGGGCCTGCACGGCTGGTGGCCGAGCCTCGACGGCAAGCATGTCGCGTACACGGTCAGCGAGCACAACTCCGACGAGACCGTGATGCACGTGATCGACGTCGCGACGGGGAAGGACCTGCCCGACGTCATCGAGGGCACGAAGTACGCGGCCGCGTCGTGGACGCCCGACGGCAAGGGCTTCTACTATACGTGGGTGCCGCCGGTCGGGAAGGTGCCGACGGCCGATCGCCCGGGCTTCGCAGAGCTGCGCTTCCATCACCTCGCCGCGGATGTCACGAAGGACGCGGTCGTGCACGAGGCGACGAAGAACCCGCAGACGTTTCTCGGCGGCGGCGTGTCGCGCGACGGTCACTGGCTGCTCGCGTCGATCCAGCACGGCTGGAACTCGAGCGACATCTACTTCCGCGATGCGCGCACGCCAGGACCGTGGCAGGTGCTCGTCGAAGGCGTGCCGGCGAACTTCGATTGCACGGTGTGGCGCGATCACTTCTACGTCACGACGAACGACGGTGCGGCTCGCTACCGCGTGTTCAAGGTCGATCCGCACAAGCCGGCGCGCGCGGCGTGGAAGGAGATCGTCGCCGAAAACGACGCGACGCTGCAGTCGACGCAGGTGATCGGCGAGCACCTCGTGCTGACGTACCTGCGCAACGCGGCGAGCGAGATCGAGATCCACGACCTCGACGGCAAGCTGCTTCACAAGCTCGATCTGCCGCCCCTCGGCACCGCGAGCGGGATGTCGGGCAATCCCGACGAGGACACCGGCTACGTCGCGTACACGTCGTTCACCGAGCCGCAGGTGATCTACAAGGCGAGCGTCAAGAGCGGCAAGGTCGAGGAGTGGAACCGGATCAAGCTGCCGGTCGACACGAGCACGTTCGTCACCGAGCAGGTCTTCTATCCGTCGAAGGACGGCACGAAGATCTCGATGTTCATCATCCACGGCAAGGGCACGCAGAAGGACGGCACGAACCCGACGATCCTCTACGGCTACGGAGGCTTCAACGTCAGCATGACGCCGGCGTTCGCCGGCTCGCGCGCGGTGTGGCTCGAGAACGGCGGCGTGTATGCGATCCCGAACCTGCGCGGCGGCGGCGAGTACGGCGAGGACTGGCACCAGAACGGGATGCTGCTCAAGAAGCAGAACGTCTTCGACGACTACATCGGCGCGGCCGAGTACTTGATCAAGGAAGGGTGGACCTCGCAGGCGCACCTCGCGATCTCCGGCGGCAGCAACGGCGGTCTGCTCGTCGGCGCGGCGGTCACGCAGCGTCCCGATCTCTATCGCGCCGTGATCTGCGCGGTGCCGCTGCTCGACATGCTCCGCTACCACCTCTACGGCTCCGGCAAGACGTGGATCCCGGAGTACGGCTCCGCGGATGATCCGGCGCAGTTCGCGACCCTCTGGCAGTACTCGCCGTATCGCGTTGCCGTCGATGCAGGGCCGCGGCGCTATCCCGCCGTGCTGTTCGACAGCGCCGATCACGACGACCGCGTCGATCCGCTGCACGCGCGCAAGCTCGCCGCGATCCTGCAGGCCGATCAGACAGCCGAGAACCCGATCCTGTTGCGCATCGAACGTAACGCCGGTCACGGCGGTGCCGACATGGTCAAGTCGCAGGTCGAGCGCGTCGCCGATCAGTTCGCGTTCCTGCTCGCGGTACTGAAGTGATCTGCTATCACCGCAGCATGCGCTTTGCTTTGTTGCTCCTCGTGTTGGCGGCGTGTCCCGGTGGTGGTGGCAGTGGTGGCGTCAATCGTCCGTACCCCGCGCCGACGGCCGACGATCTTGTCGCGCGGCTCGCGAAGAAGCGCGCCGAGCTGACGTCGTTCACCGCCGACAGCATGATGGACTACTGGCTCGCGAACCAGCGCGCCAAGGGCGAGGTGCTCGTCATGGGTACGCCGGGCGCGAAGGTCCGGTTCGCGGCGCTGTCGCCGGCCGGCGGCTCGACGCTCGCGGAGATGGCGTGTGACGGCAAGAGCTTCGTGTACGTCGACTACCAGAACAACTGCGCACTGACCGGCCCGTGCGACAAGACGTCGATCGCGCAGTTCTTCCGCATCGAGCTGACGCCGGATGACTTCTTTCACCTCGCCGTCGGTACGCCGCCGGTGATCGATGGCGCGACCGGCACGCTGACGTGGAATGCGTCGGGCGGCACCGAGCAGCTCACGCTCAAGGCGGCCTCCGGTACCGAGAAGCTGACGATCGACATGAAGTCGGGCCGCTTCGACGTGCTCGACAGCGAGCTCGTCGGCGCCGACGGCAAGACCGTGTGGTCGGTCGCGAACGCGGACTTCACCGATGTCGACGGCCACCGCGTCCCCGGCAAGACGCGCTTCAAGTCGCCGAATAACAGCGAGGACCTGCTCGTCGAGTGGGGCACCGACCGCAAGCTCAACACGCCGCTCGAGGACGCGAAGTTCGTGCTGCAGCCGCCCGCCGGCCTGCCGATGTGTGGGCAGACGGTTCAGATGCAACCGACCACGGGCACGGCCGCGGGTGGCGGTACGAGCGGTAGCGCTCCGGTCAAGCACTGAGCTACCGTCGCGCGATGCGAATCGCGCTGGCTCTGGGTCTCGTCCTGTCGTTGGTGGCGTGCAAGAAGGCGGACAAGTCTGCGAGCGGCGGCAGCGCGGCGGGAGGCTCGGCGAGCGCGGCGCCCTCGGGCGACTGCGCAGCGGCCGTCAACGGCGCGATGGATCGCACGGCGCTGACCGCGTTCGGCAGCGGTGGCGGTGCCGGCTCGGCGGAGATCGCCGCGAT
>JAFAOG010000353.1 GCA_019237945.1 Deltaproteobacteria bacterium | reverse complement strand
GGCAGCGATGATCTCCCCTTGGTTGAGCCGGTTGGTCTCCATTGACTCTCCTCGCGTTGGGACGTTGACCGGACCCCTGATTGGGCCGGGCGTGACCCTATAGGGCGCCTCAGCCGGAAGTTCTGGCGGAGGCCCGGAGGGTGTTCGCCAGCAGCATCGCGATCGTCATCGGGCCGACGCCTCCCGGCACCGGCGTGATCGCGCGTGCGCGCTGCGCGGCGGCCGTGAACTGCACGTCGCCGACGAGCTTGCCCTCGGCCGTGCGGTTGATGCCGACGTCGAGCACGATCGCGCCGTCCTTGATCCAGTCGCCCTTGACGAGCTCCGGCTTGCCGATCGCGGCGACGACGATGTCGGCGCGGCGAACCTCGTCCGCGAGGTCGCGCGTGCGCGAGTGGCAGGCGGTGACCGTCGCGTTCGCGTTCTGGAGCAGCATCGCGATCGGCTTGCCGACGAGCAGGCTGCGGCCGAGCACGACGGCCCGCGCGCCCTCGACATGCGCGTTGACCTCCTTGAGGAGGCGCATGCAGCCCTTCGGCGTGCAGGAGACGAACGTCGGGCGGCCTTGTGCGAGGTTGCCAAGGCTCGTCGCGGTCAGGCCGTCGACATCCTTGGCGGGGTCGAGCGCGCGGATCACGGCGTCGCTGTCGAGCTGCGGAGGCAGCGGCATCTGCACGAGGATGCCGTCGACGATCGGGTCGTCGTTGAGCGCCCGCACGAGCGACATCAGCTCGTCTTGCGTCGTGCTCTGCGGGAGCTTGTGATCGCGGACGTCGACGTTCGCCTCGCGCGCCGCCTTCGTCTTCGACTTGACGTAGACCGCGGAGGCCGGGTCGTCGCCGACGAGCACGACCGCGAGCGTCGGCGCGATGCCGGGGTGCTTGCGCAATGCGGCCGCCGCTTCGGCGACCTCGCCGCGCAGCTTCGCGGCGATGGCTTTGCCATCGATCAGCTGGCCGATCACGAGGCGCTCGCCGCGGCCTTGCTGCCGCTGCTGCCGCCTCCGCCGCTGCCGCTGCTGGTACCGCTCGACGAGCTGGTCGAGCCAGAGCTGGAGCTCGAGCCGCTGTCGCTCGACGACGACGCCGCGGGCGCCGGCGCCGCCGCGCCTTCGGACTTGCTCTCGGTCTTCGTCTCGGTCGACTTCGACTCGGGCTTGGTCGACGAGTAGAGGTCCTTGTACCAGCCGCCGCCTTTCAGCGTGAAGGCGGTGCGCGAGATCAGGCGCTCGAGCGCCGGCTTGCCGCACACCTCGCAGTCGGTGAGCTCCGGATCGCTCATCCGCTGCTGGACTTCGAACTCACGACCACATGCGTTGCACTTGTACTCGTAGACGGGCATTTCGTACGGCTCCAAAAAGGCTGGGTCAGGATTCGAGGCTCACGATGCGCACGCCCAGCTCGCCGTCAACATCTACCAGCTCGCCGCGTCCAACCACACGGCCGAGTGCGCGCAGCTCGAACGGCCCCGCAAGTGGGCGACCGAGCTGAACAATCTGACCGACGGCGAGCTCGAGCACCTGCCGGATCGTCATCTGCGTGGTGCCGAGGGCGATCGTGAGCTCGACCGAAGCGTCGTCGGGCAAGGACATGTCGCGGCGAACATAGCCGCTCGCGACCGCCGCGGAAACTGCTCCCGGCGCGGCGCGCAGACCAACCGCCCCTCCGAAGATCTCCAGCTCGAGCGCGCCCTCGATCGTGACGATGTCGCGCACCGCGAGCCTGCCGACCGCGTCGCGCGGGAGCGCGCACCGCCCAACGACGATCGGCACGTCGATCGCGCCTTCGCGCGCGTCGACCCACGACGGCCACGCGCCCGCCGCACGCGGCGGCGGCGAGGCAAGCTCGAAGGCACCGCGCGCGTCTATCGCGAGCTCGACCGCGAGCGGAATGTCGCCGAGCACGAGGTCGATCGAGACGACCGGCCGGCGGGCGCGTGGCTCACGCGAGTCGCGACCCGGCGCGAACCGGCGCGGGCCGTCCACCGCGATCACCTCGCCCGCGATGCCGAGGTCGTCGACCGCGAGCGACACGACGTGCGCCCAGACGCGCTCCTCGACGATCGTCAGCGGCCGCGGCGCATCGAGCTCCGGCGGACCGCCGAGCAGCCGTTGCGCGAGCGCGCGGACGCCGCGATTGCTACCGCGCACGTCGAGCACGCGACCGGCGATCCGCAGCTCGCAACACGCCGCATCGGCGGGCAGCGGCGCGCTCGGTCCACGACGGGCGCGCTCGACGACGGTCGCATCGACGGCCCCGACGGCGCGGATCGCGGTCACCCGCACGGCCGCGGAAGCGGACGCGCCCGACGCAGGCGCGAGCGAACCGCCGGAGGCGATCGAACCTGCGAGCGCCGTGAGCCGATGCCCGCGCGGGCGCGCCGCCACGTGTTGGGCGAGCGCCGATTCGAGCGCGGCCTGGGCACGCGTCAGCGCCGGCAGCCGATCGAACGGATACGCGCTCACCATGCGCATGCATGCTCCCCCGCCGCGCCCTGGTAAGAACAACGTTCTAACGAGCTTTTTCCCCGAACCCCGCGCATGCACCCGTTGCTGAAAACTTGGGCGCGCGAACCAGCCTGGTACGCTTTTATCCTACATCGTCACACCCGAGGTATCCGTGCACGAGCGCAGGCTTGGTTTCCGCGTCCCGTTTGAATCGATGGTGACTTCGTATGTCCATGACCGGCCGATTCGCGGTCTGGCGACGAACCTGTCGGACTCCGGGCTGAACATGTCGGCGATCTCGATGCTGGCGCCGCCGCCCGGGCTCGTCGTCGGGCTCGAGATCGACATTCCGGGCGAGAGCGACTCGATCTGGGCCGCGGGCAAGATCTGCTACCGCAAGGACGACAATCTGGCGTCCGGCCTCGGGGTTCGATTCATGGCGATGGCGACGAGCCAGGCGCGCATGATCCGTGATTTCTGCATCGAGATGCGTCGCAAGCACCTCGGCTCGATGCTCGCTCGCATCCGGGCGTAGCCGCCGTCGAGAAGCTATGATCGTGGCGTGAGGCGCCTGCCCTTTCTCGTCGCCTGCGCGCTGGCGCTGGCGCCCGCCGCGATCGCGTCCGCGCAGCCCGCCGACTGGGGCGTGACGCGGGACCCGTTCGACAAGAGCGTCATCGCTCGATACAAGGCGATCCTCGCGCGCAACCCGCACGATGCGAGCGCGCTCGCGAAGCTGCTCGAGATGTACCGGCGGTATCGCACCGTCGACCTGCTGAAGGACGAGTACCAAAAGCAGCTCGACAAGAAGGCGGACGACTGGTCGTCGCTCGTCGTGATGGGGCGGCTGATGCACGCGACCGGTGACGATGCGCGGGCGCGCGAGCTGTGGGCGAAGGCGGTCGGCGTCAAGGACGCCGATGGCGAGACGTGGATCTTGATCGGCGAGCTCGACAAGGCGGCCGGCAAGAACAAGGAGTCGCGCGCCGATTATGACAAGGCGCTCGCGCACGCGACGACGAAGGACATGAAGAAGAAGGCGCTGCGGTCACTCGCCGACCTCGCGCTGACCACCGGCGACACCGAAGGCGCGAACGCGTACTTCAAGCAGTTCCTCGACCTCGATCCGACCAATGCGCAGCTGTGGCTCGAGCGCGGGGACGCGATGCTCGCGGCCGGCAAGCGCGATGTCGCCCTCGACAGCTACAGCGCGGCCGAGAAGCTGCTCGGCAGCGATCCGGCGAAGCGCGTCGAGGTCGTCGCGCGGCGCGGCCAGGCGCTCGAGGGCATGGGCAAGGACGACGAGGCGGTCGCCGAGTATCGCCGCGCGATCAAGCTCGCGCCGAAGGGCTATTACCTCGAGGTCGAGCTCACCGGCCGCGTCATCGACATCTATCGCCGCAAGCAGGCGCTCGCACAGCTGCTCGCGCAGTACGAGAAGGACTGGCCCGAGGGCGCACGCGGTCACTTCGAGTGGGACACGCTCGGCAAGCTCTACGAGGAGACCGGCTCGCAGGATAAAGCGATCGCCGCGCTCAAGAAGGCGGTCGCGAAGGCGCCGTGGGAGCTCGAGACGCAGCGCCGGCTGATCACGCTGCTCGAGAACTCGGGCCGCGACGACGAGGCGCTCGCGCAGTACGAGGCGGTCGTGCGCGCGGCGCCGGGCGAGGCGCGGTTCCAGCTCGAGCTCGCAGAGCGCTACTGGCGCCGCGGCCAGGAGAAGAAGGCGCTCGACTCGCTGACGCGGCTCGAGAGCCGGTTCCCGCAGGATGCGGGCGTGCTCGGCGCGATCGCGGACCTCTACACGCGGTGGGGCAAGGAAGACCTCGCGATCGCCGAGTACGAGCGGCTCGCCAAGCTCGAGCCCGACGACCCCGGCCACCTCGTCACGCTCGGCGAGCAGTACTACCAGAAGGGCGACAAGCCGAAGGCGACCGCGATCTGGAAGCGGATCGCGGCGACCGGCAAGCCGGCGGGGTTCGCGAAGCTCGCCGAGGTCCAGGCCGAGCACGGCGAGACGACCGACGCGCTCAATAACTACAAGGAAGCGATCAAGCTCGACCCCAAGAACGCCGACTACTACAAGGGTCGCGCGAGCGTCTACGAGCAGCGCAAGGACTACCCGCACGCACTCGAGGACTGGGAGACCGTGCTGTCGCTGCTGGGCACCAAGCCGACCGATCGTCTCGCGCGCAAGGATGCGCATCGCCACCAGGTCAACGTGCTCCAGCGCGGCGGCAACATGCTGCCCGCCGACAAGACGATCGGCGCGTATCGCATGCGCTGGGAGCAGCAGTTCGCGAAGGGCGACATCGACGCGGGCTACGCGCTCGTCGAGGTGTACACGCGCGGCCAGCCCAAGCAGGGCGAGCCGCAGGCGACGCTCGGCAAGCTCGTCAAGCTCGTCCCCGACGACGCCGACCTCGCGATGGATCTGGTCAAGGTCTATCGCACGCAGCGCAAGTACGACGACGCGGTCGCGCTGCTGCTCGACATCGCGAAGCGCCAGCCGAGCCGCGAGCGCGACGTCTACCAGCAGATCAGCGAGATCAAGACCGAGGCGCGCCAGGACGACGAGGCGATCGAGTGGGCGCAGAAGGCGCTCGCCAAGTCGCCGAGCGATCCGACCGCGTACGAGCGGCTCGGCGAGCGCTACGCGCAGATGCAGCGGTTCACCGATGCGATCGCGGCGTACGAGAAGACGGTGCAGCTCGATCCGCGCAACGCGAAAGCGTCGTTCGCGCTCGCCGACCTCTACGTGCAGACCGGCACGCCGATGAAGGCGGCCGAGCTGTATCGCAACGTGCTGCGCACGTCGAACAACGACGACGAGATCGCGCGCGCCGCCCACCTCGCGATCGATCTCGAAGAGCTGACCGGCACGCTCGGCGAGCTGGAGAAGGTGCTGTCGCCGCTGTCGTTCATGATGAGCCACAAGCCGGTGTACCGGCGCGTGCTCGTCGACCTCTACCTGCGCTACGTGCCGCAGCTCGACAACCACCTGCGCCACGGCACCGACGACGTCAAGAAGGCGGCGCACGCCGAGCTCGATCGCGTCGGAGCGCACGGCCTGCGCCCGCTGCTCGAGGCGCTGCGCGACGAGAAGGAAGTCGCCCAGCAGCGGATCGCGGTGCAGGTGCTCGGCACGCTCGGCAACAAGGGTGCCGCCGCGCCGCTCGTCCACATGGCGCGCCAGGAGCCGCCGAAGGACCAGCGCCACATCGGAACGCTCGCCGAGACGCTCGATCGCGAGGTCCGCGTCGAGGCGCTCGTCGCGGCCGGCCGGCTGGGCGACTCGCACGTGATCGACGACGTGCTGCCGCTGATGGAGCACAGCGAGGTCGCGATGCGCGAGGCGGCGACGTTCACGCTCGGTCGCTCCGGCGACAAGCGCGCAGTCCCTGCCCTGCTCAAGGCGCTGACCGACCACCGCCCGAGCGTGCAGACGCTCGCGTGCCTTGGCCTCGCCCAGATCGACGACGCGCGCGTCGGCCCCGCCGTCACCGGCGTCCTCAAGGATGCGAGCGCCAAGGATCAGGTCCGCGGCGCGTGCGCCTACGCGATCGGCGCGCGTCGCTACGCCGCCGGCATCCCCGTGCTGCTCGCCGCCCTCGACGACAACCGCGGCGAGGCGCAGCGGCTCTCCGCGTGGGCGCTCGGCCAGCTCGGCGAGCCCAAGGCGGTCGGCCCGCTCGTCCGCGCGTACTTCGCGCGCGCCGGCCAGTCGACCGACGAGCTCGTCTGGGCGATCGGCCGCACCGAAGGCGCCGGGCTCGCGCCGTCGCCGCTCGCGGATCTGTCGAGCTATCCGATGCGCTCGGGCAAGCTCAACGACCTCGAGCTCGTCGCCGACCTGCCCGGCTCGCTGCCGCATCCCGCGCCGGCCGCCAAGCTCGTCGTCGAGCACGCCACTGATATCGCCGCCGGCCTCGGCGAGGCGCTCGGGGAGCATCGCGATGTCGTCGTGTCCGTGCTTGCCGATCTCGACGACGCCCCCGACCGCCTCGCCCTCGGCGCGCTGACGCCGGCGACCGGCGACGCCAAGACCACGGCGGCGCTCGCCCAGATCGCGGCCGGCATCGAGCCACACGTCGTCCCGCAGCTGACGAGCGAGGATCCGAAGGTCCGCGCGCTGTCCGTCAGCGTCCTCGCCAAGATCGACGGCCCGGACCACCACGCCGACGCCGCGATCACCAAGGCGCTCGCCGATCCGTCCCCGCAGGTCCGCGAGGCCGCGATGGTCTCGGTCGTCACGATCGCGCACCGCCGCGGCAGCGCACCGCCCGAGCTGGTCGCCGCGCTCGCGAAGATGCTGACGGCCCCCGAGTGGGGGGATCGCCGCGTCGCCGCGCAGCAGCTCGGCCGCCTCGGGCCGGGCACCGATACGGTGGCGCTGGTCAAGGCCGCCGGCGACGGACAGTCGTTCGTCCGCGAGGCCGTCGCGACCGCGCTTGGCCAGATTGGAGGCGCCAGCGTCGAGCCGACGCTCCAGACCCTCGCCAAGGACGCCGTCCCGGAGGTCCGCGAGGCCGCCACCCGCTCGCTCGGGCAGCTGAAGCACTAGCAGATCTGACGGCCCCCGTTCTTTGACGCACTGATTCGCAAGGGGGTAGAATCACACGCGATGGACGTCGGCCTCGTGTGCGACGCGTGTAGCGCGTTGACGCCTATCGGAGTGCCGCAATGTGCGCGTTGCGGCGAGCCGGTCGCACTCGATCCACGTCCGCGTCGCGCGTCGAAACAACCTGCACCGAGCAACGGTGCGGGAACGGCGTGCGCGAAGTGCGGAACGAACATCCCGCCGAACTTTAAATTCTGTCCGAGCTGCGGAGCGCGCGCGCCGCAACCGACCTCGCACGACTTCGATGTCGAGACGCGCGTCGGTCCGCGCACCACCGAAGCGAACAAGCCCGGCCGCAGCACCGTGCCGTTCGGCGGCGCCGCCGGTCAGGCGCGCGCGAAGCTGACGCTGATCCGCGGCGACGGCGAGGACGGCGCGTCGTTCATGCTCGCCGGCACCGATCACCTCGCGGGCCGCGGCGACTGCCCGATCTCGTTCCCCGACGATCCGTTCCTCTCACCGACGCACGCGAACTTCCGCTACCACAACGGCCAGCTCGTCGTGCGCGACGAGGGCTCGCTCAACGGCATCTTCGTGCGGATCACGGGCACCGCGCGCGTCGAGCCGGGCACCGCGATCCTCGTCGGCGAGCAGGTACTCAGCGTGCGCCCCGCGCCGCAGCCCGAGGACCTGCCCGACAGCGAAGGCACGTACTACTCGGCGAGCATGCTGCGCCCCGCGGCGCTCGAGATCGTTCAGCAGCTCAAGGGTGGCTCCAGCGGCTCGGTGTTCCGGCTCAACGTCACCACGGTCGCGATCGGCCGCGAGAACAACGACATCAACTTCCCCGACGATCCGTTCATCTCGGGTCGCCATGCGCAGATCGCACTGGCCGGCGCCGTGCTATCCGTAACGGATCTGGGGTCGCGCAACGGTACGTTCGTCCGGGTCACCGGCGAGTACACGCTCAAGCACGGGGACTACGTCTTCTTGGGTCAGCAGCTACTTCGGGTCGAAATCGTCTGACCCATCACGGGAGCCACCATGACCGTCTGCAATCGTTGCGGGAAAGAAAACCAGGACCACTACAAGTTCTGCCTCGGGTGCGGAGCAGAGCTCACGGCTGCGCCCAAGCCGGACATGGGGATGATGAAGACGATGATGGCCGAGCCCGGCCAGGCACCGTCGGGTCCCGGTGCGCCGCTGCGTGGACCGTCGGCGGCGATGCCGCAACCGGTTCCTCCCGGCATGGGTCGTCAGACCGGCGGCATGGGCGGGGGAATGCCCGGTCCCGGGTTGGGCGGCCCGATGGGTGGCCCCGGCATGGGTCCCGGAATGGGCGGGATGCCGCCGTCGGGTCCGCTCGGTGGTCCGGCGATGCCGCCTCCGATGGGTCCGCCGCCCGGCGTTCCCGGCTTCTCGCCCGGCTTCGCGCCACCCGCGCAGGCGGCCGGCATGAAGCGCTGCCCGTCGTGCGGCAGTGACGTCCCCGCGTCGTTCCGGTTCTGCGGCACGTGCGGCTTCCGCATGGATGAAGGCTCGGCGCCGAACATCATGCCGACCGGTCCGGCGCCGATGGGCGGCGCCCCGATGGCCGCTCCGCAGCGTGCGCGCCTGTCGATGACGCTGATCCGTCCCGACGGCACCGAAGGCGGCACCCACGACCTGCGCCCCGGCGAGAACAAGCTCGGCCGCAGCTTCGGCCCCGTCTTCGAGAACGACGGCTACCTGTCGCCCGTCCACGCGCTGCTCGACATCCGCGGCCAGAACGCGGTCGTGCGCGACATGGACTCGCTCAACGGCGTGTTCGTGAAGATGACGCAGGAAGAGGAGCTGCAGTCCGGCCAGATCATCCGCATCGGCCAGGAGCTGCTCCGCTTCGAGATCATCCCGACGCCCGAGCCGACCGCGGACGGCACCGAGCTCATGGGCAGCCCGAACCCCGGCTTCTGGGGCAAGCTCACCGTGATCATCGGACGCGACGTCACGGGCGCCGCGTTCCCGCTGCTCGGCGACTCGGTCACGCTCGGCCGCGAGCGCGGCGAGATCAACTTCCCCGACGACGGCTACGTCTCCGGCCTGCACGCCCGCGTGTCGCTGCGCGATGGCCGCGTGTTCCTCGCGGACCTCGGCTCGAGCAACGGCACGTTCATCAAGGTCAACGGCGAGCGCGCCGTCGGGCACGACTCGTTCGTGCTGCTCGGCCAGCAGCTGTTCCGCCTGAACTTTTCGTAAGTAGCGCGGCAGCCGCGAGAGCGGCTACTTCGCCTTCTTGATGTTCAGGTCGTCGACCGAGGGCGTCGCGCCGTTCTTCTCGACGAACGTGAAGCCCTTGGCGATCTTCAGCTCGCCGCCCGGCTCGAAGATGATCAGCACGTCGACGGTCTCGTTCGGCTTGCCGCCGGGAGCCTCGACGATCAGCTCGCTGTCGCTCGCGAAGCGCACGACCGTGCCTTCGCGCGAGCCGAAGTAGACCTTCGCATTGCGGGCGCCATCGGCGATGAACCGGTTGCCCTTGATGCGGACGTAGGTCCCGCCTTCGACATCGCCCTTCTCGGGCTCGATGCCCGTGACCTTGAGCTTGGTGTCGTTGTTACCGCACGCAGCGACGAGCATCGCCACGAAGACGAGGAGCAGCGTGACCGTCGTTCGCCTCGACATGGGCGTACACGTTACTACATGAGGTCGCGGCGCGCCAACGCACGGCGCATCTTGGCCAGGGCCTGCTCCTGGAGCTGCCGGATCCGCTCGCGGGACAGGTTGTACTTGTCCCCGATTTCCTTGAGCGTCAGCTCCTGCTCGGTCCCCAGGCCGAAGCGCTGGCGCAGGATGTCGGCCTCGATCGGCCGGAGGTCGCAGAGCAGCTCGCGGACCTCGCTCGTCAGGGCCTCCCACTCCATCCCCTCGGTCGGGTTCGTCGGGTCGCGGTCCGGGTCCTCGAGGACCTCGCCAAGGACGCGGCCTTCGTCGTCGCCGACCGGCTTGTCGATCGAGACGGACTGCTCGAGCAGCCAGCTGCGCATCTTCTCGACCTTGTCGAGCGGCATGTTCGTCGCCTCGGCGAGCTCGGGGCTGTTCGGCTCGCGGCCGAGCTTGGCGGTCAGCTGGCGGCGCGCCTTGGTCAGCCGGTGCTGCGCGTCTATCATGTGCACGGGCAACCGGACCTCTCGGCCCTTGTCGGCGAGCGCGCGGCTGATCGCGTGACGGATCCACCGCGACGCGTACGTCGAGAACCGAAAGCCGCGCTTGTAGTCGT
>JAFAOG010000286.1 GCA_019237945.1 Deltaproteobacteria bacterium | reverse complement strand
AGCTTCGCCTTCTCCGCGCGCAGCGTCAGCAGCTTCGTCACCGTCTCGCGCGTGTCGCTCGCGCCACTCTGCGCGCGGTTCGCGCTCGCCTCGAAGATGCGCTGGCGCAGCTCGCGGTTCGTCAGCTGCTCGAGCGCGGGCTGCTGCGTCGTGTTCTGCAGCGTGATGAGCCACTTGCCGCCCATCCCGCGCGCCTTCGCCGCCTCGGCGGCCGCGCTGATCTGCTCGGGCGTGAAGCCGTCGAGCTGCTTCACATCCTCGACCACCACGGCGCCTTCCTTCGTCGCCGCGAGCACGCGCTGGCGGAACGCGGTCTGCAGCGCGGAGATCTGCGTGTTGAGCTCCTTGAGCCGCGCCTTGTCCTTGTCGGCGAGCTTGGCGCCCGCGCGCACGAACATCTTGTGATAGCGCTCGAGCAGCTGCGTGCTCTCGGCATCGAGCCCGAGCTTGCCCTTCTGCGCGTAGACGGTCTCGACGCGCTTGAACAGGTCGCTGTCGAGCAGGATCGAGTCGTTGTGCGCAGACAGCCGAGGCGTGATCTCCGCCTCGATCTTCTGCATCGCCTCGTCGCCGTTACTCTGGTTGAGGTTGAAGAACACCTTCTGCACGCGCGTCAGCAGCCGGCCGGTCTTCTCCATCGCGACGATCGTGTTCTCGAAGGTCGGCGCGTCACCGCTCTTCGCGATCGCGTCGATCTCCTTGCGCTGGTCCTCCATGCCCTTCTCGAACGCGGGCATGTAGTCGGCGTCCTTGATCTTGTCGAACGGCGGCAGGTGGTACGGCAGCGAGCTGACCTCGAAGAATGGATTCATGGTGGGTGTCGCGGGAGGCGCGGGCGTCGGCGCAGGCGCGGGCGACGGAGCCGGGCTCGGAGCAGGGGCGGGCGCCGGAGCGGGCGCAGGGACGGTCGGCGCCGGCGACTTCGAGCCGCACGCGACCAGAGCGGTAACAAAGAGGAGTCGCTTCACGCCAAGAGCGGTATCGCCGGGCCGCCGCAAACGCAAGCGTTGTCACTCCTCGACGCATGTAATTGACCGATGACATTGACACTCTTGCCGCGCGCGTCCGCACAACGCGGCTTCATTGCACACGCGATCACCCCACGCTCCGCATGCTTGCGGCGGCACCTCGGTTGCAACCTCCGGAGCGTCGCAACAAAGGAGACACCATGCGTAACCTGATTTGGACTTCGGCTCTCGCACTCGCCCTCGCGGTCACCGGCTGCAAAAAGAAGCAGGACGACACCGGCGAGGCCGCGAACGCGGTCAAGAAGACGGCCGAGAACGTCAACGACCAGGCGAAGGACTACAACAAGGCGGCCACGGACAAGGACAGCAAGCCGAACGACCTGAACAAGGCGAACGCTGACCTCCAGGCCGCGAAGGACGACTTCGCCGCGGCGCGCGACAAGTACTCGATCACCGTCCGCGACCGCCTCCAGAAGCTGGACGTCCGCATCAACGAGCTCGAGGCGAAGGCCGACGCGAAGTCGAAGCAGGCCGCGGTCGACCTCAAGGCCCGCCGCGATCAGCTCGCGACCAAGCTCGACATGGCGAAGGACCGCACGTCGGCGAACTGGGACGCGTTCACGAAGGATGTCGACGACTCGTTCGACAAGCTCGAGAGCGACGTCAAGGACGCGCTGAAGTAAGTCACGCGTGACACCACGGGGCCCGTTGCTCGGCAGAGCGGCGGGCCCTTTTCTATTGCAGCAGCATCGACTGACTCGCCCCGGTCCAGATGCGCGCCGTCCCGAACGGGGTCGCGACCTCAACCGGCGGCCCGAAGGTGGTCGCTGTCGCCTGTCGGTACAAATCGACCGAAACTCCCGTCGGCACGGCAAACGTGTACGGCGAGTCGGTGACGTGCGCGAGGTCGGTGAAGAGCGACGTGTTGACGCCCAGCAGCGCACTCGGCGCCGTCGGCGTGGCAGACCACGAGACGCTGATCGTCCGCGCACTCGTGTCGACCGTCGCGCCGATCGACGGCTGCGGCGCAATGGCGACAGGCAACGCGACATCGGCAACGCCGCCACACCCCTCGATGCGCAAGTTCCCGCCGAGTGCGCCGGTGACGAGGCCGTTCATCGCGATCGCGCGCCCGGGGTCGATCGTCCCGCCGACGGTCGTGCCGCCGACGGTCAGCGCGACGTGCGTCAGGCACGACTGCAGCTGGCCCTGCCGGCACGTGACGACGTCATCGACATACCCCGTCGACCCGGGCTGCGGAAACACATCGCCGCCGGTGCAGCCCGCCTCCAGGTCGCTTTCGCTCGTGTGAAGAGTGATCTTGCCGTCGGCGATCACGCCATCGAGGTGAAGCTGCTGCGGCTGCGCGTCGGGCGGTGCACCCGTGCTCGAACACGCCGTCGCGAAGACGAAGGCCGGGAGCGCGCGCCACACCGCACCACGGTAGCAGGGCGTGCACTTGCCTGCCGTGCGCTGCGCCACGGGACCGCGCGGGAACCGGCAACCGCCCTTCTGGGGGACTCCCCGGCAATTCGGTACGAACACTCGTACGAACCGCCATTCGTACGACTTCGCGGATCCCCGCGGTGTTCTCGTCCCCCGACTCACGTTCCGCGACCGCGCTCGGCCGCCGGCGCCGCCCGGGACGATTCAGCGCTTCTTGCGCGCCTGGATGTACGCGTCGCCAACCGCGTAGCCGTGCGTCGCGAGGTGCGCGATGCCGATCACGGCTCCGATCAGCGGGAGGCCCGTCATGAACGCAGCGCCCGTCGCGAGCGCGACGCCGAACACGCCCAGCGCCTTGCTCCCCTGGCCGTTGATCAGCTGGCCCGCGCCAGGGACGACGAAGCTCGCCGCTGCCGGCACGACGCCCTTCGCCTTGCTCTGCTTCTTCACGAGATAGCTGGACATGATCGACTGTGGCACCTTTCGATTTCTCGTCGAGAAATCGCGGATCTTCGTGCGCTCATGCCACGCGCGCACGCTGCCCGGATGGCGAGCTGAGGCGGTGGCGCACGCTTCGATCAGGGGAGCAGGTCGGCGAACACGAAGCCGTCGCGCTCGACGACCTCGCCGAGGTGAACGTCGACGGGCTTCGTGAACATCGGCCCGTGCGTCACGAACGTGTGGAACTCGCCGCGCTCGCCGCAGGGGTCGACGGTGGCGGGGAGCTCGTCGAGGAGCGCGCTGTCGAAGACGCGGCCGGCGAATGCGCGATCGAGGTGGCGCGGGTCGACGCAGGCGAGGCGGGCGCGCAGACCGCTCGCGATCATGTCGCGCGCGAGCTGGCGGGTGTCGCGGCCCCACAGCGGGTAGACGCCCGTCATCCAGTGTGCGGCGAGCTGCTGCTCGCGGTAGGCGCGGATGTCCTCGAGGAAGAGGTCGCCGAAGATGATGTGGACGATGTCGTCGGCGCGTGCGCGAGCGAGCGCGACGTCGAGCGCGGCTTCGTATTGCGCATTCGAGCACGGCGTCGGCAGATCGATCGCGAGCAGCGGCAGGCCCGCGGCTTCCGCCTGGCGCTCGAGCAGCTCGCGGCGGACGCCGTGCATCGCGACGCGGTCGTAGGCGGCGGAGACGGTCGTGAGCAGGCCGACGATCTCGATGTCATCGGCGCGCCGCACCTCGGCCAGCGCGTACGCACTGTCCTTGCCGCTACTCCATGACAGAAGCGCCTTCGGTCTGGTCACGGCTCGTTCGTATCACTACCATGCGCGCCATGACCGACCGCCGCTTCGCGACGTTGATCGCGATCTCGCTCCTCGTCGTCACCGTGGCGAGTCGCCTCGTGCCGCATCCGTGGAACTTCACGCCGATGATCGCGGTCGCGCTGTTCGCCGGCGCGCGCATCGAGCGCGGCTGGGCCGCGATGCTCGCGGTGGTCGGTTGTCTCGCGCTCGGCGACCTCGCGATCGGCGTGTTCCCGTACGACGGCATGATCTGGGTCTACGCGCCGATGCTCGCGATCGCGCTCGTTGGCCGGCTGCTCGTCACGCGGCGCAGCGCGCTCGCCACGCTCGTCGCGGCGCTCGGGGCGGGACTGCTCTTTTTTGTCGTCTCGAACTTCGGCGTCTGGCTCGGCACGCTGTACGCGCACACGCCGGCCGGCCTCGCGGACTGCTACATCGCCGCGCTGCCGTTCTATCGCAACCAGATCGTCGGTGACCTCGTGTTCACGGGCGCGCTGTTCGGCCTGCACGCGGCGGCGATGAACCTGCGCGCCCGCGCCGTCGCCTGATGCGCATCGCATCGCTGCTCGCGTCGGGCACCGAGCTCGTGTGCGCGCTGGGCGCGGGCGATCAGCTCGTCGCGCGCTCGCACGAGTGCGACCACCCCGCGTGGGTGAAGCACCTGCCGTGCGTCAGCCGACCGACCTTCGACATCACCGGCTCGAGCGGCGAGATCGATCGCCTCGTGCGCGCCAAGCTCGCCGCCGGCCAGCCGCTCTACGCGGTCGACGAGGCGATGATCGCCGAGCTCCGCCCCGACGTCATCCTCACCCAGACGCACTGCGAGGTCTGCGCGGTGACGCCTGGCAACATGACCGGCGAGCTGTGCCGGAAGCAGGTCGCGGCGCTTCGCTACGGCGATCTCGATGGCATCCTCGCCGGCTTCGCCGAGGTCGCGGCCGTGATCGAGCGCGAGCAGGAAGGCCGTGCGCTCGTCGAGGGCATCCGTGCGCGCCAGGCCGAGCTCGACCGCACGCTCGCCGGCGCATCGCGCCCACGCGTCGCGTGTCTCGAATGGATCGAGCCGATCTTCCACATGGGCAACTGGGGCCCGGAGCTCGTCGAGCGCGCCGGCGGCGAGAGCGTGCTGGGCACGCCGGGCGTCCACTCCAGTGCGATCGCGTGGGAGCAGATTCGCGCCGCCGACCCCGACGTCCTCGTCGTCGCGCCGTGCGGTTTCACGCTCGAGCGCACGCTGCCCGAGATGCCGCTGCTCGCCGCGCAGCCGGGCTGGCGTGAGCTGCGCGCCGTGCGGGCGGGCCGCGTGTTCGTCGCCGACGGCAACCTCTACTTCAACCGGTCGAGCCCGAGCGTGTTCGAGAGCATCGACGTGCTCGCCGAGATGCTGCACCCCGAGCGCGTCGCGCCGGCGCACGCGGCGATGTGGCAGCGCTGCAACGCGTAGCCGAAAATGCGAATGCCCGGCGAACCGGGCATCCTGGTGGGCGTTGAGGGGATTGAACCCCCGACTTATTCCGTGTGAAGGAATCACTCTCCCGCTGAGTTAAACGCCCGAGAGGGCCAAGTGATTACCGCCGGGAGGGCCCGCTGTCAATCGCGAGCGCGCAAGGCCGCGACGCGGCGGGGATGTCCGCGTGAGGCGGCGGGAGGTCGGGCGCCCGCTGCGAGGGCCCGTGTTACGGATCTCGCATGCGCAAGATCGTGAGGACCAGCGAGGCGCCCGCGGCGATCGGGCCGTACTCGCAAGCGGTGGTGGTGGACGTGGGCGACAAGAAGATGGTGTTCTGCTCGGGGCAGATCGCGCTCGATCCGGCGATCGGCAGCCTCGTCGAGGGTGGCGTCGAGGCGCAGACCCGGCAGGTGCTCGCGAACCTCGGCGCGGTGCTCGCGAGTGCGGGCGCCGGCTTCGAGAACGTCGTGCGCACGACGATCTTCCTGGCGAGCATGGATGACTTTGCGACCGTCAACGCGATCTACGGCGAGAAGTTCGTGCACGACCCGCCCGCGCGCGCGACCGTCGAGGCGGCGAAGCTGCCGCGGGGTGCGCTCGTCGAGATCGATGCGATTGCCGTGTTCTGAGGAGGCCTTATGAGTCAGTCGATCGAGAGCGTGCTGACCGAGAACCGCAGCTTTGCGCCGAGCGAGGAGTTCGCGCGCGCTGCGCAGGTCAAGAGCATGGCGCAGTACGAGGAGATGTACCGGCGGGCGGATGAGGATCCCGAGGGGTACTGGGCGGAGGTGGCGAGCGAGCTCGCGTGGACGAAGAAGTGGAGCAAGACGCTCGACTGGAAGCTGCCCGACGCGAAGTGGTTTGTCGGCGGCCAGCTCAATGCGAGCGTGAGCTGTCTGGATCGGCATGTCGCGACGTGGCGCAAGAACAAGGCGGCGCTGCTGTGGGAGGGCGAGCCAGGCGATACGCGCGTGCTGACGTACGGGCAGCTGCATCGCGAGGTGTGCAAGGCGGCGAACGCGCTGATCGCGCTCGGTGTGAAGAAGGGCGACTTTGTCGCGATCTACTTGCCGATGATTCCGGAGGCCGCGATCGCGATGCTCGCGTGCGCGCGCATCGGGGCGCCGCATACGGTCGTGTTCGGCGGGTTCTCCGCGGAGGCGCTCGGCGATCGCATCAAGGATGCGAAGGCGAAGATCGTCATCACGAGCGATGGTGGGTGGCGGCGCGGGGCGATCGTGCCGCTCAAGGAGAACGTCGATCGCGCCGTCGAGGGCACGAGCATCGAGAAGGTGGTCGTCGTCAAGCGGTGCGCGAACGACGTCGCGATGAAGGACGGGCGCGACGTGTGGTGGCACGACACGGTCGATGTGGCGTCGCCGCGTCACGAGGCGGAGAGCTTCGACTCCGAGCACACGCTGTTCACGCTGTACACGAGCGGCACGACCGGCAAGCCGAAGGGCATCCTGCACACGACCGGCGGGTATCTGACCGGCGCGTACTACACGACGAAGCTCGTGTTCGACCTGCGCGACGAGGACATCTTCTGGTGCACGGCCGATATCGGGTGGGTCACCGGGCACAGCTACGTCGTGTATGGGCCGCTCGCGAACGGCGCGACGGTGCTGATGTACGAGGGCGCGCCGAACCAGCCGGGGCCGGATCGGTTCTGGGACATCATCGCGAAGTGGGGCGTCACTGTGTTCTACACGGCGCCGACCGCGATCCGTGCGTTCATGCGGTGGGGCGATCAGTGGCCCGCGAAGCATGATCTGTCGTCGCTGCGGCTGCTCGGGTCGGTCGGCGAGCCGATCAACCCCGAGGCGTGGATGTGGTACCGCGAGCAGATCGGTCATAACCGGTGCCCGATCGTCGACACGTGGTGGCAGACCGAGACGGGCTCGATCATGATCTCGCCGCTGCCCGGCGCGACGCCGACCAAGCCCGGCAGCGCGACGCGTCCGTTGCCCGGCATCGCCGCCGATGTCGTGCACAAGGATGGAACGCCTGCGAAGGCGAACGAGGGCGGCTTCCTCGTGATCAAGAAGCCGTGGCCGTCGATGCTGCGGACGATCTTCGGCGACCACGAGCGGTTCCAGAAGACGTACTTCGGCGAGGTCGCCGGCTGCTACTTCGCGGGCGACGGCGCGCGCAAGGATGCCGATGGCTACTTCTGGGTGATGGGACGCGTCGACGACGTGATCAACGTCGCCGGCCACCGCCTGTCGACGATGGAGGTCGAGAGCGCGCTCGTCTCGCACCCCAAGGTCGCGGAGGCGGCCGTGGTGGGGCGGCCCGACGATTTGAAGGGGCAGGCGATCGTCGCGTTCGTGACGCCGCGCCAGGGCGTCGCCGCCGATGAGGCGCTCGCAAAGGTCCTGCGCGAGCACGTGTCGTCGCAGATCGGCGCGCTGGCGCGGCCCGAGGAGATCCGGTTTGCGGAGGCGCTGCCGAAGACGCGCTCGGGCAAGATCATGCGGCGGCTGCTGCGCGAGGTCGCGAGTGGCAGCAAGTCGCGCGGCGACACGACGACGCTCGAAGATCAGGGCGTCCTCGAGCGTCTCGCGCAATCATTCGCGCAAGAGGAATAGCGCGCCGGCGACGGCGGTTCGGAGCAGCCATGAAACGCGTCTTGCTTTGCTTGCTTCTCGCGGCGTGCGCCAAGCACCACGATGCCGCTGGTACGGGTTCCGGTACGGGAAGCGGCAGCGCCGCGGCACCGATCGTGATCCCGCCGTACACGCCCGCCGCCGATGTGCCGGCTCCGATCAAGGAGGCGATCGCCGCGCCGGATCGCGAGGACAAGGATCGCGCGCTCGACGCCGGCCGCAAGCCGGGCGAGGTGCTCGCGTTCTTCAAGATCGCGCCCGGCGAGAAGATCGGCGAGCTGTTCGCCGGCGGCGGCTACACGACCGAGCTGATGGCGCGCACGGTCGGCGAGTCGGGGACGATCTTCGCGCAGAACACGAAGGAGATCCTCGACAAGTTCGCACGCAAGCCGTGGAGCGAGCGCGCCGCGAAGCCGGCGATGAAGCACGTGCTCGGCATCGAGCGGCCGATCGACGATCCGTTCCCGGCCGAGGCGAAAGACCTCGATGCGGTGATCACGATCCTCAACTATCACGACGTCGTGAACATGAAGGCCGACCGCGCGAAGATGAACAAGGCCGTGTTCGACGCGCTCAAGAGCGGCGGCGTGTACGGCATCGTCGACTCGAGCGCGGCCGACGGCAGCGGCGTGCGCGACACCGACACGCTGCACCGCATCGACGAGGCGGTCGTGAAGCAGGAAGTGCTCGCGGCCGGGTTCAAGCTCGACGGCGAGAGCGACGTGCTGCGCAATCCGGCCGACAAGCGCGACTGGAACAGCTCGCCGCGCGCCGCCGGTGACCGCCGCGGCACCAGCGACCGGTTCGTGCTGCGGTTCGTCAAGCCGTAGCGGTGCTATCGTGGGCAGGTGACCCGCGCGCGACGCGACGTCCGCGTGCTCGCGGAGATCACGGTCGCCGTCGTCGCGACGTGGCTGCTGCTTGCGTGGTTCTTCGATCGCGCGATCGAGCAGGCGGACGCCAGCGTCTTGAACCTGCCGTACGTCGCGAGCGCGCTGCGCGGCGGGGCAAGCTGGACGTCGAATGTCTATCGGTTCGGCGTCGTCGGCGGCAGCGCGATGCAGCCGATCGGGGGCGCGTCGCCGTTCGTGCAGCTGTGCGCGCTGCTCGGCGTGTCGGCGACGACGACGCTCAACGCGCTGACCTGCCTGTTGCAGATCTTCGTCGCGTTCTTCGGGATCAAGACGGCCGAGGCGCTGGCGACGACGTGGTCCGGGGCGCCGCGCATGACGACCGTCGCAGAGCGGATCGTCGCGGTGTGGCTGTGCGGGTTCGCGCCGGCGATCGGATGGCGCATTGCGGTCGGCGACGAGCACCTGATCCTCGGCCTGCTGCCGTTCCTCGCGATCACGACGCTCGCGTGGTGCGCCCGCGCCCGCACGCTCGATGCGGTGACGGTGCTCGTCGCGGCGGCGGCCGTCGCGCACGGGATGTCGGGCATCGGTGCGCAGAGCGTCGTGTACGGCGCGACGTTCGGGGCGCCGATCGTCATCGCGTCGCTCGCGCGGCGGTGGACGCGCGCCGAGTGCCTCGCGGTCGCGGGGCTGCTTGGCGGTGTGCTGGTCGTGCTGCCGAGGCTGGTCAGCCTTGCCGCGTACTCGGTCAGCGACGATGCGGCGCGTGCGGTCGGCGACTCGGTCGCGTACTCGTACGGCGCGTCGTCGTGGCTCGACTGGCTCGGATCGGTGCCGTGGACGCGCGCGCTCGCGCACGGAGCCGCGACGACGATCAACGAGCAGAACATCCCGCTTGGCCCGCTGCTCGTCGTGATCGCGGCGGCGCGGTCGGGGCGGCGGCTCGCGGCCGTTGTCGCGGTGAGCGCGCTGCTCGCGATCCTGTACGCCACGGACGTGTGGCCGGTGCGCATGCTCTCCGACGTGCCGGTCCTCGGCGCGTTCCGCGTGCCCGCGCGCGCCATCTTGCCCGCGGTCGTGATGATCGCGCCGCTCGCGCTGGCGGCGTTCCTCGCGAGGCGGCCGACCGCGGTCCTCGCGACGCCGCCGACCGACGCCGCGACGCGGCCGATCGAACCGGCGCCATGGCGACGCGACGCGCTCGCGATGGCCGTCGCGGTGCTCGTGATCATCGCGGGCCGCGCGGTGCCCGGCGTCGCACGCGAGGTCCTCGCGTGGGGCGCGTGCGGCGGCACGCTGCTTGCGCTGCGCTGGCGGCCAACCCTCGCATTCCCGGCGCTCGCGCTCGCCGCATCGCTCGGCGTCGTCGCGTTCGACGAACGCTTCCTGCGCGACGTCCCCCACGAGCGCATCGAGAAGCTCGCGGAGCTGCGCGACACGCTCGTGGCGCAGGAACCGGCGCTGCGCTCGCAGCTCGTGCGCGTGGAGCTCGTCACGCCGCCGCTGCCATACGACATGAGCACCGCGTTCGCGGCCGACCTCGCGTCGCTCGACGGCGTGTGGTACCCGCCGCGGCGCTTCCTCGCGCTGCTGTCCGCGCTCAAGGGCCACGCGATCCCCGTGACGACGTGCGTGTTCCAGCTCGCGCGCGATCCGACGTTCCGCGTGCTGCAGCAGCTCTACGACGTCCAGCTCGCGGTCGCGTTCACGGCGAACGGGCTCGCGCTCGAGCGGCTGCCGCCGACGAACGGGCCGGCGTGGTTTCCGGCGCGCGTCGTTGTCGGCGATGCGGCCGCGTTCGCGGCGGCCATGCACGCGAGCACCGACGTGCGCGCCGAGCTCGCGGCGACCGCGTGGCGCGACGGAGCCGGCGCCGCCGCATCGCAATGCACGGGCGCGACGGTCGGCAGCGTCACGACGGAGGGCGACGGCCAGCGCGCGACGATCGAGGTCTCGACGCCTGCGCCGTGCACGCTGGTCGTCGCCACGAACTACGTCGCCATGTTCACGGCGACCGACGAGGCGCGGCACGAGCTTCCGACGTTCCCGATCGACGTGGCGCTGACCGGCATCGCCGTTCCCGCGCACGCGTCGCGGATCGAGCTCGCGGCTCGCGTCAGCACGCCGCTGTGGGCGTCGCTGCTCGCGGTCCTCGGCGCGGCCGCTATCGCGTGGGCGGCGTGGGCGGCGGCGCGGGCGTCGTCATCGGCGCGGGCGTCGTAGGCGGCGGCATCGCCCCATCGATCGCGGGCGCCGCGGGCGGCGTCTCACCCGGCATCGCGTGACCAGCCGTCTCGGCGTCGAGCTCGGGCTCGGACTCCTCCGGCTCCTCGCTGCCCTGCGCCGGCGTCGTCGAGGGGGTCTCGGGCTTGACCTCGGGGATCACGGTCTTCGTCGTCTGCGCGATGTACTTCGAGATCAGGCCGAGCACCTGCTCGTGCGCCTTGCGGACGTAGCCCTTGGAGAGCGGGCGGTCGCCGTTGGTGACGATCGAGAACACGAGCGGCCGCATCGGGTCGATGTCGAGCACGCCCGAGAGCGCGATCACCGTCGAGAGCGAGCCGGTCTTTGCGTGGATGTGACCGCGCAGGTCCGCCGTGCGGAAGCGATGGACGAGCGTGCCGTCGGTGCCCGCGATCGACAGGGAGTCGAGCCACGCGTGCGCGAGATCGGGCGGCGTGTTGTCGGTGAAGCCGGCGGCGTCGCGGACGATCGCGACCAGCTCGTGCGGCGTGATCCGCGTGCGATACGACAGGCCCGAGCCGGTATCGACGACGACGTCGGGCTTTGCGAGCTTGGGATGACGCGCGAGCCACGCGTACATCGCATCGAGCGCGACGTCCATCGACGGCGTCGTGCGCCGCGACAGCGCAGCGGCCGTCATGATCACGCGGTCGGCGAGCCAGTTGATCGAGTACTTGTTGATCTCGCGGACGATGTCGACGAGCGGCTTGGAGTCGTGGCGGCCGAGCTCGCCGGGCAGGGCGCCGTGGTTCGCCGTGTCGCCGACGAAGTCCGAAAGCTCGCCAACGCGGACGTCGCCGTTGACCACGATGTTGTGCGCGCGCAGCGCGGCGCGCAGCATGTGGGCCGCGTCGAACGTGCGCTCCTTGATCATCACGGGCGTCGTGATTTCCTGGCCCTTGCCGATCGTGCCACCGACAGTGAGCGCGACGCGCGTGTGACCGGCGCCGTCCTTGAACGTCGACGACGTGTACGTCAGGCGCTGGTAGCGCAGCGGCGTCGCGGCCGTCTTCGCCGTGATGCCGATCGCGACGAGGTCATAGCCGGGAGGCGCGCTCGCGCTGGGCTGCTCGCCGGCAATACCGGCCTTCACCGTGATCGGGACGACCGCCTTGTAGATGCCGTCGCGCGTCGGGTCCGCGCCAATGACGACGTCGCCGTCGAGCTCCTTGACGCCCTTCGCCGACACCTGCATCGCGATCTCGTCGAGGTCGGTCGCGTGCAGCGTCGGGTCCCACGAGCCGAGCAGGTAGACGTCGCCGTGGATGGCGCCGTGCGCGTCGGGCTCGGGGCCGAGCAGGCGCGTCGTGTAGCGGAAGCTCGGGCCCAGCAGCTCGAGTGCCGCCGCCGTCGAGATCATCTTGACGTTCGAGGCCGGGTTCAGCGGATCGTCCGCGTTGACCGCGAACAGCGGCTCGCCCGTCCGCGCATCGGCGACGAACAGGCCTGTCACGCCGTAGCGCAGCGGGCCGCGCAGCAGCTTCTCGATCTGCTTCGCCGTCTCTTCTTCGGGCGTCAGCGGCTCTTCTCGGCGGCCGACCACCTCGCGCGCCGGATGCAGTTCCTTACCGAACAGCATGCGCGCGTGCGCGCCGTCATGACGGACCGGCGTCGCGGCGGCCGGGTGCACTGTCGCGCCCTTGACGGCGAGCTTCGTCGTGCGCGTGGCGGGGCCGTGCGGTGGCGCGGCTTGCGCGACCGCCGTCAACATCGCGAGCAGCAGAGCCGCGCGCT
>JAFAOG010000607.1 GCA_019237945.1 Deltaproteobacteria bacterium | reverse complement strand
CGAGAAGAACCCGCGCCTGGCGACCGAGCTGTGGGAGAACGCGGCCGTCACGTTCACCGACGTCGTCAAGACCGGCAAGGTCGATCAGAAGCTGATGAAGGAGTCGGCGTACGCCGCCGTGCTCGGCTGGAAGAACGCGCTCAACGTCGATCCGCGTCAGGAAGCGAAGGACGCCGAGGCCGAGGACGCGAAGAACCCCGACAAGAAGCCGGGCCCGCCGCAGCCGATCCCGGAGCGCCAGCAGAAGATGCTCGCGGCCTTCGACATCTACATCAACTACATCAAGGACCCGAAGGACGACGAGCTCGTCGGCATGAAGTTCCTCAAGGCGAACATGTATCGCCGCTACAACCACTTCGACGAGGCGAACCCGATCTTCCTCGACATCATCGAGCACCACCCGGAGCACGAGACCGCGGAGTACTCGGCGAACCTCCTCCTCGATACCTACAACCGCACCGGCAAGTTCGACGAGATGCTCGCGCTCGTCGACAAGCTCGACAACATGCCCAAGTTCCTCGAGGGCAAGGACGACCTCAAGGCGACCCTGAACAAGATCAAGGCGCAGTCGATGCGCAAGAAGGCCGAGTTCAAGGAGAAGGAAGCGAAGGACACGAAGGACTTCGGCAAGTACGTCGAGTGCGGTCAGGCCTACCTCGACATCTACAACCGCAACCCGGAAGGCGCGGATAACGACGAGGTCCTCTACAACGCCGGCGTGTGCTTCGAGGAAGGCAAGTCGATCGGCGTCGCGATCCAGATGTTCAACCTGCTCGAGAAGTACTACCCGAACAGCAAGATCACGGCTCGCGCGATCGCCCGCCTCGGCAAGGCGTACGGCGATATCGCGTTCTACGATCGCGCGTCGGACAAGCTCGAGCAGTACGCGAAGAAGTACGCCGGCGAGAAGGATGCCTACGACGCGATGAGCGACGCGGTGTTCTATCGCAAGGGCATCGGCGACGACGACAAGGCGATCGCCGACACCAAGTACTTCATCGACACGTTCGGCAAGAAGAAGCCGACCGAGGCTGCCAACGCGGCATTCTCGCTCGTGTCGATCGACGAGAAGCGCGGCGACAACGACGCCGTGATCAAGCACCTCCACGACTACATCCGCACGTGGGGCGCCAAGGGCGGCGAGGACAAGCTCGTCATCGCTCACGCGAAGATCGCGAACATCCTGTGGCACCAGAGCTGCCCGGTGAAGGAAGTCGACGGCAGCTGCGTGAAGGTCCAGCGCGAGCGCGCGATCGTCGCGAAGAAGGCGACGACCAAGAAGAAGAAGGGCAAGGAAGTCTACGTCGCGCCCACGCACTGCGCGGGCAGCGAGTCGAAGATCAACCTGACCGTCGTCAAGCGCGACGACCGCAAGATGCGCGAGGCGCTCGGCGAGTACAAGCAGGCCGCCGCCGCGTTCGAGAAGATGAAGGGTGACTCGAGTGACCCGGCGTGGGCGGGTGCTCGCTACTGGTACGCCCAGGGCAAGCTCGCCGAGGCCGACGTCGAGTTCGAGAAGTACCTCGACCTGAAGTTCCCGACCGGCCTCAACTTCGGCGACGGTGCCCCCGAGCACAAGGCGCAGAAGGAGAAGGCGATGAAGCGCTTCAACGACTGGCTGAGCGGCAAGACGAAGGCCGCCGAGTCGACGTCGAAGAAGTACGCCGACGTGCTCTCGGTCAAGGACAACGCGAACTCGATCGCGGCGGCCGCCCGCCTCGGTCAGGTCATGCAGGAGTTCAGCGATCAGCTGTTCACGGCCGAGATCCCGGCCGAGGTTCGCAAGAGCCAGATGGTCGAGGACTACGACCTCGCGCAGGACAAGGTCGACGCGTACTGCGACGCGCTGACGACGGCCGCCGAGCCGCTCGCCGAGAAGTCGCTGACCGCGTACGGCGCGTGCCTCCAGAAGTCGACCGAGCTCGGATGGTTCTCCGAGTGGTCGAAGCTGTGCGAGCGCGAGCTCGGCCAGATCAAGCCCGAGGAGTTCCCGACGGCCTCCGAGCTCCGTGGTGACCCGAACCAGGTGTCGCCGGTCATCAGCCTCGAGCCGCCGGCTCACCTCGAGTAATCGCCCAGCAACGAGAAAGGAGAACCAAGCAATGCGTATTCAATTCCTCTCCGCCTCGCTGCTCGCGCTTGTCGCGTGCGGTGGTGGCTCGAAGTCGGGTGGTGGTGGCGCTACGGGTCCCAAGCCCCCGCCGCCTCCCTCGATCGGAACTCATCAGGACATCGCGACGCCTGGCAAGGGCGGAACGCCGGCCGCGCCCAAGGTCGAAGTGAGCAAGGACGCCAAAGCGGACTACAAGGCCGCGATGGACGGCTTCATGGCGAACGAGAAGGGCGGCTGGAACGAGGGCGCCTGCCGCGGCTCCGCTGACAAGTTCAGCGCGGTCGCGCGCGAGCACAAGCTCGTCGAGGCGCAGTTCATGGTCGGCCTGTCGCTGCAGCGCTGCGGTCTCGATAAGGACGCCGAGAGCGCCTACACCGAGGCGTCGCACATGAAGGGCGACCCGGCGAAGGTTGCGATGGCGGTCTCGAGCCTGGGCGAGATCTATTACAAGCGCGGTCAGGTCGACGCGGCGAAGCAGTACTGGGATACGGCCCTCAAGGCGACCGGTAAGCTCGTCGGCGCGCACATCAACGAGGCCACGATGGACCTCGAGCAGATGCGCAAGATCGGCAACAGCAAGGACGCGACCTGGAAGAAGCTCGAGGAGGACGCGAAGTTCCACCTGTCTTCGGCGCTCGGTGTCGATACCGACTCCGTCGACGCCTACACGGACTTCGGTCTCGTGTGGATGGAAGGCTGGCAGCAGAACAAGAACCGCCTCGACCTCGCCAAGACGCTGCTCGACGAGGCGAAGAAGCGCAACGAGAAGTACGCGCCGCTGCAGAACGCATACGGACTGTACTGGATGCACAAGGGCTCGCTGAACCAGGCGCTGCAGGCGTTCACGGCGGCGGTCGAGGCGGACCCGAAGTTCGTCGAGGCGCGCATCAACGCCGGCCAGCTGACGCTGAACTTCCGCAAGTACGACACGGCCAAGGAGATGTTCTCCAAGGCGCTCGAGATCGCGCCGAAGAGCTACGACGCGACGATCGGTCTGGGCGTCGCGCTCCGCGGTCTCAATGACTTCGACGGCGCCGAGGCCCAGTACAACAAGGCGAAGGGGCTCGACCCGCGCCGCGGCGACGCGTACTTCAACCTCGGCGTGCTCTACAAGGACTTCCGGGCGACCAAGGTCAACGACCCCGACCCGATCAAGGCCCTGCGCGGCAGCCAGGACATGTATCGCAAGGCCCGCGACTTCTTCGCCCAGGTCCAGGACAAGGAAGCGGACCCGTCCGACAAGGCCGAGGCCAAGAACAACATCGGCGACTGCGACAAGGTCATCAAGCAGCTGGATGGTGCGATCACCAGCCTGCAGAACGCCCCGAAGATGCCCGAGTCGCCCCCGCCGGCCCCGGCCGGACAGGGTAGCGGAGCGCCCCCGGCAGGCGCTGGCAGCGCGGCCCCGCCGCCCGCGAAGTAGCAAGTACCTGAAACAACAGGGGGTCGGTGCCGCAACCGATCCCCTGTTCGTGTGTCTGGATAAAGCGGAACTTTTTGGGAAGAATTGCGGAACCGGAAACCGGGTCGTGGTGTCGGAGGTCCCGTGCGGATGGATCTCTTTCACATGACCTCGGAGAAGAGGAACTCATGATGAAGACGAAGCTCATCGCACTACTCGCTCTCCTCACGCTCACGGGTGTTGCTGCTGCCGACGACAAGAAGGGCGGCGGTGGTGGTGGCGGTGGTAACGGCAAGGTGAAGACGTACGACTTCTCCGGCGACACCATCGAAGGCGACCTCATCAAGCCGGAAGGCTCGACGGTCGATGCGCGTGACTTCGCGAAGCACAGCTCGCTGATCAACATCCGCAAAGACTTCATCCCCGAGATCATCAAGTCGGCCGAGGACCTCTAGAGCTCACCCGAGCTCCTAGAGTTCACCGGTCGTTGTTCGTTGCAGTAGCTCCTTCTGGAGAACGACCATGGCCGGTGCAAAGGTTCCGCTCACATTCCGCATCTTCAAAGGCGATCAGCTGGTCCGCGAGGAACGGCTGAGCCTGTCCGTCATCAAGCTCGGCAAGGTGCCTTCGGCGCACCTTAAGCTCGATGACGAGACGGTCAGCCGCATGCACGCGATCATCGAGGTCAACGGCCCCGGTGACGTGAGCATCATCGACCTCGGCTCGACCAAGGGCACGTTCGTCAACGGCCAGAAGGTCAACAAGGCGAAGCTCCAGTCCGGCGACACGATCGTCGTCGGCGAGACCCGCATCGAGCTGGCGATCGGTCAGCCCGGCGAGGTCGATGACGAGCCGACGCGCGTATCGGCGCCTGCGCAGCAGGACATCATCGCTTCGACGCCGCGCCCGGCCGTTCCCGCCGCGCCGGCTCCGATGGCCGCCGCGCCTTCGCGCCCGGTCGCGCCGCCGATGCCGGTGTCCGCGCCGCCCGCGCCGCCGGCCGCCGCGAACCCGATGATGTCTCCGCAGGGCCTCGCGGCGACGATGCAGGCGGCTCCGGCGGCTCCCGCCGTTCGCCCGCCGCCCGGCATGTCCGGTGGTGGCCCGATCGGTGGTGGTCCGGCGATCTTCGGCGCCGCTCCGTCGCCGATGCCCGGCTTCCAGCAGGCGATGGCCGGCGAAGCCGATGACTTCTCCGGCGCCCGCGCCGTCGAGGTCGCGGCGATGCTCGGCGACTCCGTCGTCGGCGTGAAGCACTGCATCGATCCCAAGGGTGGCAAGGTCACCGGCGCCACGTGGGGTCTGTTCGCGCTCGGTGGCGCGTGCCTCTGCGTGTTCGTCTTCGCGTTCTACACGGCCGTCCAGAACGCCGCGTACAACAAGGGCCGCTACGACTACGAGACGCTGGTGCTCAAGAAGCCCGGCTACTCGGTGCGTCCGCGCATGCTGTCGGGTGGCTTTGACTGGGCCGCGTTCGGTGGCCTGCTCGCGTCGATCGGCATGATGACGAGCGCGCTCGTGCGCATGCGCAAGGAGAAGGAGAGCCCGTACGCTCGCATCGGTACGGCGCCCGGCGTCGAGTTCCCGATCGAGGGCGCGCCGTCCCCGGACTTCCCGCTGGTCGCGCCGCACGGCGATGACTTCGCGTTCTCGTTCTCGCCCGGCATGGAAGGCGAGATGGTCGTCAACGGCCAGTCGACGACGCTCGGCGAGCTCGCCTCGCAGGGCCGCACGACGATCTCACCGATCCCGTCGGGCGCGAAGATCCGCGTCCGCGTCGGCCGCACGACGTTCCTCGTCTCGAGCGTCGCGCGCCCGCGCCGCCACGCCGCGCCGCTGCTCTCGTTCGACACGCCGTTCATGGTGTCGCTGGGTGGCACCACGGCCGCGTTCGGCATCCTGCTCCTCCTCTTGTTCCAGGTTCCCGTCGAGGATTCGGCCGCCAACGCCGACCTCTCGTCGCTGGAAGACACCTCGACGCGCACGAACTCCGCCTCGCAGGACGATCCGCCGCCGCCGCCGCCCGAAGACCAGCCGGATGACGGCAAGGACGAGTCGGGTGGTACCGGCCAGGCGATGGCGCTCGACGAAGGCAAGATGGGCAAGAAGGACTCGGACCGCGCCGAGGGCCAGTACAAGATGCAGAAGACGCAGGAGGACCCGCAGCTCGCGCGCCAGCAGGCGATCGACGCCGCGCGCACGGCCGGCATCCTCGGCAACACGGCTCTCGTTCAGGGTGGCGCGTTCGCGTCGCTCACCGGCACCGGCGACATCTCCTCAGGCTTCGACGACACCAACATCTACGGCGGTCTGCTCGGCAACGAGGCCGGCGAGATGAACGGTGGCTTCGGCTA
>JAFAOG010000566.1 GCA_019237945.1 Deltaproteobacteria bacterium | reverse complement strand
CGGTGGAGAGCCAACCGTCCTCGTGTTCTGCGTCATCGCTGCCGTCCTCACGGGCCTGTCCCGCAAACGCTTCTAGGAGATCCTCATGAACGACCTCGACACTCTTCCGACGATCCAGCTCGACGTTCTCGATGCCGTCACCGGCGGCGCCTCGTGGCGCGAGTGGGGCCAGTGGGCCGGCGGCGCGGCCGGCGTCGCCGCGGGTCGCTTCCTCGGCGGCACGGCGGGCGCCGCGGCCGGCACCGCGATCGCACCGGGCGCGGGCACGGTCGTCGGCGGCGTCGCCGGCGCGACCGCAGGTGCGGCGGCCGGTGGCTACGCCGGCTCGCGTCTCGGCGGCTGGATCGGCGGCATGTTCGACTGACCAGTGGTACACCGTCGGTTGCGTGGCACGCCGCACGTTCAATTCGATCGAGAGCACGGCCGATCAGGCCGAGGCGTTCGTCCAGCAGGGCAGGTGGGTCGAAGCGGAGCGGCATTACCGCGAGCTGATCGGCCAGACGCACGTCATCAACTACGAGTACGACGACTGGTTGCGCCGGCTCGGCGAGATCTATCGTCATCTCGGGCGCGCGCGCGAGGCCGCGTTCGTCTACCTCTACCTGCACTACTTCGACATGGCGCGCGGTCAGCTCGCCGGCGACGAGCACGTGGCGCTGCGCGCGCGGCTCGCCGAGATCGAGAAGAAGTGGGTCGAGGCGGCGCAGCTGTATCACCAGGCGAAGCTGCCGGTGCACGCGGCCGTCGCGTACGAGCGCGCGAAGCAGTATCCCGAGGCGACGGCGGCGTGGAAGTCGCTGCTCCACGCACCGGGCCTCTCGCATCGCGCGTACGAGGCCGCGCTCGTCCACTTCGACTACGGGCTCGCGGCGGTGCGGCTCGACGCCGGCTCGACCGAGGCCCGCCGCGCTCTGATCGAGAGTCAGCGCAAGCTCGAGCAGGTCGCCGACGACTTCGAGCAATCCGGCGAGCTCGAGCGCGCGTTCGACTGCTTCCAGATCCTGCTCAAGCTCGGCAAGGAGAGCGCGCAGTTCGAGAACCTCGCCGAGGGCTACGTCAACTGCATCCGCGTGCTGCGCGACGACAACCTCAAGTTCTACGTCCTGCAGTACTACGAGGACTTCATCAAGCTCGCGCTCGAGCGCGGCGAGCTGCACGCGGCCGCGACGCTCTACCAGGAGGCCGCGGCGTTCGCGGCGCGCGCGGGCCTGCCGTATGACCGGCACTACCAGCACAAGAGCGCGCTGACGTGGGTCAAGTGCGCCGAGAAGTTCGTCGAGACGGGCGTGCCCGTGCAGATGGTCGAGAACGCGCTGCTCGCGGCCGCGTCGCAGCACAGCGCGGTCGGCGACTACCCGGCGGTGCGCGAGTGCTTCGATCGGCTCGCCGGCCTCGAGCTGCCGGATCGCGCGAAGAAGCGGTTCTCGTCGATCGCGCAGCGCTACAAGGGCCTCGCCTCGCCGCCCGTCGAGCTGCCGGGCCTGCCCGACTATCTCAAGCAGCAGCACGCCTACGCGGACATCTGGTTCGTCGACCTGCTCGAGTGGGAGATGGACGGCGATCCGTTCGCGGTCGCGGCGTCGATCGTCGGCGATCTGCGCTATCCGAACGGCATCCGCCGCCGCGCGCTCGTCGTGCTGCTGATCATGGCCGACGCGCAGGCGCGCAACGCCGTCGGCGAGACGGAGACGCTCGTCGAGGTCGCCGACAAGCTCGGCGAGCTGCAGTCGTACGCCGCGCTGTCGCCGCTCGAGAAGCTGTTCGCATCGCCCGAGCCGACGGTGCGTCGCGCCGCCGTGCGCGCGCTGCGCTTTTTGTATTTCAAACGCTCCTTCGTGATCGTGCGCAAGGCGCTCAACGATCCGGACGCCCAGGTCCGCGAGGCGGCGCTCGTCGCGATCGGCGGGCTCCACTTCCCGCACGCATTCAATCCGCTCGCGCGCATCTACCGCGAGTCGACCGATGCGCGCGTCCGCGCCGCCGCGCTGCAGTCGATCGGAAAGATCCAGACCGTCGAGGCCGGCGAGTTCCTCGTCATGGTGCTGCGCCAGGAGGCGGGCGGCCTGCGCGAGGCGGCCTACACGGCGCTGCAGTCGATGGACAACGCCGACGTGCTGCCGATCCTGCGCCAGCACCACGAGATCGAGACGAATCCCACCGTTCGCGACACGCTCGGCGAGCTGCTGCGCCGCCACTAAGGTTTGAGAATAGGAATCCCTCTGACGCGATCGCATGTCATGCTGGTCGCGCGCGATGCAGCTGGGGGTTGCCATCGATCTGCCCGTGCGACGGGTCGAGCTCGAGCTCGGCCGCCGCCGCCATCGCCGGATCACGGGCCCGGCCGGCGCGATCCTGTTCGCGTGCATGTTCCTGCCGGCGGTCAAAGGCTGCTCGGCGCCGGTCTATCCGATCGAGGCGCCGATCTTCCTGCCGCCGTACCTGTTCGGCCTCGCGTTCATGCTCGCGGCGTGGGCGTGGACGGTGCGCGGCCTCCACCGCGCGGTGCGCGTGATGCGCGCCGTGACGTTCGCCGCGATCGCGTGCGCGACGGTGACACTGCTGTTCGCGCCGCCGATCGGTGCCGTCGAGCTCGGCATCGGCGCGTTCGTGCTCGCGACGCTCGGCTGGTCGGGATGCTCGGAGCGGCGCGTCGCCTTGTCGGCGTTGATCGTCGGCGCGCTCGGCACGTTGTGGTTCGGGTTATGGGCGTCGACGGAGGAGGCGATGATCGGCGTCTACCTCGCGACGTTCGGCTCGGCCGCGCTCGTCGTCGGCGCGTGCACGTGGCTCGTCGATCTCAGTCTTCACGCACGAACGTTCCGTCGGGCTTGAACGTCGCCGTCTGGTGCGGCTTGCCCGGCGGGAACTGCACGACGTACGCGCCCGAGATGATCGTCGCGCCCACAGGCAGCGTCTGCGGATACTTCACGGCGAACGCGCGCATCACCTCGGCGGGCAGCTCCGACGGCGCGATCGTGTTGATCGCATCGACGGCGGCATCGCGCCGGATCAAGTTCAGCTTGATCGCCTCGTGCTTGTCGCTCGGCTTCTGATAGACGCAGAACCCGATGAACACGTTGACGAGGCCGATCAAGATCATGCCGCCCGTCACCGGGATCCAGTACCGGCGATGCTTCTTCGAGAACGGTGCGGCGCGGTCCTTCTGCACGCACCGAACTGTCTAGCGCTTCACGGCGTGACCGTAAAGTCGCTGCGGACGTACGTGCGCTTCGTGCCCGCCGGCGGCGGCGTCACGGGCGGGAAATCGCTGGCGCCACCGCTCGACTTGCCGGCCTCCGCGTACCCGGTGACCATCGTGCCGGTGACAAACGCGAGGTTCGCGCTCCACCCGGTCAGCGCCGACAGATCCGGCATCGTGTAGCCGGGCGAGTTTCCGGTGACGCCCGGCGAGAGCAGGCTCGACCACACGATCGTGCACGGGATGTTGCTCGCGCACTGCTGCAACGTCGGCGTCTGCGTCGCGGTCCACACGTAGCCGATCGTGCTCGCGTACGGAGCCCACGTCGTGTGGATGATCGGGTACGGCGTCGAGCCGGTGACCTGCGACGTCGCGCCGCCGAGCGGCGGGGGCGCGCTGAACGTCTGGTCGCCGGGCGTCGCGGTCGCGTTCGTGACGATTGCGGTCTGGCCGTTACTCGCGACGAGCATCTGCTGGTCATAGACGTCGCCGGCCACACCCTGCGTCGCATCGAGCGCATCGGACTCGAACTGCGAGCTCACGCGATCGAGCGTCGGCGTCGTGCCGCCCGCGCTGTAGAGCACCGTGGTCGCGAGCGCGCGGCCGTTGAGCGGCACGCCGATCGTGACGTTGAACGCCTGGGTCGCGACGGCGCTGCTCGCGTCGAGGTCGTGCGTGGTCGCCGCGTTCACCGTGACGGCGCGATCGACGAGCGCCTCGGTCGTCACGAAGTCGCTGGTCGTGCCGCCGCCGTTCGACTGGACGTGCAGCAACACGACATCGCGCGTCCCCGGCAGCGCCTCGATGCGATAGCCACCTGTCTGCGGGTTGACGAAGCCGGTCTTGCCGCCGAACTCGACGAGCCAGACGCCGCCGCCGCTGCGATTGCTGACGGTGCCCGTGAGCGCGACGGTCGTCGGTGCGTTGTCGGTGCAGCGCGGCGGGACATCGAACGACAGGCTCGTGCGCTCGGCGACCGCGAAGTGCGCCTCCGCGACCTGGCGGATCTGCCCGCCGCCGGCCTGCGGCGCCGAGTTGCCGATGCACGTCCACGCGACGCCCCAGCTCGGCGAGTTGACGTTGAAGCTGTAGACATCGCCGCTCGGTGCGCCGGCGAGCTTCCACGCGCTGCTGCCGTCCTGGTACGCGACGAGGAACGAGTACATCGCCGCGTTCGTGGGGTGGTTGTTCAGCGTGACGTGGATCGTCGTGCCGCCGCCGCCGCCACCGCTATCGCCGCCGCTGTCGCCGCCGCCGCCGCCGCTATCGCCACCGGCGCCCGGCGCGTCGCTGCTTCCGTTGCTGTGCGAGCCGCACGCGATCGCGAGAATCGAGACGAGAGCCACGACGAGCCGCATGGAACCAGCCTACGCGAGAAGCGCGGCCAGATCCTGGGGCAAAGGGGCCCCGGCTGTGACCGTGCCGCCGTCGGGGTGGGGCAAGGTGATCTTTGCTGCGTGCAGCGCGTGGCGGGGGATCACGAACAGGGCGGCGAGCTCGTCGGTGAGGCCCTCATCGCAGTACTCGATGAACGCGTCGTCGCCGTGCGTGTAGAGCTTGTCGCCGACGATCGGGAACCCGGCGTGCGCGAGGTGCGCGCGGATCTGGTGCTGGCGGCCGGTGACGAGCGTGCAGCGTACGAGCGCGTACGCTTCCGCGCGCTGCTCGACCCGCACGCGCGTGATCGCGGGCAGGCCCTTCGGATCGGGCAGCATGCGGACGTGCGGCAGGCGCGTCGCGTCGGCCTCGGTCGAGAGCCGCAGCCCGATGTCGAGCACGGCCTCCTCGTCCCACGGCGGCTGGCCGTGCACGACCGCGAGGTATTCCTTCGTCGTCCGGTCCTTGCGGCCGATCGCGTCCTTCAGAAATGCGGCCGCCTCGCGATCACGCGCGAGCACGAGCACGCCGCTGGTCTCGCGATCGAGCCGGTGACAGATCTGCAGCTCGGGCTCGTCGGGATAGCGCTCGGAGAGGACCCGCGTCAGCGTGTTGAAGTAGAACTTCGCGCTCGCGTGCACCGGCAGGCCGGCCGGCTTGTCGATGATCCGCATCCGCGCGTCCTCGTGCAGCACGCCGAACGTGCGCGGCACCGGCGGCTCGGCGGGCGCGGGGCGGCGGATGATGTAGTGCTCGCCGGCGGCGACGCCCGTCGAGGCCTTCGGCTTGAACCCGTCCGCGCGCGTCAGCTGCGTCTCGATGATCGTCTGGATCTTCGTGCGCGACAGCCGCGTGATCTGCGTCTTGACGAAGTGATCGAGCCGCAGCCCCGCGAGCTCCGGCGGGACGTGGAGGTGGCGCTCGATGATCTTCGGGTTGCCGTGCTCGTCGAGGTGCGAGGGCGGCTCGTCCGGATCGAGGTCGCTGTTCTCAGGCTCCGGGCTCGTCGTCATCGTCGACGCCCGCCGCTTCGATGTCGTACTTCTTCATCAGCTTGCGGAAGTACTTGCGGTCGATGTCGGCTGCGCGCGCGGCGTGCGAGATGTTGCCGCTGTTGCGCTTCAACGTCTGCACGATGTAGTCGCGCTCGAACGTCGCGACCCACCGCTCCTTCGCATCCTTGAACGTCACGCCCTCGCCGAGCAGCTCGTCGGGCGTCGGCGGCGGGTTCGGCTGCAGCGACACGGCCGGGCCCGTCGGCATGCGCCGCACCGTCTGCTGCGCGCCGGTGGCGGGCCGCGAGTGCCGCGCGAAGTCGGGCAGGTCGCTGACCTCGATCACCTGGTGGCTGCAGAAGCTGACCGCGCGCTCGATCACGTTGACGAGCTCGCGCACGTTGCCGGGCCACGCGTACGCCTGCAGCGCCGCCGCCGCCTCGCGCGAGATGCCGCGGACCTTCTGCTGGCCGTTCGGCAGCCGGTTGTACATGCCGTTCTCGAGGAAGCTCTGCACGAGCAGCGGGATGTCGTCGACGCGATCGCGCAACGACGGCAGGTGCAGCCGCACGACGCTGAGCCGGTAGAACAGGTCCTGGCGGAACCGCCCCGCGCGCACTTCTTCCTCGAGGTTGCGGTTCGTCGCCGCGATGATGCGGACGTCGACCTTCTGCGCCTTCGCCGCGCCGACGCGCCGGACCTCGCGCTGCTCGAGCGCGCGCAGCAGCTTCGGCTGCAGATCGAGCGGCAGCTCGCCGAGCTCGTCGAGAAAGAGCGTCCCGCCATCGGCCTGCTCGAACAGACCGGTGCGCGTCATCATCGCGCCGGTGAAGCTGCCCTTCTCGTGGCCGAACAGCTCGCTCTCGATCAGGTTCGGCGGCACCGCGCCGCAATCGAACACGACGAGCTCGCCCTTGCTGCGCGGCGACAGGTCGTGGATCGTCTGCGCGACGACCTCCTTGCCGGTGCCGGTCTCGCCGTCGATCACGACGGTCGTCGCGGTCGGTGCGATCTTCTCGATGATCGAGTAGATCTCGCGCATCTTCGCGTTGCCGCCGATCAGCCGGCCGCAGCGGTCGGCGCGCGATGGGACGATCTGGACTTCCTCTTCGCGCGCGTTGAACTTCAGCACGCTCTGGCCGGCGGCGATCGAGCTGCCCGGCTTGAGGAAGCCCTCGCGGACGCGCACCTTGTTGATGAACGTGCCGTTCGTCGAGTGGTTGTCGACGAGCACGTAGCCGGTGTCGTCCTGGACGATCTTGCAGTGGTAACGGGAGACCGTGTCGTCGTGGAGGACGACGTCGTTGTCCTCCATCGAGCCGATCCGGATCTCCTCCTTGTCGAACGCCCACTCCTGGCCGTCTTCAGCTTGAAGGCTGCACCGCCGCAGATGCAGCGTCGGACCGCGGTCGAGATAGCTGACCTTGGTCGGAGGGACGAAGTCGGGAAACTTCTTCAAGCCTCCCGAGCATAACCTACTGCTTGCCGACCATGTCGAACGCTGTCCCGCGCTCGAACCAGGTCGCCCGCAGGGCACCCCGGCGGACGTCCATCGCCGCGAGCTGCGACCCGTTGAGCTTGGTCGCGTACATCACGACGCGGCGGTCGTTGTGGTTCTCCGTCGCGCTGGCGCCGTTCTCGCCAAAGCCGACCAACACCAGGCGGTCGTTCGGGATCCCGTGCGCGTTGAGGCGCGACTGGACCGCCGCCGCGCGCGTCATCGCGAGGTCGTTGTTGTAGCCGGGGGTACCGAGCTTGTCGGTGTGGCCCTCGATCGCGAGGTTGTAGCCGGGATGGCGCTTCAGCCACGCGGCGACGCGCTCGACCTGGTCGAGCGACGCGTCGTAGAGCGTTGCCGAGTTGAGATCGAACATCACGATCTCGGTCGGCTCGATCGCCGAGCGCGCACCGCTTGCCGGCTCGGTCACGACCGTGCTCGGCGCCTTCGCGGGGACAAAGTCAGGGTTCGGTGCGGGCTCGGCGGCCGCGATGCCGCCGAGTGCAGCCAGCATGACTAGGCTCTTCATGCTCGGAATACAGAGCATTCCGCGTGCCGGCACACCCCGTGCTTTCTCCGATCTCATGGCCGTTCGTGCGCGAAAACCGCCACCTGAAGAAGTCCCTGGTGCCCAGGCGTTCCTGCCCGCCCGAAAATCGCTGACGACGTTACGGTCGGCCGTGCAGACGTGCCACGGGTGCACGCTCTACAAGCACGCCACGCAGGCCGTGTTCGGTGAGGGCAGCGCGCACGCCAAGATCGTCCTGATCGGCGAGGTGCCCGGCGACCAGGAAGACCTCGCCGGCAAGCCGTTCGTCGGCCCGTCGGGCCAGCTGCTCGACGAGGCGCTCGGCGCGGGCGCGATCCCGCGCACCGAGGTCTACGTGACGAACGCGGTGAAGCACTTCAAGTTCACCCAGCGCGGCAAGCGCCGCATCCACGACAAGCCGGACCGCTACGAGATCGCGGCGTGCAAGCCGTGGCTCGAGTCCGAGCTCGAGCTACTCGATCCGGCGATCGTCGTGCTGCTCGGCGCGACCGCGGCGCAGTCGCTGCTCGGGTCAGCGTTCCGCGTCACGAAGGAGCGCGGCCACGTGCTCGACACGCCGCTCGCGAAGTGGACGTTCGCGACCGTGCACCCGGCGAGCGTGCTGCGCGCGCCCGACGACGAGATGCGCCGCATCGCGCGCGAGGAGTTCATCGCGGACTTCGAGCTCGTCGGCGACTACTTCAAGAAGCTGTAGAGCGACGCCGCCACGCGATGATGCCGGCGACGGCGGCGAGCACGAGCACACCCGCGCCGGCCAGCCAGGGCAGCTTCGAGCGGCCGCCGCTCGCGGGCGCCTTGCACGTGCCGTCGGCGGTGACCGGGGCCTTGGGGCCGGCGTCGAACTGGAGGTCGAGGCCGTCGTCGGAGATCGGGCCGCCGGCGCCGACGAATTTGTAGTCGTAGCTCGGGTCGTCGGCGGCGCCGATGCGCGCGTGGTCGATCGTCACGCCCGGGCTGTCCTCGACCTTGACCTCGGTCTCGCCGGGATTCGTCAGGCGCAGGTGGTCGCGCAGCGTCAGCCGGTGGCGGCCGCGGGCGGTGGGCAGGCACGGGTACGCGACAAGGTCGACGGAGAACGCGCCCGCCGCGACATCGGGCGTACCCATGCCGACGTCGACGGTCTGCCAGCTCAGCGCGGCGTGCGCGCCGTCGATCTCGAGCTCGACGTTGGCGACGACCTGGGCCGCGAGGCGCTGACCGAAACTATTCGCCTCGGCGTCGCTGATCTGGCCGTCGTGGTTGGCGTCGATGCCGCGCCGCTCCTGTGCGCCGGGGATCTCGCCGAAGAACACGGTATAGGCGACGCGGACCCGGTCGCCGAGGGGGGTGAGCTTGAGGTAGCGGTTGTTGTCGTCGACCGACGGGGCGACGTGCGCCGACAGGAGCGTGAGGGCCAGCACGGCCAGCCCGGTCTGCTTGATGTGGCGCAGGTTCACAAACGCATTGACCTCCTCGGATCGCCCGTGGTCAAGTCCGCGGCGAGGGTAGCCATGAAGAAGGCATTGATCATTTGTTTGCTTGTCGGGGCCTGCGGCGGGGATGACAAGCACGAGCTGTTCACCCCCAAGCCGGAGTGCAAGGGCGACGCGATCACCCCGTACATGGGCACGTTCCCGCAGGTGATCAACACGCTGAACATCGGCTCCGTCCAGGACGGCTTCGATCTCGACGGCGACGGCAAGCCGGATAACAAGCTGGCCGCGGTCGGCAGCCTCGCGATGAGCGCGATCCAGAGCTCGATCAAGAACACCGAGATCGTGATTCCGATCGAGTTCTTCAACCTCCCGGCCGTCGCGGCCACGTCGTGCGTGAAGTTCGCGATCTACCTCGGCATCAGCGACGCCGACGGCGACGGCAAGAAGCCGGTGCAGCACAACGGCGACTGCAACGATCACGATCCGAACATCGCCCCCGGAAAGCCCGAGGTCGACGGCAACCACAAGGACGACGACTGCGACGGCCTCGCCGACGAGAACGGCTCCGACAACTCGCCGAACACGACCGAGACGACGGACATGGACGGCGACGGTCAGTCGGTCGCGCAGGGCGACTGCGACGACACGAACCCGATGGTCAAGAAGGGCATGCCCGAGATCTGCGGCGACGGCCTCGACAACGACTGCGACGGCGTCGCGGATCGCACGGAGGACGGCTCGGGCAACTCGATCGCCTGCGACCCGTTCAGCACGACCGACCTCCAGGACATCCATCTCGATCCGCTGTCGCTGATGGCGGGCCAGCCGCAGATCGCGTTCACGTCGGGCACGATCGACAAGGACAACAAGATCGTCGCGGGCCCGGGCACGTTCAGCGTCAACATCCCGGTGACGAACGGCATCACGCTCGATCTCAAGATCAGCGGCGCGACGATCGAGGGCACGCTCTCGGCCGACGGCACGACGATGAACGGCCGCCTCGGCGGCGTGATCGACGCGAAGACCGCCGACACGATCCGCGGCCTCAACGTCTCGCAGATCGGCCTGACGCCGCAGCAGTCGCTCCTCGACGCGACGTTCGCAAACATCCTCGGCTCGCTGCTCGCGCTGCCGAAGGCGAACAAGACGATCCTCAAGATGTACCCGGACTGCCGCACGCCGGATATCGACGTCGACGGCGACGGCCTCGAGGCGTTCTGCGATTCGGATCCGAACGACGACGTCAAGGAAGTCGACACCTGCATCGACGGCGACGGCAAGGTCTACAAGGACGAGAAGGACGGCAGCGGCAACGTGACGAAGCAGTGCACCGAGTTCACGGATGCCAAGGGCAAGCCGCTGTTCGTCGACGGCATCTCGGTCGAGCTGAACTTCACGACGACGAAGGTCAAGTCGCTCAAGCCGCCCGCCACGCCGTAAGGGCCGATGCTGCCACTGCTGCTGGCGTCGGCGTCGCCGCGGCGCCGCGAGATGCTCGAGCGCGTCGGCGTGCCGCTCGAGGTGCGCGCCGCCGATATCGACGAGTCGTGGCGCGATGGCGAGGATCCGGCGGCGTATGTCGCGCGGATCGCCCATGACAAGGCGCGCGCGGTGAAGCGGGCCCCGGGGCAGTGGGTGCTCGCCGCCGACACGACCGTGACGATCGACGGCAAGATCCTCGCGAAGGCGGCCGATGGCGACGAGGCGGCGGCGATGCTGCGCTTGCTGTCGGGGCGCGTGCACCAGGTGATCACCGGTGTCACGATCCTCGGCGACGTGACGCATGACCTGCTCGTGTCGAGCGATGTCGCGGTGGCGACGATCGGCGAGGACGTGATCGCGGCCTACGTGGCGAGCGGCGAGTGGCAAGGAAAGGCCGGCGCGTACGCGATCCAGGGCATCGCGGCCGCGTTCGTGCGCGAGGTGCGTGGCTCGGTGACGAACATCATCGGGTTGCCGCTCGCCGAGGTGCTCGATGCGCTGCGCGCGCTCGGGGCGCCGGGGCCGAACTACGCGGCGGGGAAGCCGGCGTGAGCACGATCGCCGAGCGGTGGCGCGAGGTGCGCGCGCGCGTGGATGCGGCCTGCCGGGCGGCGGGACGGGCGGCGAGTGACGTCACGATCATCGCGGTCAGCAAGACGCACCCGGCGAGCGCGGTCCGCGAAGCGGCGGCGGCAGGCGCCACCGATTTCGGCGAGAACTACGCGCAGGAGCTCGCGGCCAAGCGCGGCGAGTGCGGCGACGTGCGCTGGCACTACATCGGCCGGCTGCAGCGCAACAAGGCGAAGCTGGTCGCGGGGCAGGTCGCGCTCGTGCATGCGGTCGATTCGCAGGAGCTGGCCGCCGATCTCGGCAAGCGCGCGGCGGGCGTGCAGCCGGTGCTGATCGCGGTCAACGTCGCGGGCGAGGCGAGCAAGGGTGGCGTCGCGGAGGCCGATGCGCCGGCGCTCGCGCGCGCGGTCGCCGGAACCGCGAACGTGCGGCTCGATGGTCTGATGACGATGCCGCCTCCCGACGTGGATCCGCGGCGCTACTTCGACGCGCTGCGCGCGCTGCGCGACCGGCTCGCGGGCGAGGTCGGGCCGCTGCCGGTGCTGTCGATGGGCATGAGCGGCGACTTCGAGGCCGCGATCGCGTGTGGCGCGACGCACGTCCGCATCGGCACGGCGATTTTCGGCGAGCGGCCGCGCGTCGAGTGATCCCCGTTCGGCCGCGTTTTGGCGATCTGTCAGCGGGGTGGAGTAGGGTGAGACGTGCGAATCCTCGGCCTCGACCCCGGTAGCCGCGTCTGCGGCTATGGCGTGATCGAGTCTTCGGACGATGGTCGGCGGCTGCGCTATGTCGAGTGCGGCGTGCTGACCGCGCCGGAGAGCCGACCGATGGAGCAGCGGCTCGGCGAGATCGCCAAAGGTCTGCGCGAGGTGATCGAGGAGCTGTCGCCCCAGGTCGCCGCGGTCGAAGATGTGTTCTCGCACCAGAACGTGCGCAGCGCGCTCGCCCTCGCGCAGGCGCGCGGCATGGCGCTCGCGGTGCTCGGCATGGCGGGCATCGGCGTCGCGTCGTATCCGCCGGCGACGGTCAAGAAGGCGGTGTCGGGGTCGGGCGGCGCGGGCAAGGATCAGATCGCGCGCATGGTGCAGGCCCTGATCGGCTTGCGCAGCCTGCCGCGCGCCGACGCGACCGATGCCCTTGCGGTCGCCATCACCCACGGCCACACGTGCCGGCCCACCGCGGCGAAGCTGGTGGCGGTCGGTGCGGTCGCCGAGAAGAGGCTACGTCGATGATCGCGCGTCTCGAAGGTGTCTTGATCGAACGCGACCCGCCGCACGTCGTCGTCGATTGCAATGGCGTCGGCTACGACGTGATCTGCTCGACGTACACGCTCGCCGGCCTGCCGAGCGATGGCGAGCGCGTCACGCTGCGGATCTTCACGCACGCGACGGAGAACAAGCTCGCGCTGTTCGGCTTCATCGATCGCCAGGAGCGCACGCTGTTCGATCTGCTGATCACGGTCAAGAACGTCGGGCCGACCACGGCGATCGCGATCCTGTCCGGATCGTCGCCGCGCGACATCGCGTCGCTGATCGCGGCGGAGGACGTCGCGGGGCTCACGCGGATCAAGGGCGTCGGCAAGAAGACGGCCGAGCTGCTCGTCGTCGAGCTGCACGAGAAGTGCGCCGAGCTCGGCCTGGCGTGGGATGCGTCGGGCGGGCTGCGGCCGGTCGCGAGCTCGTCCCCGCTCTCCGGGCGCGGCCGCTCGAAGCGCCACCCGATGCTCGAGGAAGTCTCGATGGCGCTCGTCAGCATGGGCTGGCGGCCGGCCGAGGCCGAGCAGGCGATCGCGGAGCTGCCCGTGCCGACAGGTGCCACCACCGAGCAGCTGCTGCGCCAGGCGCTGCGGAGCATGCCGAGGTAGTCATGACCCGCAAGAAGCACATCGATATCGTTCGCGATGAAGACGTCGCGCGCGAGGTCAGCCCGGTCGAGAACCAGACCGATCGCGCCTGGCAGGCCGCGCTGCGCCCGCGCACGTTCGACGAGTACATCGGCCAGCGCGATCTGATCGAGAACCTGCGCGTCAGCGTGCAGGCGGCGAAGCAGGGCGGGTGGGCGCTCGATCACTTCCTGTTCGCGGGGCCGCCCGGCCTCGGCAAGACCACGCTCGCGCACGTGATCGCGAACGAGCTCGGCGTGAACCTGCACGTGTCGTCGGGGCCGGCGATCGATCACAAGGGCAAGCTCGCGTCGCTCTTGACCTCGCTGGGGCCTGGCGACGCGCTGTTCATCGACGAGATCCACCGGCTCAACCCCGTGATCGAGGAGAACCTCTATCCGGCGATGGAGGACTTCCGCTTCGACGTGTTCATCGGCGATGGCCCGCACGCGAAGGCGATGACGATGCAGCTGCCGCGGTTCACGCTGCTCGGCGCGACCACGCGCATGGGCCTGCTCTCCGCGCCGCTGCTCGACCGCTTCGGCTTCCACTGGCAGCTGCGCTACTACGAGCTGCCCGACATGAAGGCGATCGTGCAGCGCTCCGCGCGCCTGATCGACGTGCCGATCGACGACGACGGCGCGACCGAGATCGCCCGCCGCTCGCGCGGCACGCCCCGCATCGCGAACCGGCTGCTGCGCCGCGTGCGCGACTTCGCGAAGGTCGAGGGCGATGGCACGATCGACGGCACGATCGCCGCGTCGTCGCTCGATCGCCTCGCCGTCGACCACGCCGGCCTCGACGCACTCGACCGCGCCTACCTGACCGTCATCTGCGAGCGCTTCGACGGCGGGCCGGTCGGCATCGAGGCGGTCGCCGCGTCGCTGTCGGAGGAGCGCGGCACGCTCGAGGAAGTCGTCGAGCCGTTCCTGCTGCAGGTCGGCATGATCGCGCGCACGCCGCGCGGCCGCGTCGCCACCGCCGCCGGGTTCTCGCACATCGGCCTCGTCGCGCCGACGAAGGCGCCGACCGGCGGCAACAGCCCGCAGGGCCGCCTGTTCTAGCGCTTCGGCACCGGAGGGGAACCCAGAATTACCGCCAAGGGCATTCGGGGCGGGTGCTCGAGGAGCACCCAGATGAACCCTTGGCGGTAATTCTGAGCTCCTCTCTTCGCGGCGCAGCGAGCGCCCGACTGGCGCGAACGGCGGCGGAATTGGCGCGCCAAGCACGCGGTTCTTCGATACCGTCGACGGATGCCGCACTGGGATAGCCGCGTCGAGCCGCGGTGGAAGCAGTTCAAGTTCAACCAGCCGTACGCGAAGGGCCTCGCGCGCCTCAAGACCGAGGTCCTCGCCAAGACCGACTTCGATCCGGCGACGCTGTTCCAGTGGGGGACGATGCAGGCGATGGCGCTCGTGTCGGTGCTCGAGGCGAGCGAGGCGCGGTTCGGCGCCGAGGGCCAGGCGATGGTCGCCGATGCGGTCGCCGCGGTCGGGCTCGATGTCGGGCGGCAGATCCTCGACGGCGTCGAGCTGCCCGAAGGCATGAGCGAGGCCGAGTTCTTCTCGTTCTACGCGACGGTGATCAACACGATCGCGTACGCGTCGCTCGAGGACCCGAAGATCGACGACGAGGGCAAGGTCTCGTTCCACATCATCTGGTGTCCGCACCAGGATCACTACAAGGCGTTCGATTGCCGCATCCAGCGCTACTTCGTGCGCGGGATGATCCAGGCGGCGCAGGAACACGCGCTCGGCAAGGGCTGGCAGGTCAAGTTCGACTCGACGATCCCCGCCGGCGCGCAGACCTGCCACTTCACGCTGTGGAACGCGACCGACGCCGAGGCCGCCGAGTGGAACAAGTACACCGCGCTGCTCGAGGCGAAGGCGCTGACGCGCAAGCGAGCGTGACGTGCGCCGCGCGCGCCTGCTCGCGACTGCCACGTGCGCCCTCGCGGCGCTGATCGTGGTCGTCGCGTGCACGCGGAGCGCGGATCCCGAGCACCACGATGCCAGCACCGGCTCGGCCTCACCCGCCGCGCGCGTGACCGCCTGGAACACGCGGCGCATCGATTACATCGGCCCCGACGCGTGCGGCGAGTGCCACGCCGACGAGTACGCACGGTGGTCGAAGAGCCTGCACCGCGTGATGAACGCGCGCGCCGAGACCGCGGGCGCCGTGATCGGCGACTTCGCCAACGCGACGCTGCCGTGGGACGGCGGCGAGGCGCACTTCACGCGCGAAGGCAGCGCGTACGTGATGACGCTCGCGAAGGCGGGCACGCGCGTCCGCTACCGCGTGACGCGGACGATCGGGCACCGCGGGCTGCAGGAGTACGTCGGCGTGCAGGACGCCGGCGCGCCCGGAGGCAAGGCGCACGGCGACGAGGTGCGGCTGCCGTTCGGCTGGTGGCCCGCCTATGGCGGCTGGGCGCCGCAGGTCGCGTTCGATCCGTGGCTCGATGCGTTCGACGCGTACGCGCCGGTGCGCGAGCCGTGGGCCGAACGCTGCCCGTGGTGCCACTCGACGTATCCGTTCGATCAGCGGATCGCGCGCTCGCAGGCGCTCGGCGTCGGCCACGGGCTCGAGCAGCTCGTCGCAAGCGGGGGCGGGGCAGGGCGCGAGCGCCTCGCGATCGATGCGCAGGTGACGACCGGGATCAGCTGCGAGAGCTGTCACCTCGGCGGCCGCGCGCATGCCGAGGGCGCGGCGATCCAGTTCCTGCCGCACGGCGCGGCGAGCGCGGGGTTGCCGGCGGCGTTCGCCGATCAGCGCAAGACGGCCGCGATCGTCAACGGTGTGTGCGCGCAGTGCCACTCCGGCCCGTCGCCGCGGCTCTCGGACGGCACCGCGCTGCGCAACTCGAGCGAGGCGCTCGACCTCGCGGCATCGCCATGCACGAACATCAAGTGCACCGACTGCCACGATCCGCATCGCGCCGATGCGCGCGGCGACGAAGCGCGGGCGGTCGCGGCGTGCACGCACTGTCACCAGCAGCTCGCCGACGCGGCGCTCGCGCGCGCCCACGCCGGCCCCGGCCACGAAGCCGCGAGCTGCCTCGACTGCCACATGCCGAAGATCGTCCTGGGCATCGATCGCTTCGTCCGCACGCACCGCATCAGCGCGCCGACGAACCTCGCGCTCTACGCCGAGGGCGCACCGAACGCCTGCAACACCTGCCACCTCGATCGCTCGACGCGGTGGACGCTCGACGCGCTCGGCCTGCGCGCGCCGGCAAGAGCTGGCATCGACCTCGACGCCTCGCTCGGCGAGCTCTGGCTGACCTCGCCGCGCCCCGCGTTGCGCGTGCTCGCGACCTGGGCATATGCGGCGTCGCCGCTCGCGCGGTACGTCGACCTCAAGCGCGGGCTCGCCGATCCGGTCCCGTACGTCAGGGCGTGGACGAAGCTCGCGTTGCATCCCTGATCAGCGAGCGCAGCGCGCGCCACACGACGAGCGGGATCTCGTGCGCGCCGTCGAATGGCAGCCACGTGACGCGCGCGCCGCCGCCGATCGTGAAGTCGCGCAGTAGCTCGCCGGCGACGAATGCGAGCTCCTGATCGGCGCGGCCGTGCGCGACGAGCACCGGTAGACCGGCGACGCGGTCGGCGCGCGGCTGCCAGTCCGCGATCGCGATCCGCGTCGACGACAGCAGCGCGAGCGCCTCGGGACGCGTGCCGTCGTGGAGCACGTAGTCCATCGCGAGCATGCCGCCCTGCGAGAACCCGACGAGCAGGTAGCGCCGCGCGAGCGCTGTGACGAGCCCACCGAGCAGCGCGCGCGCCTCGGCCCGGCCCTCCGGATCCATCGCCGAGAGCTCCATCGGACCGCCGGCGAGCCGCCGCATGCGCGCCTCCGAGTCGACCGGCCACCACGTGCGTCCGCGCGGCTCCGCGGGCAGCGGCGCGTCGGGAAACACCCAGTACGCGGGCCCGCCCAGCGAATGTGCGAACGGCGCGAGGTCGGTCGCCTGCATCTGACGGCCGTGCAGCACGACGACCGCGAGGTCCGCCTGCTCGTCGCCGACGCCGATCGCCGTCAGTCCGCCGAGCTCGATCGTCTTCTCCATCAGATGCCGATCGCGCGGCGGATTGCCGCCTCGAGCAGCGCGTGCGACCAGCGCGGCGTGAACGTGTGGTCGGGGCCGTCGATCACCTCGACCGCGACCTTGCCCTGCTTGCCGAGCCGCTCGACCGCCGAGCCGCCCTGCTCGATCAGCATGGCGTGACCCGGATCCTCGCCCGCGAACACGAACCGCGTGGAAACCCCGGCGCGCCCGAGCGCGTAGAGCTCGCTGCCGAGGTCGTCGGTCAGCGGCACGCGCAACCGCCGCAGCACCTCGCGCCCGCGATGCTCCGCGACCGAGCGCGCGCGCTCCGCGACCACCCTCGCCACGCGCCGCACGTTCACGCGCCCGGCGATCAGCTTCTTCCACGCCGCGAGCGACTTCATCTGCTTGCCGTAGCGCTGCGCGTCCTCGGTGACCTTGAACGCAGCGAGGTCGAGCGGCATCCCCGGCTCGTAGAAGAACGTCAGCGGGTTGATCGCGACGACCGCCGACACGCTCGTCCCCGCGACCGCCGCCTTGAACGCGTGATACGCGCCCGAGCACAGCCCGACGAGCGCGACCTCGCGAACCCCCTGCGCACGCACCCACGCCACCGCCGCCGCGACATCGGCGAGCGCATGCGTCCCGTACGTGACGTTGTCGCCGGCACCGGGCCGTGCCGGGCTGTCGCCGAGGCCGGTCAGGTCGACGCGCAGCACGAGCGCGCCCGCCGCCGCGAGCCGCCGCGCGATCGGCACGTGGAGGCGGTTTGGCCCGACGCGCGGGACCGACCCCGCGTTGAGCAGGATGACGCCGGTGCGCAGCACGCCGGGCCCGCGCGTCGCGATGGCCGCGAGCTGATCATCGATCCACACAGCCTCCTCGCTGACGCCGCCGATCACGGCCTTCGAGTCGCCCGCGTTCGCCGCCGCGGGTCTCCCGCCCTCCGGCGCCGCGGATGCGCCCGTCGCCGCCGCGGAGGCGCCCGTGGCCGGCGCGCTGGCCTCGCGCGCCGCGAACGCGACGGCCGCCTCGATGATCGTGCGCGGGACGATCACCTTGTGCGGATCGAGCACCATCTCGACGTAGCCGGGCAGCCGCACGTGCTCGACCGCGCAGCCGCCCGCGCGCAGCGCCGCGACCCACTTGTCGTTCGGCGCGAGGTCGTCGCGATCGATCACGAGCATCGCGGATGTAGGCGGCGGCAGCTTCGCGAGGTCGATCGCGGACAGCGCGGCGCGCGTCTCCGCCGTCAGCGCGAAGCCGACGAGCTCGTGGATGTCGTCGGCCGCGCTCGCCGCGGTGGCGTGGGACGCGAGCCCGGACGGCGCGGGCGCGAGCGCGGGTGGCGCGGACGCGAGCCCTGGCGGCGCGGGTGCAAGCCCGAGCTGCATCTGCAGCGCGCGACCCTCGCGCACGAACGCCTTGCCGTTCGTGACCGGCGCGATCGCGATCACGCCCACGATGTCGCTGGCACCGCTCGCCGAGCTCGCGCGCCGCGCAGCGGCCAGACACGCGAGCAACGCGCCGAGCCGCACACCCGCGAGCACGATGCGGCTCGCACCATTCGCGCGCGCGAGGTCGCACGCATCGCCGATCGACGCGAGCCACGCCTCGACGCGCGCCGGATCGAGGTCGTCGCCGGCGGAGTCGCCGGTGCCGTCGAGGTCGAACCGCACGCCGAGCAGGCCGCGCTCGGCCGCCGCCTCGGCCAGCGCGCGCAGCGAGCGGTGCGCGCAGATCGCCTCGTAGCCGAACGGCGGTACGATCACGAGCGCGGTGTCGGTCGCGAGCCCCGTCGGCACCATGCCCCCCGCGACGCGCGTGTCCGCTGCCGCGGGCCGGTGCAGCCAGCCAAAGCGCGGTCGCGCGGCACCGCCGAAGAACACCCCGTCGGGACGAGGTCGCGCGGGCGCGGGCGCCGCGGCGCGGTCCGCTGGCACGCGGTCGGCAGGCACGCGGTCGATCATGGCGTCTCGATCATGGCGTCTCGATCATGGCGTCTCGATGCGCGCCGTCGCATCCGTCTCGATGCGCGCCGTCGCATCCGCGTTGAGCGCGCTCACCGTGCCGCGCAGCGGCCGCGGCGGCTTGCCGCCTGCGATGTCGCCGGCGGGATCCTCGACCGCGCGCAGCTGGACCCGCCGCGACTGGCCGGGCGCGAGGTGAAAGCCGTCGTCGTCGGGGATGAAGCCGGGCGCGTCGATCGCCACGCTCTGCGCGAAGCGCGCCGCACGCAGCTCGACGACGTAGCTCGCGGGGCGCGCCGGCGACTCGGATGACGACGCGACGGCCGATGCGGTCAGCCCGACCGAGGCCTCGCGCGCGAACGCGAGCCCCGCCGGGAACCAGAACGCATCGCGCTCGACGCCGGGCGCTCCGTCACGGCCCTCCGCGATCAGGCGCGCGTGGATCACCTGCGCGACCGGCGGGCCGAAGCGGTACGCCCACGACAGATCGATCCAGTGCTCGAACTGCGCCGCGGCGTTGAGCTCGACCGCGCCGTGGGCCGGCAGCTCGATCTCGCGGGCCGTGCGGCCGACGTCGGTCTCGCCGTTTCGCCAGAGGGCGAGCTCGATGCGAGCGGCGAGTGGCGCCGGCCGATCGTTGACGGCGTGCAGCGCGAGGCCGTTGGTGCCCTCGTCGGTGAACGCGATCGCGATCGGATCGAGCGCGCGGCGCAGCGCGTAGTACGCCTGCTTGGGCAGCCCGTTCGCGTCGATCACGCCCCAGCCGGCGCCGGGCCACAGATCGCGCAGGAACCAGATCAGGCCGCCGCGCGTGCGCGATCGCCCGCGGCGCCATTCGGCGAACGTGCGCGCCATGACCTCGCCGGTGGCCGCGCGGCCGAGTGCGAGGTAGCGCTCGTGATCCGCATAGCGCAGCGCCGCGGGGTCGACGCCGTAGAGCAGGCGGACGTAGTGGTCGCGGACGTCGTCGAAGTCCCAGCCGGCGCCGAGGTCGCGCGGCGCGCGCTGCTTCCACTCGGGCGTGTGGACACGCGGCAGCGCCGGGTCGTTCGGGATGTTCGCGAACGCGAGGCACTCGGACGCGAAGCGGACCTCGGCGCGCCGCGCATCCTCGAGCGGACGGAGGTACGCGCCGACGCCGTAGTACGACGACGGTCCCACGTTCGACGCATGCGGGAACGCGCCCTCGGTCGCGCTCGATCGCACGTAGCACGCATCGGGCAGGCGCAGCGCGACGGTGCGCGCGATCGCCGACTCGGCCGCCGACCACGCCTCGCGCACCTCGCCCGTGACGCCGAACATCGCCGCCTGCTGCTCGCCTTCGCTGCTGCCGCAGATCACGGCGACGCATGGGCGCGCTTGCAGGCGGGCGAATTCGTCTCCGACCTCGGCCGCGAGCTGGGTCGCGAGCGCATCGGGGTAGTCCATGTTCGCGCACATGACGTCGTGCCAGAGCAGCACGCCGTGCTCGTCGAGAGCGTCGTAGAACGCGTCGTCCTCGTAGGTCATCGTGCCGCCGATGCGCAGCATGTTCATGCCGGCGTCGACGAGCTGGACGACCGCGGCGCGGTACGCATCGGCCGGCGCGGAGAACGCGACGACATCGAGCGGCGTCCAGCACGCGCCGCGACAGAACACCGGCACGCCGTTGACGACGACCTGGAAGTCACCGGCCTCGCTCCTCACCTCGATCGTGCGAAAGCCGATGTGGCCGAGGTCGACCGTGCCGGCGTTCGTCTCGATCGCCACGGCATACCGCGCCGGCTCGCCGTGCGTGTGCGGCCACCAGCGCACGGGCGCATCGATCGCGAGCGAGCCGACCCACGCGCCGCCTTCGTGCGCGAGCGCGACCGAATGACGCGCCGGCTCGCGCGAATCCCCGCGACCCTCCGCGCCGGCCCCGCGCGTGACGACGAGCGTCGCCTCGGTCGCTCCCTCGAGCTGCGCGCCGACCTGCACGAACCCGGTGTCGTCGACGAGCTGCGCGCGCACCGTGACCTCGCCGACGCGCAGCGCGCCGCGCTCCTCGAGCCACACCGGCCGCCACGGGCCGACGGGCGGGCAGGGCGGCGACCACCCGGGCGTGCGGCCGAGCAGCGTGGTGCGGAACCACCGCAGCTGCTGCTGCTCGAGCATCGGAACCTTCCAGCGCGGGCGCGGCCGTTTCTTCGCGAGCTCCGGGGCGAGCGCGCGGCAGCGCACGACCAGCTCCTTCGCGCCGTCGAGCGAAACGGTGAGCCGGCGCCACATGCTGTCGCCGCGCCCGACGAGCTCGCCGTCGATCCATGCGTCCCACAGGGTCGCGATGCCGTCGATTGCGAGCGTGCCCGACGCGCCGCCCAGCGAGACGCGCCACCACCAGTCCTCGGCGTCGAAGTCGCGCGGCGTGTCCCAGCTCCACGCGCCGGCCGCTCGCAGCGCGCGCGCCGCGGTTCCCGGCACCGGCGCCGCGATCCAGCGCAGCGAGTCGAGGCCGGTCGGAAGCGTGTCGAGGTCGCCGGCGGGCTTCGCGGCCGCGAGCTGCCAGCCTCGTGCGAGCTGCGTGCGCACGGTGCCGGTCACGCCGCGTACGCGCCCGCGGATCATCACCGACCTTGAGTCAGCTCGTCGATTGCGCTCGTGATCGCCGCGATGCTCTCGAACACGCTGCGCTTGAGCATGTGATCGGGGAACTCGACGTCGAACTCGCCTTCGAGCGCGAGCATCACGTTGACACTCGCGTGCGAGGTCATGCCCGCCTGGTAGAGGTCATCGCGCTCGCCGAGCGCCGAGGCGTCCTTCGTCAAGCGGCCGTGCTCCTTGAGGATGTTGCGGATCTTCGTCGCGTTCTCGCTCATGACCTCTCACAAGATGCGACCACCATCGCGGTCGCGTAGTCGCCTTCGTGACTCATCGAGAGCGCGAGCCTCGCGCCCATGGCATCCGCGGCCGCGCGCGCCGCCCCATGCAGCACGACGTCGCACGCGCCACTCGCCCGCCGCGCGACCTCGATATCGCGCCACGCGACGCCGTCGAGCTCGAGCGCCTTCTTCACGGCTTCCTTCGCGGCGAACCGCGCGGCGAGCCGCTCGGGCGTCGTCGCGTACGCGGCCTCGGCGGGCGTGAACACGCGCTGCACGAACCGCTCGCCGAACGTCGCGATCGACGCAGCGATCCGGCTGACCTGAACGAGGTCGACCCCGACGCGGAGCACGCACCCATTGTATCAGCTCGCGGCGTCAGTCTGGGTCGAGCTCGAGCACGTCGATGGCGGTCTGCCAGGCGGTCGCCCACTCGGAAAACGTCGGTGCCGGGTCGAACGGCTTCTTCGAGTTGACCGCGCGCGCGGCCTTGAGGATGAACGCCTTCGCGCCCTGCGAGATCGTGTCGTACGCGGCGACCGCCGGCGCGAACTGGCCCGCATCGGGCGGCGCGAGCCAGCGCAGGTAGAGCGCCATCAGCTCCGCGGCCGCGCCGAGCTGGCGCACGGTGCCGAACGCCCACGCGTGGTAGTAGGCGAGCCCCCGGGCCTGCAGCTCGGGCAGGTCGCGCGCGAACCGCTCCGCAAAGCGTGTCACCGGATTCGTCGTCGGCCGGCGCGCCAGATGCTTCGCCAGCAGCGCGCCCGACATCGCCTTGAGCTCGGGCAGTGGACGCCGCACGAGGCGATCGATCCGCACGAGCTCGGCGAAGAACGGCATGACCGGCGGCTCGAACGTCTTGTCGAAGTCCTCGCCCTCGAGCAGGTAGTAGCCGGCGTTGTGGAAGTAGCCGAGCCGCTTGCCGGCCGCATCGAGCTCGTTCAAGACGATCGTCGACTTCGTGTGCTGCCGCCGGTAGTCGGTGCCCGACGTGTCGGGCAGCCACCAGGCATCGGCTTCCGTCGAGATCAGCTTGCCCGCGCCGAGGTGCTCCTCGGCATGCGCGAGTAGCGGCCGCCAGCAATTCAATTCCTGGACGTCGATGCCGTAGAGGTCCCACAGCTCGTCGTGCTTCGGCTTGAAGAACGTCCAGTGGTCGCCCTCGAAGTCCAGCGCGACGACGAACGGCAGCATCGCCATCGGCTCGCACCCGACGGCGTGCACCGTCTCGATCCAGATGTCGACGTAGCAGTTCTTCTCGACCCACACGCGATCATCGGCGTGCAGCAGGTGGCGCGAGTACGCGCTCGCGTCGAGCGGCAGGACCTTCACAGGGCTCAGGGCCATAGCTTCTCGCGCACCGCGCCCGGCCACGTGCCGGGATCGAAGCCGTGCTCCTGGAACAGCGCCATCACGCAGCGCTCGAGGCCAAAGCCGAGGCACGCGGTGTGCGCGGTCTCGCCGTCGGGCAGGGCGATGCCGAACGCATCGGTGAACTTCGCCTCGTGATAGTTGAACGAGCAGCACGCCGTCGGGTTCTCGCGCGAGATCACCGGCACGAGCACCTCGAACTTCAGCTTCAATTCACGCTGCGAGGCCGCGAGCATCTTGCCGCCCTTGCCGAAGAACGGATCGCTGGCGACATCGGCCTTCGCCGGCAGCCCGAGCGACTCGAGCAGGTGCTTGCCGCGCTCGAGCCACGTATCGCGCCAGCGGATCACCATCTCCGGCGGCCCGCATGCGACGTACTCGCGCACGCGGAACGCCTGCATGCGCGTCGGCTCCGGCGACGGCTCGTGACGGAACACCCAGTTGAGCATCGTCACGACGCGCCCGCCGCTCGGCACGGTGCCCGGCAGCGTCGGGTACAGCGGGTAGCACGCGGCCGGATTGAGCGAGACGTCGGTGATCGCCATCGCATCGCCCCACGCGCCGCCGGCGTGGATGCGCTCGCTGAGCTTGCGCGCGTCGAGCTCCTTGCCGAAGAAGCTGTGGACGGTGCCCGCGAGCTGCGGGAACGAATCCATGTAGCCGACCTTCTCGAGGATGCGGCGCTCGATCGTCGGCGGGAACACGAAGAAGTCCGCGCGATCATCGGTCGCGAGCCTGGTGACCGCGGCGTCGAAGCGCGCGAGCACGTCCTCGAACACGTGGTTGCGGCCGAAGATGCCCGGCACGCCGACGGGCACGATCAGCCCCGCCTTCACCATGCCGTCGTGGAATTTCAGCGCGTCGTACTCGGTGGCCGGCATCAGTCGTCCTTGAACACGAGCAGCATCGACGCGCTCTTGCCCGCGATGCGTTCGTTGCTGACCATCAGCGCCGCGCTCAGCACGTCGCGGTAGTGGCGGCCGACCGAGAACTTGCTGTCGTTCTTGTAGGCCATGATGCCGATGATCTGCAGCGCTTCGTGCACGAGCTTCGGCGCCATCTCCGAGCAGCTCATCTTGAGCTGGTTCATCTTGAGAGCCCAGCCCATGCCGTCGAGCGGGCCGCGATCGTCGCCCAGCTCGTCGAATTCGATCGCGCAGCTCTCCCAGTTGTGACGCATCGCCTGGAGCTCGACGTGCGCGCGGGCGAGTCGCGCGGCATTCGGCGGCACGGTGCCCGGCTTCTTGCGCGCCTCGGCGCGGACGAACTGCGCGGCGCGGCCGATCGCATCGCTCGCGATTCCCCACCACAGCGCCGACCACAGGATGTGCGAGTACGGCACCATCGATTCCGCCGAGCTCTGCGCGAACGAGCCGGGTACGATCTGATCCGCCTTGCCGTGGCCGACGAACTTCGCGCCGGGCGAGCACGTCCCGCGCATGCCGAGGGTGTCCCACGTGCCGGTCTGGTCGAGCGTGTACTGGCCCTTCTCGAACAGCACGAG
>JAFAOG010000514.1 GCA_019237945.1 Deltaproteobacteria bacterium | reverse complement strand
CGGAAAGGCGGCTGCGCCTGCCGCCGCGAAGACCACCGTGAAGTGGTACGGCCATGCCGCGTTCGAGATCGATCTGCCGAGCGGCAAGACGATCCTGATCGATCCGTGGCTGACGAACCCGACGAACACGTCGGGCAAGGACGACGTCAAGTCGGTCAAGGCCGACCTGATCCTCGTCACGCACGGCCACTTCGATCACATCGGCGACGCGGCCGACATCGCGAAGCGCACGCACGCGCACCTCGTCGCGACGTTCGATCTCGGCAACGCGCTCGTCGGCCAGATGGGCTTCCCGAAGGACCAGTACGGCTTCGACACCGGCGGCAACTTCGGCGGCACGATCGACGTGCTCGGTGGCGAGGCGCAGATCACGTTCGTCCCCGCCGTCCACTCGAGTGCGGTCGGCGCGGATCCGTCGAAGCTCGCGCAGGGCGGCAACCCGGGCGGCTTCGTGATCGCGGTCAAGGGCGGCCCGACGATCTATCACACGGGCGACACCGACCTGTTCGGCGACATGGCGCTGATCGGCTCGCACTTCAAGATCGACCTCATGCTCGCGTGCATTGGCGATCACTTCACGATGGGCCCCGACCGCGCCGCCGAGGCCGTCAAGCTCGTCAAGGCCAAGCAGGTCATCCCGATGCACTTCGGCACGTTCCCCGTGCTGACCGGCACGACCGACGCGTTCGGCAAGGCGCTCAAGAAGACCGCGCCCGGCGCGAAGCTGACCGTGCTCGAGGTCGGCAAGTCGATCCAGCTGTAGAGTCGTTGCGTGCTCACCGATAGCGCCGCGCGCTGGCTGCTCGTGCTCCACACGGCACTCGGCGTCGCGGCGGTCGGCGCATCGACGCACCTGCTGCTCTGGCTGTGGCGTCGCAAGCCGCGCGCGCTGCGGTTTGCGTGGCTGGTGGTCGCGCTGATGGCGGCCGCGTTCGTCGCGGGCAACGCGATGTACCCGACGTACAAGGTCGAGGTGCGCGCGGCCTACCTCGAATCGCCGGGCGCGGTGACGGCGGCGGCCGCCGCGCACCAGCACGACATCGAGCGCGTCGCGGCGCGCGAGGGCGCCCGGCCGGCGGAGGCGACGCCGAGCATGGACATCGTGCGACGCGCCGCGCAGGCCGCCCGCTGGTTCGACGTCAAGGAGACGTGGGTCGCGCTCGGCCTGCTGTGCGCGGCCGCGCTCGCGTGGTTGCTGTCGATCCGAGAGGCCGCGGAGTCCTCGTCGATCCGGCCGGTGCTGCTCGGCCTCGCCGCGATCGTCGCGGGATCGACGTGGCTCGCCGCTGTGGTTGGCGTCGTGGTGGCGAGCTACCGCGCCGTCTGAGCCCAGAGACTTGGCCCAAAGAACCCAAAGGACCCAAAGGTCAGAACCAGAGATTGTTCTGCTCCTCGCTTTGGGCTCTTTGGGTTCTTTGGGGCTGATCTCTCCGGATCAGTTTCCGAGTAAGTACATCCACTCGACGAAGACGGAAGCGTTCGTTCCGCCACCCTGACTTTGCGGCGACGTCATGCACGTCGTGCCGCGGCAGGCGGCGTCGTAGTAGCTGTCCTTCGGCGTGATCGCGAGGCGGAGGCCGAACTGCCAGCCGTTGCGGTGCGGCGTGATCTGGTTGTCCCACTCGAGGCCGAGGCCGATGTGGGCTTCGGGGTTCGGCGAGCGGAGTGGCGCGACGTGCGATGGATCGACGAACCAGTGGCCGAAGCGTTCGGCGGCGCCCGCCTCGACGTAGAACGAGGTCGCGCGCGTGCACGCGTAGTGCGTGCATGCGAGGAAGGAGCGATCGACATCGAAGCGGAGGTTGAGGCCGACGCGCTGGACCTCGCCGCCCGCGGTGTCCGGATCGATGAACGAGAGGTAGGCGTAGTCGAGCTCGCCGAGGAAGCGACCGAGCCGCTCGCCGACGCCGACCATCGGCCCGAGCTCGAAGTGACCGGTCGCGTCGGGGTCCTTGAGGGCGGTCGTGACGCCGAAGCGCAGGGCCTCGCCGGCGGAGGCGGTCGCGGTGAGCGCGAGGAGGAGCACGACCGGCCTGAGCATGGGGAACAGCATTGGGTGACCTCTGGGGGCGTGCAAGGTGATTCGGTGCGGGAGTCGTGTTAGGACCGCCGCATGCGCGTACTCACTGGATTGGTGCTCGTGCTTGCGGCGTGCGGTGGCTCGCAGGCGAAGAAGGAATCGTCGATGGTGAACGAGGGGTCGGATATGGCGCCGACGTGCTGCTGCAAGACGATCCCGGCGACGGCCGAGAAGGAGATCGTGCCGGTCTATGCGATGTCGGGGCGCATGGAGTGCTCGACGCAGCACGGCGAGTGCGTCGACGACGTGCAGTGCAACGGTCAGAACCAGGGCCAGGGCGACAACGGCGCCGGTGGGACGGGCGCGACGGGCGGACCCGGTCAGCCGCCGCCGCCGCCGGATCTGCCGAGCGGCAAGTAGCTAAAAAGTGAACTCGAGGCTCGACTGGAAGAGCATCGAGTGATCGATCATCGAGTTGTCGGCCGGCATCATCACCGCGCGACAGCTGACGCCGCGGCATACCGAGCCCGTCGCGTCTTGATGCGGCGAGACCGCGAACCGCCAGCCGAGCAGCCACGCGACGCGGTGCGGGAAGATCATGATGCCGAAGCCGGTCTGGCCTTCGGTGCGCTTGGTGTCGTCGGGAACCGTGCGGCCCATGCCGGTCAGCGCGCCGTTGGACCAGTGGTTCCACGCGACCGCCGCGCCGCCCTCGACGTAGAGCGTGACGAGCGCGCGGTTGCGGTCGACCTTCGGTCCGAGCTGGATCACGTCGAAGCGCGCCATCGCGGCGAGCCGGTGGCCCTCGCCGACCGACAGGCTCTCCTCCGTCGTGCCGAGCAGCGTGTTGACGACGCCGTGCTCGCGCAGATCGAGGTACGTGTACTCGGCCTCGAGCCCGAGGCGGCCGAAGCGCTGACCGATCGCGGCCTGCAGACCGAGCGCGAGCACCGGGTCGGGAGCGCCGTAGATGAAGCCGACCGCGGTTCCGACGCGGGCCGTCGAGCCGTTGCTCGCCTTTGGCGCCGTCGGGACTACATCATCCGCCGGCAACGGGTCTGCCGACACCACACCTGTGAATCCCAGGCACAGGGAGGCAAGCGCGAACCAGCGGAAGTTGCTCATCGGCACCTCGAGTGGCCAGACGCCGTGCATGGCGCGGGCCTTCCGCGATTCACGCGTTTCTAATGAGACTGTCGTCGAGCGCGCGGCTCATGACGTCGATCGGCGCAGGGAACCCCGTCCAGATCGTCAGCGCCCGCGCGCCCTGATGGACGAGCATGCCGCGGCCGTCGAGCGTGGAATAGCCGAGCGCGGCCGCGCGTTCGAGGAGCCTCGTGCGGTGGTGATAGATCAGCGTCGCGACGGTCGCGCCGTGCGGCAGCTCGTCGAGCCGGACGTCGAGCTCGCCGCCGGGATGTAGCTCGGCCGACGTGCAGTCGACGAGCAGATCCGCATCGCGAAGCAGCGCGGGCAACTCGGACCACGCGTGCGAGGCGGTCCAGATGGCGGGGCGCCGACCGACGACCGCGACATTCGAGCGGCGCAGCGCATAGGCGATCGCGCGCGCGGCTCCCCCGGCGCCGAGGACGATCGCGCGGCGCGGCGTGAAGCCGAGCGAGTCGGAGAAGCCGGGCGCGTCGGTGTTGTGCGCGATGACCTTGCCGTCGCGGAATTCGAGGCAGTTCGCGGCGCCGATCGCACGCGCGTCGGCGGTCGCATCGTCGGCGAGCGCGAGCGCGGCTTCCTTGTGCGGGATCGTGACGCTCATGCCGAGCGCCGGTGTGCTGCGCAGGAAGCCCGCGAGATCGTCGGGCGCGACCGCGCGCCTCTCCATCGTCGCCGCGATCCCGAGGTGGGCGAACGCGGCGTTCAGCATCGCCGGCGATCGCGAGTGCTCGATCGGCCAGCCGATGACGTACGCAGGCATCACGGCTGCACCGCGAGCTCGGCGCCGTCGCGGCGGGCCTGCTCGAGCGCACGCGACGCTTCCTTCATCAGCTTCGCGAACGACAGCTCCTCGCCCTTCTTGCTGCCCGCGACCGCGCCGACGACGCGCACCTCGAACGAGCGCCCCGACGACACGACCGGATCGTTCTTCGCGACGGCGGCGATCACGCGGCGGCCGACGTTCGCGGCGCCCTTGAGATCGGTGTACGGCAACAGCACGAGGAAGCGCTCGTGATCGAGCTGCGTCGCGAGGTCGATGTCGCGGATCGAGTTGATCAGCGCGTTGCCGGCGCGGGCGCGCAGGATGCCGCGGATGCCGGCGGGCGGCGGCGGCGGCGGGATGTCGATCGCGAACAGCGCGACGGAGAGCGCGTACTCGAAGCGGCGCGCGCGCTTGATCTCGAGCTCGAGCGTGCGCTGGAACGTCTCGATCGGCTGGAGACCGCGCGGCTCGGGGTCGCTGATCTCGTCGAGGCGTGCGCGCAGGACGGCCTCGTTGCCGCGAGCGTTGAGCGCGATGCGTCGCTCGTTCGAGAGCCGGGCAGCCGCGAGCAGCACCGGTGCGAGACGCTCGACGTCATGCGGGCGCGTCGTGACGAGATCGGCACCGGCGGCGGTCGCGCGGCGCACGGCATCGAGGCCGCCGCCCGCGATCGACGCGATCACGATCGGGCGGCGCGGCTCGAGTGCGAGCGCGGCGTCGATGATCGCTTCGTCCCCGGGGAGCGCGGCGAGCACGACGTCGATGCCGCCCCGGCGCACGACCGCGAGTGTTCGCTCGGCGCCCGACGCACCCGCGGTGCCGCTCGCTACGATGTGACCGGCGGCCGCGATCGCGCCCTGGGCGGATGGCAGGTGCGAGGCCTCCTCGTGCACGGCGACCTGGAGGACGGGCACCTCGGGGAGCACGGTCTCCTCGATCAGCTGGCTGTCGGAGAGCGGTGCGCTGGTCGCCACGCGCTTCGCGCCCGGGGCGGGCGGCGGGGTCGGGCGCGCGACGACGTGGGCGGTCATCGGCTGTGCGCGCGCGATCTGTTCCTGCGGGATCGTCAGCAGCTCTTCGTCTTCCGGCTCGTCGAGGCCGGCCGCGTTCATCAGATCGTCGAGCGCCGCGGCGGCGGCCGACGGGAGATCGTCGGGAAGCCGGCGTCGCACGCTGGTATCGCCGCGCTTGGTGCCCGGCCGCTTGGTCTTCGCCCTCGTCACGTTTCGTCCACCTTGTC
>JAFAOG010000258.1 GCA_019237945.1 Deltaproteobacteria bacterium | reverse complement strand
CACCAAGCTCACCGACATCCTCGATTCCCACGGCATCGCGTACACCGCCACGAATATCCAGGAGGATCCGGCGGCCCAGGCCGCGGTCCGCCGCGACAGCCACGGCATCCGGCTCCCCGTCGTCTTCGTCGCCGGCGACTGCATCGGCGGCCGCACGGAGCTCCTCAACGCCGCCAGCTCCGGCGACCTCGAGAAGAAGGTCTTCGGGGCCTGAAAACGCCTGCTCCCGAGGCGGGCGCCCATGGTATGTGAAGCCCGCCATGTCCGAGACGCAGAAGTCCACCCTCGCCAAGCAAGCCGCTGAACGCATCGTCGCCGCCCTCAATCGCGCCGACGAGCTGGGCGGCGAGCTCCGCGACACCATCCAGGAAAAGATGGCGACCGACGCGCGCTACATCAAGGCACGCAAGGCCGTCGCCAAGCTCCTGGGCAAGGACTGGCAGTCGCCCGCCGAGGTCGCTGCCCGCGAGCGCGCCGCCGAGGCCGCCCGCAAGGCCGCCGCCGCGACAGCTTCCGCGCCGACCGCCGCCGCCAAGGCCGCCGCCGCAGCGACCCACGGCTTCGGCGATCCGTCGATCAAGGCCCAGATCTTCGGCAAGAAGTCCGACCCGTGGACCGGCCGCGCGATCACGATCCTCGAGCGCAACAAGGTCGACTTCGACAACGTCGATCTCGAGGAGCCGGAGAACGAGTCCAAGCTCGTCCCGCTCGCGAACGAGACCAAGCAGCACACGGTCCCGTTCATCTACCTGCGCGGCCAGTTCATCGGCGGTTTCAACGCGCTCGCCGAGATCGAGCGCCTCGGTCAGCTCGAGTACGCCCTGATGTCGGCCGAGGAGCGCGAGAAGGTCCCGCCGCACGCGCGCTTCGAGATCGTGCCGCGCCCGAACACGGACGAAGTGGTGCCGGCCGAAAGCGCGCCGGGCCAGTAGGTCACTGCTGGTCGGCGTAGATCATGCCGCGTAACTCGCGGCGGAAGACGCCGCGCATTCCCCACGTCTCGCCGATCTTCTCGATCAGTCCGAACTGATCCTTGAACTTCTCCTCGAACGCGGCGACGCACTTGTCGTACAGCATCGGGCGCACCTGCTCGAAGATGTCGCCGTAGATCTTGGCGTAGCCACCGTTGCGGTGCGCGATGTCGGCGCAGGCGGCGGCGCGGTCCTTCTTCGAGGCGCCCATATAGGCGGCGACCTTCGCCTCCGCCGCCGTCGCGCCGGGGCCGGTCGCTTCGCCTCCGGTCAACACGCGCGCGTACGCTTTGGCATAGTTCGCGGCTTCGGTACGCGAGGTGAGGCCGGCCTTGATCGCGGCGCGCGACGCGACGGTATTTTTCTCCTCCTGCATCGCGCCGTAGACCATCAGAGCCGCTGCCGCGATGGGCACCGCGAACGCGGCCGCTGACGCTGCAACACCGGCACTGTCGACGACGATGCCTTCCGCGGCCTCGACGGCGACATCTTTCGCCACCTCCTTCGCGCCGTTCTCCATGACGCGGCGTCCGACGTCCTTGGCAATCTCGGCCCAGTTCGGCCGAACCATGCCCTTCGCGGCCACCGCCAGGTTTCCTTTGAGCTTCGTGTCCTTGAGGATCTCCGGCTCCCACTCGCCTTCGCCGGCCATGCCCCATGCCGCCTCGACGGCCGCGATCTTCGCTTCCTTTCCAAACTTGCTGAGCTCTTTGGTCTCGATGGCGAGCGCCTTGGCGTTCACCTCGAGCGCGCCCTGCAGCCACTTCATCTTCTCGGAGTAGACCTTCGCTTCCTGGCCAACGCCGATATCGACCTTCTCCGTCGTGATCTCCGTCGTCAGCTTGGGAGCGGTCTCGACGGTGAAGTGCAGCGCCGAGACGTCCTTGACCAGCGCCTTCTTCGCGGCGAGCTCCTTCTCGATCTTGATGCCGACGCCGCCCTTGGTCGATGTCGACACACCACCTGTCGAACCCGGCTCCGCGCTTCCCACCTCGGTCATCTGCATCACGCCTTTGACCTCACCGCTCGCACTCAGCTCGAAGTACCTGCCGAGCGGGACCGGCTTCCCGAACGCCATCTCGGAGTTGATGTTGATCGTCTTTGCCATCGGACCGTGGCCCTCGCCCTCCTTGTGCTCTCCGCCGCCAGCGGGCTCTCCGCCTCCGCCTTCGGGGGCCGCCTCGCGCTGCACCAAGCGCTGGGTGCCAGCCGGTGCGCTCGCGATGATCGCGGTCCCGCCGGAGACCATCGCATCGGCGGCGCGATCGGCCTCGTATTCCGCCGTGTCGCCCGGAGACGACACCGCGAGCTTGTTCTGCCTCGTCGGCGTTCCGCCTCGCTGCTGCACGGTGTGCGCGACCTCGTGCGCGAGGAGATGCTCGCCCGTCGACGTCGACGGATCGTACTGGCCCGCCCCGAAGTGGATG
>JAFAOG010000253.1 GCA_019237945.1 Deltaproteobacteria bacterium | reverse complement strand
GTCGCGTGGATCCACGAATGGGTGTAGTGGCGCTTCGTGTTGAGCAGACCGCCGAACGCGTTCTTCATCGCGCCGGTGGTCGTCGTGTAGATGTGGCACTTCACCGTCGGCAGGTGGACGATGTTCGTGCCGTGGAACGCATCCGGGATCTGGATGCCCTCGGGGAAGATCTGGTCGAGGACGAGCATCTTCGCCTTCGGCTTGTAGATCGACCAGGTCATGTCCTCGGGCTTGAAGTTGTAGCGAACCGGGATCCCGTAGCGCTTGAAGATCGGGACGTAGCCGTTGAGGTCCTCGCCCTTGAACGCGTCGGTGACGACCGTCTTGTTCTGGACGCACACGAGGTTCGCGTAGCCGCGGTTGTGCAGCGCGCGCACCGTGCCTTCGAGCTGCCACGGCGTCGTGTTCGCGCCGGGGAACGGGAAGTGCCACGAGATGTTGTCCTTGAGGATCGTCTCGGAGCCTTTGCGCAGGGCCTGCTCGATCCCGGCGAGCCCGCACAGGCGATCGGTGTCCTCGAGGACGGACTCGGGACGAACCTTGAGGACGGCAACCTTGCTACGCATCGCGCGCACCGTAGCACGCCGAAAAGTTGCCGCGGAGATCAGGGCCGTGTGAGGTGAAGACGTGGGCGAAACGCTTTACAGCAGCAGTTATCAGCCGGATCCGCGGAGCGCGCTCGACGTGCTCGCATTCGTGCTGACCCCGGTCGAGGCGTTCGCTCGCGTCGATGATCCCGACGAGCTCGAGGCGGTGGCCGAGCTCCTCGGATCGGCGAAGGAAGAGGCCGTGAAGCGCTGGTTCTCGCTGCGCAGCGAGAGCGTCTCGAACTAGACCTACGCTTTGCCGTCGTAGTGCGCGAAGGTCATGTGCTGGACGGAGATCTCGATCTTGACCTGCTTGATCTCCTCGCTGGTCGCCTCGCTGCGATCCGGCGTCACCGAGAAGATGTCGGCGCCCGAGAACGTGAGCGAGAAGATGTCCTTGTGCTCGCTGTCCTGGATGTGGAGCACGCCCGTGAAGTCGGATGCCTTCGCGCCGGGCACGGTCTTGTTCATGACGTGGTCGAAGAAGACCTTCGCGTCGGACTCCGGCACGTAGAACGAGACGTTCGGAAACTCGATCTGTGACGACGGGACCTTGATCGGCGTGGCCGAGCCGCCCGAGTGGTAGTCCATGACGTTCTGCTTGACCGTGAACGAGTCGATCTTCGTCACGCGCTTGCACGCCTGCTCGAAGCCCTTCAGCTCGAACAGGAAGTTGCAGGACGTCCACATCTTCTGTTCCTCGAAGCCCTTCGCCTGCAGCTCGATCTGCTTGCCGGTGCCGGCGACGAACTTGAGATCCTCGACGGCAATGCCGACGGTGAGGTACGCGGCGTTCTTGTCCTGACCGTCGAGCTTCGGGATCGTCACCTCTTTGATGATCGCCCCCGCGAACTCGCGGCGCGCGCGCTCCTTGTAATAGAAGTCGGCCGCGACGATCGCGCCGGTCTTTCGCTCACCGTCGCCCTTGAAGAAGCCGCGCACCCAGTTGAGGAACGGCGCCGACACGGCCATGCCGGTCTGGATCTTGATGTCCTCGAACTTCGGCTTTCCGATCTGCTTCCAGCGGTGGAACATGCCGCCCTGCTGGTAGGTCATCACGTCGGCTTTGATCGACCCGCCCTCGATCGACCGCACGAGCCCGACGCTGAGCCCGGTGTCGAGCTCGAGCGCGAAGTGCGCGGCGGCATAGGCGCGAGGTGGTGCGTTCCCGGTCGTGGCCATGTACGGAGGACCCCTGAAGAATTGTATACGACCATGCTACGGTCTGAGGGTCCCGGGCCTTCCCCGCCGGAACGCGCATGGCCGATCCGATCGTCCCTAGTGTAAGTACGCGAGTTCCCGCGGCATTTCCGCCACGCTGGGCGTTCTTCAAGGGACTTCTGACGGGCGCCGTCATCGAGGTTCCTGCGCTGGCCGCCGGCGTGTGGATGCTGGGCCGGCTCGGGGTCGGCAACCGCCACGCGCCGTTCATGCACCTGTTGCGTCTGACGGCCGTGTTCGCGGGCGTCGCGGCCGTGCTGACGGCGGCCGGCGTGGGGCGCCTTGCCGCTCATGCATCGATCGACAAGATCGGCGGCCGCCGCCACGCGGTGGTCGTCGCGGCGCGCGCGCATGCGGTCGCGGGCGTGGGCCTCTTGCTGATCGCCGCGATCCCGCACGGCCACCTGCCGAACCGCGGGCCGCTGTGGCTGTGGATTCCGGTCGTCGGCGCCGCGATCGGTGCGGCGTGTGGCTCGGCGATCGGCGTCGTGTGCGGCGGGGCCGCGCCCGGCAAGATCACCGACGTCATGGCGCTCGCGATCAAGCGCCCGACCGACGCGCTCAAGAGCCTGCTCGATCCCGAGGATCTGCTGAAGCTCGGGGCGGCGGTTCGCCAGCGCACGACGCAGGTGTTCGGCGGCATGTTCGAGCCGGCCGAGCGGCCTCCCGAGGACAAGGGAGAGAAGCGGAAGGAGTAGTGCGTCCCGATCGACGACAGGAGTCCACGACGCTCGCGATCGCCCTGCTCGCCTCGCTGCTCGTGTGGAACCTGCCGTTCGGCGGCTACGTGCTGTATCCGTTCAAGCTGCTCGCGACGTGGATGCACGAGCTGTCGCACGGCCTCGCGATGACCGCGTGCGGCGCCGGCTTCGATCACATCCTGGTCTATCGCGATACGAGCGGCCTCGCGTACGCGCGCAGCTCCGTCGGTGCGTTCGGAAGCGGCGTGATCGCGGCGGCCGGCTACATGGGCACGCCGGTGTGGGGTGCGCTGCTGCTCGTCACGACGCACGACGCGCGCACCGCTCGCCGCGCCCTCGGCGTGCTCGCCGCGCTGCTGATCCTGACCGCGCTGTTCGTGGTCGCGCCGACCGCGGCCGAGGACAAGTTCGGCCCGTACGCGATCGGTGCGATCGGCGGCGTCGTGCTGCTGTGTGCGCTGCTGCTGCCTGCGCGCTGGCGGCTGTTCGGCGCGCACTTCCTCGCGGCGCAGGCGTGCTGCAACGCGCTGCTCGACATCCGCGTGCTGCTGCGCCCGTCGCAGGTCGTCGGCGGCAAGGTCGCGGGCGCGTCCGACGCGCACAACATGGCGGCCGCGACATTCGGCACGACCGACACGTGGGCCGTGTGGACGTGGGCGATCCTGTGGCTACTGTGGTCGCTCGCGGTGCTGTTCGTCGCGCTGCGCGTCAGTGGATCGCGGGCTGCGAGGATCGCAGCTCGGAACGGTCAGCCCACGGCTTCACCTCGAGATGGAAGTGATCGTGATGAGCGTCGTCGTAGTCCGGCGACAGCACCAGATAGAACAGACCCGAGCGAACCAGCTGGCACTGCAGGATCTTCAGGATCGCACCGCCCTGCGTGAGCGGCTCGCCGACGCAGTCGACCTCGTCGCCAAGGCCCGGCTCGTAGTCGCGATCGACGCGCAGCGTGCCGAGATCCGGCCCCGTGAACGTGTGGACGTCGATCGCGAGGCCGTAGCTGTGCTTGCTCGGGCGGTTCGTGCCACGCACGTTGCGGCGCGAGTACGCCGACGAGAACGTCGCCTTCGTGATGCCGAGCGCGTGGAGGTAGCGGCCGGCCTCGTCGAGCGAGACCGCGAGCGAGCAGTCGATCACGAGTGGCTGATCCTCGCTCGTGAGATCGATGCCGCCGATCGGGCCGGTGATCTCGACGGCCAGTGCGATGCCGGGGCGCGCGGCCTTCTTCCAGCTGACGTGCCGCGCGTCGAGCTCGGCCGTGCAGTCGCCGGCCCACGCGCGCGCGCACGTCGCGATGACGAGGAGAGCGGCGAGGCGCATGCCGCGATGATCTAGCTGTCGAGCAGCTCGCGCAACTTCTCGACGAGCACGCTCCGCGGCACCGGCTTCTGCAGGTGTACGACGCCCGGCATGCCCCGCAGCGCCTCGTCCTCGTGGTAACCGGACATGAACATCACGCGCAGCCCCGGCGATGCGGCGCGCAGCCGTTCGGCGAGCTCGCGGCCGTTCATGATCGGCATGACGACGTCGGTCAGCAGCAGGTCGATATCGGGCCGCTGCTCGGCGAGCAACAGTGCCTCTCCCGCGTTCGCGGCGCCGAGCACCTCGTAGCCCTCGCGCCGCAGCAGCTTGACGACGAGCCTGCGCACGAGCTCCTCGTCCTCGCACACGAGGATCGTCTCGCCGCGGCCGTCGAGGGGAGCCGGCTCGGCGAGCGCGATGCCGATCGGCTCGGCGCGCTCGGTGCGCGGGATGAACACCGCGACGGTGGTGCCGGAGCCGCGCACGCTGTCGACGCGGACGAAGCCGCCGCTCTGCTCGACGATGCCGAACACGGTCGCGAGGCCGAGCCCGGTGCCCTTGCCGCGCTCCTTCGTCGTGAAGAACGGATCGAACATGCGCTGGCGCGTGTCGTCGTCCATGCCGACGCCGGTATCGGAGACCGAGACCTGAACGTACTCTCGACCGTCGCGGCTCACGACGCGTGTCTCGATCGCGAGTCGCCCGCCGTCGGGCATCGCGTCGCGCGCGTTGACGACGAGGTTCATGATCACCTGCTCGAACTGGCCCGGATCGATCAGGACGTTCGCGCCCCGCCCCGTGCTCATCGCGAGCTCGATGCGCTCTCCGAGCAGGCGATCGAGCATCTGCTCCATGCCGCTGACGATCTTGTCGAGATTGACGACCTTTGGCTCGAGCACCTGGTGGCGCGAGAACGCGAGCAGCTGGCGTGTCAGCGTGGCCGCGCGCTCGGCGGCCTCGCGAATGCCGCGGACATCCTCGACGATCGGATCGCCCTCGCCGAGCGCGTCCTCGATCAGGGTCGCGCTCGACAGCACGACGCACAGGATGTTGTTGAAGTCATGAGCGATGCCGCCCGCGAGCGAGCCGATCGCCTCCATCTTCTGAGCGTGGCGCTGCGCGCTGATGTCGCGCGCGATCGACGAGATCGCGACGACGGCGCCCGTCGCATCGAGCACCGGCGAGCACGTCAGCACGATGTCGGCGCGCGTGCCGTCCTGCCGGATACATGTGGTCTCGATCGCGACCAGCTCGCCGCGCTGCAGCTGCGCCATGATGACGGCGTGGGCGGCGCGACGCTCCTGCGGCACGAGTACGGCGGTATTCATGCCGATCGCCCGGGCCGCGGGATAGCCGTAGAGGCGCTCGGCGGCGGCGTTCCACGTCTGGATCGTGCCGTCGAGGGAAAAGCTCGTGATCGCGTCGCGCGATGACTCGACGATCGCGGCGAGCCGTGCACGCGCATCGTCGGCCTGCCGTCGCAGCCGCACGTCGCTGAACATCGCGAGCGTGCCCTCGAACCCACCCGCACTGTTGCGCAGCGGGCTCGCGTTGACCTCGACGAGCACGCGTTCGCCGGTCGCGCTCATCAGCGTGAGGTCGTAGGTGTCGGTCAACCCCGCGCGCCGCCGCTCGCGGGCCGCGGCGACCTGCGCACGAGCTTCGGGCGGAAGGAAGTCGCGCAGAGGCCGGCCGACGAGCGCGTCGACGGTCGTGGCGAGCAGCTCCGCCGCGCGGTGATTCGCGAACGTGATCCGCTCGCCGTCGTCGGTCATCACGCCCTGCGCCGTCGTCTCGATGATCCGGCGACAGCGTTCCTCGCTCGCGTCGAGCAGCTGTTCGGCGCGCCGCTGACCGGTGACATCGGTGACGACGGCAAGCAGCCGCGTCTGCCCGCCGACATCGATCGGCGACACCGACATGATGACGTGGCGTGGTCCGTCGGGGTGACACAGGCGAACCTCGAGCCGCGCAACCCGGCCGTGCTCTGCGAGCTCGCGATGCATGCGGTCGCGATCGGCGAGGTCGAACCACACGTTCGCGTCGAGCGTCGTCCGCCCGAGCAGGTCGCGCGCCGGTCGGCCGAGCAACGCGGCCATGCTGTCGTTGATGTCCTCGATGCCGCCGCCGTCGCTCAGGATCGCCTTCGGGACCGGGCTCTCGCGAAATGCCGTCGCGAACAGACGCTGGGAGCGCCGCAGCTCGTCGCGCGCCTCGCGTTGCTCCGTCACGTCCTGGAGCACGCCGACGAGTCGCACCGGGCGGCCATTCGCGTCGTGCTCGACTCGCCCGTGCGCAAAGATGATGCGGCGCTCTCCGCTCGGCCGCACGATCGGATACTCGCCCTCGAACACGCCCGTCTCTCCGATCGCACGCTCGCGCGCGGCGAGCACCGCCGTCAGGTTCGACGCGTCGAGCAGCTGCCGCCAGTCGGCATCGTTCGCGCCAGACGTCGGGGCGCCGAGGATCCGGCGCGCTTCCTTCGAGAACTCGACATGCTCGTCGCGGACGTCGAAGCAGAAGCTGCCGATCTTGCCGATCGCCTGGGCCTCGTCGAGCGTGCGCTCCGCCGCGCGCAGGGCCGTCACATCGTTCAGCACGGTCAACGCGCAGCGCTGCCCGAACATCGTGACCGGCTGCACCGACAGCACGACATCGAGTAGCTCGCCGTCGCGGCGGCGCATCTTCGTCGCGTAGTCGTGCACGGCGCCACGCTCGGCGAAGATCGCGCCGACACGCACGCGCTCCGCGGGGTCGAGCCACAAGCCGAGCGCGTCGCCGCGGTGGCCGATCAGCTGTGCGCGCGTGCACCCGACGAGCCGCGCCGCCGCGTCGTTGACGTCGAGGATCGACGAATCAGCGAGCGAGGAGATCGCCATCGCCGCCGGACTCGCGCGAAACGCCAGCTCGAACGCCCCCTCGCCGCCTCCCCCCGACGCCTTCGCTGCGAGCACGCCTTGAGGTAGCACGCCGGATGAATCGGCCAATCCGCGACTTGCTGAAGGTCAATGCGCCGAGGCGACGAGCGCTTCGAACACGCTCGGAGCTTCTCGCAGGAGCGACGTCGGCACGTACAGCGTCACGGTCACGCCGCCCTGCGTCGCGACGACCATCCGGAAGTGCTGGCGCGACTCGAGCGCATCGGTCGCGACGAGGTCGAGCTCGAGTGCCGTCCAACCAGGCAACGCGAGCATTCGATCATTAGCGGGCTGCGATTCCGAAAATCCCAGCTGCTTGGCGTGCGCGAGCCCGATCGCGACCATCTGATCGAGCGGCGCACCGGTGCGCTCGAGATCGAGCTCGACGAGATCGCCGGGGTCCGTTAGCTCGGCCTTGCCGGCGAGCCAGCTCGTCGGGGCACGTACGGTGACGTGGTTGACGGTGTGCTCGACGAGCGGACCGCGCCACAGGCTGTCGGCGACCGACGTACGCGCGACCATCACCGTCGCCCCGGCCACGACGAGCGCGAACGCGATCGCGACGACCTTGGCCGGAAGCTCGAACGCGCGCCGCGACGGCGACAGCACGACGCCGAGGATCGCACCGGCGAGCAAGCCGCCCCCGTGCGCCCACTGGTCGGTGACCGGATAGAAGAAGCCGATCGCGATCTGCGCGACCGTGACGAGCGCGAGGCTGCCCCAGATCCCGCGCGACCACGCGGCGCGATGCCGGCGGCGCTGCAGCGTCAGCTCGACGAACAGCGCGCCGAGCACGCCGAAGATCGCACCCGACGCCCCCGCCGAGATGCCGGCCGGCGATGCGAAGTAGCTCGCCGCCGAGCCCGCGAGCCCCGCGACCGCGAAGATCGCGACGAGCCGCCACGGGCCGAAGAAGTCCTCGGCGAGCCGCCCGAGGAACCACAGTCCCATCACGTTGACGAGCAGGTGCACGCCGCCGACGTGCACGAAGATGCAGCTGACGAGGCGCCACGGCTCTGCGGCGGCGAGCCCGCGCACGAGCGCGCCCGCGCGCAAGAGCACGCCGACATCCGACGACGAGCCGATCAACACGGCGATCGCGATCGCCGGCACGACGAGCGACGCGGCGAGGATCCTCGTCGCGCGTGGCCCGCGGGACCGCACGCGCTCCGCGACCTCGGGCACCGGCGCGGCCGCGACGCGCGCCATCACCTGCTGGGCATCGTCGCCGAGCGCCGGCGGGCTCGCGTGCGCACGCAGCCGCGCGAGTGCCTGATCGATCAGCACGCGAGGCCGACCGCGCGAGCCCTTGCGCGCCTTCGTGTACTGCGCCTCCGCGACCGCCGCATCGCCGTGACGCTCGTGCGCGACCGCGACCCAGTACGTGCGCGCGGCGGACGTCATGTGCCGCGAGCGGCGCGGCTCGACGAGCGGGCGCACCGCATCGGGCTGACCGGCGAGCGCGAGGAACATCATGCGGCCGCGATGCAGCCACAGCCCGGCGTCCTCGCGGCCCTCGCAGACTTCCTCGAGGCGCGCGAGCATCCGCGCGGCCTGATCGAGGTTGCCCTGATAGCCGTACGCGCCGAGCAGCTCGACCCAGACCGGCGGTGCGACGCCGAGCGCGCGGCGCAGCGCGACGTGCGGGCCTGCTTCGTGCGGTGCCATCGCGCCGAACAGGTGCGCCTCCGCGTGCGCGATCGCATCTTCCCAGCGATACGCAGCGAGATAGAGCATCGCGATGCGCTCGTCGATCGCGAGCTTCGCCTCGTGGGGCGCGCGCGACCTCGCGTGCTGCAGCGCCTCGACGGTCGCGTCGATGTTGCCGCCGTTGATCTCCTTCATCGCGCCGAGCAGCGCGCGCTCGTCGGAGACGCCCGAGCCGGGCGCGAGCACATCGGCGATCCGCAGCAGGCGATCCGCGATCCCGAACCGCTCCGCCGCCGCCGCGCGCCGCGCCATCCCGCGCACGAACGGCCCGACGACGAGCAGGCACGTCCCCGCCCCGACGCCGATCGCGCCCGGGATGCCGAGCGACTCGATGTCTTCCCGGCGCCCGAGCAGCCCGAGCACGCTGAGCAGCGCCGCGGCGAGGAGCATTCCGCCGTAGAGCTGCAGCGAGTCGCGCCGCACGAAGAACCATCCCCAGTACCCACCCGCGATCGCGACCGAGATCAGCGCGAGCTCGTAGTACATGGCTACGACGACGTCGTCTCGACGAACGCGCCCATCTTGCGGAACTTCTGGTAGCGCTGCTCGATCAGCTCGGGCACCGGCAGCTCGATCAGCTCCTTGAGGTGCTTCTTGAGCGCACCACGCAGCTTCGCTGCCGTCGCGGCCGCGTTGCGATGCGCGCCGCCGGGCGCCTCGGGGATGATCTCGTCGCAGATGCCGAGCTCGACCAGGTCGGGCGCGGTGAGCTTGAGCTGCATCGCGGCCTCGCCGACCTTCGCCGGATCGCGCCACAGGATCGACGCGCAGCCCTCGGGCGAGATCACCGAGTAGATCGAGTACTCGAACATCAGGATGCGATCGGTGACGCCGAGCGCGAGCGCGCCACCGCTGCCGCCCTCGCCGATCACGACGCTGATCATCGGGCAGTCGAGCGACGCCATGACCTGCAGCGCCTTCGCGATCGCCTCGGCCTGGCCGCGCTCCTCGGCGCCGAGCCCCGGATACGCGCCGGGCGTGTCGATGAAGCAGATGATCGGCCGGCGATAGCGCGATGCGAGCCGCATCAGACGCGTCGCCTTGCGGTAGCCCTCGGGCCGCGCCATGCCGAAGTTGCGGTGCATGTTGTCCTTCGTGTTGCGGCCCTTCTGGTGGCCGAGCACGAGGACTTCCCACTCGTCGAACGTCGCGAGCCCGCCGATGATCGCCGGATCATCCGAGAAGCTGCGGTCGCCGTGCAGCTCGATGAAGTCGTCCATCAAGAGCCCGACGTAATCCATCATGTACGGGCGCCCCGGATGCCGCGCGAGCTGCACCTTCTGCTGCGCGGTCAGGTCGGCAAAGACTTCCTTCTGGAGCTTGCGCGCCTTCTGCTCGAGCTTGCGAATCTCGGCGGTGAAGTCGACGCTCTCGGTCGACAGCCCCCGCAGCTCGCTGATCTTCTTCTCGAGGTCGATGATCGGACGCTCGAACTCCAGGATCATGCGATCGGAGAGCGGAGGTGGCTCGGTCGTCGACACTAGCGCCCTGCTAGGTACCGCCCTAGCTCGTCCTGGTCAACGGCAGCAGGCCCCGCGTGCCAGGAGATCGAAGGGTCGGGCCGGTACCAGCTCAGTTGACGCCGTGCGTAATGACGCGAATTCCTTTTGATCAGCTCGATCGCCCGCGCCCGCTCCACCGTCCCGTCCGCGACCTCGTGCAGCTCGGCATAGCCGATCGCCTGCTGCGATCGCAGCGGCGGCTGGTACCCCGCCTCGCGAAGCGCCGCGACCTCGCGCTCGAGCCCATCCGCGATCATCTGATCGACGCGCGCATCGATCGCCGCGTACAGCGCGTCGCGCTCCGGAGCCAGCCCGACGAGCCGCGCCTCGTAGCGCTTCGGCAACGTGCGGTGATCATGCCGCGCCTGGTGCGCGCTCATCGGCTCACCGGTCAGCCGGAACACCTCGAGCGCGCGGACGATCCGCTTCTGGTCATGGCGGTCGATCTTCGCCGCGATCGCCGGATCGACGCGCGCCAGCTCGTCATACAGCGCGCCCAGCTCCTGCTTCACCAGCTCCGCGCGCAGCTCGGGCGACGCGGGCGGCCCCTCGAACAACCCCAGCAGCAACGCCCGCACGTACAACCCCGTCCCGCCGCACACGATCGCGTGCTTGCCGCGCGCCCACACGTCGCGGATCGCCGCATCGGCGAGCTCGATGAACCGCGCTGCGGTCATCTCTTCATCGGGCCTCACGACATCGAGCACGTGATGCGGCACGCGCGCCCGCTCGGCGGCGCCGACCTTCCCGGTACCGATGTCCATGCCGATGTACACCTGCTGGCTGTCGGCGCTGACGACCTCGCCACCGACGCGCTCTGCCAGCTCCAGCGACAAGCGCGTCTTGCCTGCACCGGTCGGTCCGACGATGACGACGAGTTTCTGCGACACCGGAACCACAGGCAGATTAACGCGAAGTTCGCGAAGCCGCGAAGGAACAGAAGCCGGAGCGAGCACGCCGTCGCCCAGACCGCCGCTCTGGGTCTGAGCACGCGCCGATCAGCGGCCAAAGCGGCGTGCGATCTCGGCGAGCGGCAAGCGCAGCAGTACCGGCCGGCCGTGAGGATTCGGGACGTCCGCGTCGACGCCATCGAGCGCGCGCAACAGCGCCTCGACGTCGGCGGCCGTCAGCGGGTCGCCCGCCCGCACGACCGAGTGACATGCGATCTCCGCCAGCGCGCGATCAACGAGCTCGTGACCATCTGGCTCGCCCTCGCCGGCGTCGTGCGCGAGGAGCGCGCGCAGCAGGGTGGCCGGGTCGCCGTGGCGCAGCGTGCCTGGCACTGCCTTGATCGCGAGCGACGTCGCGCCGAATGCGTCGACCTCGTAGCCGACGCGTGCGAGGGCATCGGCGAGCGCCGCGGCCCGCTCGACCAGCGGCGCGGGCAGCTCGATCGTCGTCGGGAACAGCAGGCGCTGGGTGGCGACCGCGTGATCGCTGAGCGCGCGCAGGCGTGCGAGCTCGACGCGTTCGTGCGCGACGTGCTGGTCGAGCAGCACGAGCTCGCCGTCCGCCTCGCACACGAGGTACGTCAGGTCGAGCTGGCCGAGGTAGCGCAGGCGCGCGAAGAAGCCGGGCTGGGAGGTCGGCTGGCTCGCCCACGCGCCCGCGGGCGTGTCGTGCGCGCCGTGCGCGGCTGCGGCGGCGTTCGGGGCGGCGACCGGCGAGCTGCCCTCGGCCAGGCGTTCGTCGGGTGCGGCGTCGCGGATCTGCTGCTTGATGTCGCGCACCCACTCGCGCGCCGGCGCTGCGAAGTCGAGGCGGGCTTGCGCGGTATCGCGGATGCGCTGGGCGTCGCGCAGCTGCGCGGCGTAGGTGACCGAGAGCTGGGCCGGTGCATCGAGCGGCAGGCGTGGTGGGGCGACCGATGCGATCGCCGACATCATCACCGGGCCGGCGACCTCGTCGCGCCATGGGGCGGCGGCGACGCCTTGCTGCACGACGTGACGGACGGCCGCGCAGACGGCGCCCGGGTCGGCGAACCGGACCTCGTGCTTCTGCGGGTGGACGTTGATGTCGACCGCGCCCGGCGGCGCATCGATCGTCACGATCGCGACCGGGTACCGGCCGCGCGGGACGAGCTCGCCGTAGCCCATCGCGATCGCGTGGAGCACGCCGCGGTCGCGGACCGGGCGCTTGCCGACGAACAGCTGCACGCCTCGCGCGGTGGTCTGTGCGAGCTCGGGCGCGCCGAGGAACGCGCGGACGCGCACGCCCGCCTCCTCGCCCGCCGCGGAGACCAGGCGCGCGGCGACGCGGGCGCCGAGCAGGGCCTGGGCGCGGCCGAGCGCATCGCGATCCGGCGCGAGGTCCAGCGCGGTGCGACCGTTGTGGCGCAACCGTACGTGCAAGGACGGGTGCGCCATCGCGATGCGCGCGACCAGCTCGGTGACGTGGGACGCCTCGGTCGCCTCGCCCTTGAGGAACTTGAGCCGCGCGGGGACGTTGTAGAGGAGATCGGCGACCTCGACGCACGTGCCGACCGGCGCGCCGACCTCGGTGACCGCGAGCAGCTTGCTGCCCTCGATCTGGACGCGCGTCGCGGCGAGATCCTCGCTGCGGCGCGTGACGAGGACGACGCGCGCGACGCTGGCGATCGATGGCAGCGCCTCGCCGCGGAAGCCCATCGTCGGCAGGCCCCACAGCTCGTCGACCGCGCGCAGCTTGCTGGTCGCGTGGCGCTCGAACGCCAGGACGGCATCACGCGCCGACATGCCGCAGCCGTCGTCCAGCACGCGGATCGTGCGGCCGCCCGCCGAGACCTCGACCGTGATCGTGCGGGCGCCGGCGTCGATCGCGTTGTCGACCAGCTCCTTGACCACGCTGGCGGGCCGCTCGATGACCTCGCCGGCCGCGATCTGGTCGACGACGGCATCGGGCAGGACGGCGATCACGCTCTCCACCCCCTGGTCGTACCACCCCGGTCTGATGCTATAGGTACGGCCATGCCGAGCAGCACCCCCAGCCAGGGCCGCGTCGTCGCGGTGACCGGGGCGTGCACGTATCTCGGCGGCGAGCTGCTGCGGCGCCTCGAGGAAGACCCGCGCTACTCCCGCGTGTACGCGCTCGACATCCGGCCGCCTGCCGAGGTCGGCGGCAAGGTTGACTTCATCAAGCTCGATCTGACGCAGCCGACCGTCGATGGCGAGCTCGCGACGCTGCTCGCGAAGACGCAGGTCGACACGTTCGTGCACGGCGCGTTTCTCTCGCACCCGACGCACGCGGCCGAGTGGGCGCACGAGCTCGAGGATGTCGGCACGATGCACGTGCTCAACGCGTGCAGCGGCGTGCAGCCGAAGCGGCTGGTGATGGTGTCGACGACGCTGGTGTACGGCGCGCATCCCAAGAATCCGAACTTTCTGACCGAGGATGCCGAGCTGCGCGGCCATCGCGACTCGCGCTTCGTCAACGACAAGGTCCGCGCCGAGCGCCAGGTCCAGCGGTTTGCGAAGGAGCATCCCGACGTCGAGACGTGCGTGCTGCGGTTCGCGCCGATCTTGGGGCCGACGGTCTCGAACATGTACACGCGGTTCTTCTCGCGGCCCGTCGCGCCCGTGATGATGGGCCACGATCCGCTGATGCAGTTCGTCCACGAGCAGGATGCGGCGTGGGCGCTGCAGAAGGCGGTCGACTCGCACGCGACCGGCGCGTTCAACATCATCGGCAAGGGCGTGCTGCCGTACACGACAGTGCTCGCGCTGCTCGGCCGCGTGCCGCTGCCCGCGCCGCAGATCGCGTGGCGCCAGCTGACGAAGGTGCTGTGGGCGACGCAGCTCGTTGGCTCGCCGCCGAGCTTCCTCGATTTCTTGCTGTACCTGTGCGTCGCCGATGGTGCTAGGGCTCGTCGCGAGCTCGGCTATGCACCGCGGCTGAGCATCAAGCGCACGATCCTCGACTTCCTCGGCATCGCGCCCGAAGACGGAGCCACCGACGTGGCAAGGGCGATGGGATAGACCTAATGACCGACGACGAAGACCCCGTCATCGGGGACGGCGAAGAAGACTGGTACGGCGACGCCGATCCACGCGTGCCCGATGCGTCGCCGTGGCCGAACCGCGACCTCGCGTTTCTCGAGGAGCCGCCGCCGCAGCCCGAGCCGTCGCCGCGCAATCCCGAGGCGGAGCTCCGCGAGCTCGAGCGGCGCGTCGAGCAGTCGCGCACGCCGGTGTACTTCGATCTCCACAAGCGGCTGCCGCTCGAGGGCGTGTGGCGGCGCTGGCGCTCGCTCGCGATGTGGGGGCGCAGCGATGTCGTCGACGATTTCGGCCGCGATCCGCGGGCGACCGCGCGCTGGGAGTGGCTGTTCGAGTTCTTGTACTCGAAGTGGTTCCGCGTCCAGGCGTTCGGCATCGACAACATCCCGGCGAGGGGCCGCGCGCTGCTCGTCGCGAACCACGCCGGCACGCTGCCGTACGACTCCGCGATGGTGATGCACGCCGTGCGTCGCGATCATCCGTCGCGTCGCGACGTGCGCCCGCTCGTCGAGGACACCGTGTTCCACCTGCCCTTCCTCGGGCCGGTGATGAACCGCATCGGCGGCGTGCGCGCCGATCCGGCGAACGCCGAGCGCCTGCTCGAGAAGGACGAGCTCGTCGCGGTGTTCCCCGAGGGCGAGAAGGGCATGGGCAAGCTGTGGAAGGACCGCTACCGGCTGCAGCGGTTCGGTCGCGGCGGCTTCGTCAAGCTCGCGCTGCGCACGCGCGCGCCGATCATCCCGGTCGCTGTCGTCGGCGCCGAGGAAGCCGCGCCGATGCTCGGCAAGGTGACGTGGTTCGCGAAGAACATCGGCATCCCGTGGATCCCGGTCACGCCGACGTTCCCGTGGATCGGCCCGGCCGGCCTGCTGCCGCTGCCGTCGAAGTGGTTCATCGAGTTCGGCGAGCCGATCGATCTGTCGAGCGCGGGCACCGGCGCCGCCGACGATCGCCTGCTCGTCAACAAGCTCGCCGACCAGATCCGGTCGCAGATCCAGACGATGGTCGACGGCCTGCTCGCAAAGCGACGCTCGCCACTGTTCTCCGCGTTCCTCGGCTAGCGATGCTCGCGCGGCTGTTCGACAGCGACCTCGGGACGACCTACGCCCGCGCGCTGCTCGCGATCGCACGCGCCGACAGCGAGATCAGCCCCGAGGAGGGCGAGCAGCTCGCCGCATGCATCGCCGCGCGCTGCGAGGAGCCGCCGTCGCTCGCCGATCTCCTGTTCGAGCCGACGCTGACCGTCGACGAGCTCGCGCAGACGTTCCGCAACGCCACCGCGGGCGGGCCGTTTCGCTCGACCCCGATCGACCCCGTCGACGTCGCCGAGGCGTTGGTCACAGACGCGGTCTCGATCGCGCTGACAAAGGGCCACATCTCCGACGGTGAGGTCGCGCGGCTCCGCCGGTTCGCCGATGCCCTCGGCCTGCCTCAGGGAAGCTTCGAAAAGCTGGTTCCGTAGACCAGGCTTTTCTTGAACGACCCGATCGCCGTGTTAGTGTGGCCTTGTATGGGCTTCGTGACCGAGCTGGAGCGACTGCTCGACCAGGCGCGCGAGCTGCTCGGAAATGGCGACGACACGATGCTCGGCGACGCGCAGAACGCCGTGAACCAGGCGCTGCAGCTCGCGCCCGAGTCGGTCGATGCGTGGCTGCTCAAGTGCCAGATCACGTCCGCGATGGGCGACGATCCGGGCGCACTGGCGGCGGTCGAGATGGCGCTGCGCCGTGCGCCCTACCGCCTCGAGTGCCTGTACTGGCGCGGCGCCGTGCTCGGCGATCTCGGCAAGACGCGCGAAGCACTCAATTCGATCGAAGCCGCGCTCGCCGTGCTCGACGATGCCGACCACTGGCTCCTCGAGGACCTCGTCTACGAGAAGGTGATCCTGCTCGACGCGCTCGGCCTGCACGAAGCGGCCGTCGCCGCGTGCAAGGCGGGGCTCGACCGCTGCCCGGGATCGGCGCTACTGCGCGCGGCGCTCGTGCCGGCGGAACGTACGCGAGTGAGATCGTCCCTCAAGGTCTTGCGCGGCGGCGTCGGCTGATACCCCAGGGTTCGCTCGAGATGACCTGAGGATCGGCGAGCAGAACGCGCGAGCGCGAGGAGCCGTCTCGAAGCGCTGCTGGGCGCAACGCGAGCCGGCGGCGACGAAGCGATCGCGCGTTATGCCGCGCCGAGACCAGGTCAGATCGGGCGAACCCTGGGGTACAGTCCGCGGCATGAAGAAGATTGCCATTGGTGTGACGCTCGCTCTGAGCGTGGTGGGTTGTTCCAAGAAGAAGCCGCAGGAGAACAAGGAGCCGCCCGCTCCGGTCGAGCCGACACCGGCTGGCACCGGCTCCGCGGGCGGCAGCGCCGTCGCGGTCGCCGAGAAGCCGCTCGTCGGCAAGGATCTCGCCGACAAGTACATGAAGTGCAGCAACGCGATCATGTCCGACATCGAGGCGTTCAAGAAGGACTGCGTCGCGCCGGAGTACAAGGCGCACGAGATGGACGAGGGCGACTACAGCGGCTTCGACGCGCTCGCCGGAATGTTCGCGAGCATGAAGAAGGCGTTCCCCGACTTCAAGAACTCGCCGCAGCTCGTGCTGATCAACGGCCGCAACATCCTCGCCGTGAACCTCTCGCAGGGGACGAACTCCGGCCCGCTCGCGATGCCGGGCATGCCGGAGATGCCGGCGAGCAACAAGAAGGTCGGCACTCTGTTCTTCCACCGCCTGCTGATCGACGACACGAACAAGGCGATCGAGGAGTGGGCGTACGAGGATCCGACGACGTTCATGGGTCAGATCGGCGCGCTTCCGCCGAAGGCACCGGCCGCGCGTCCCGCGATCGAGAAGGGCTGGGACGGCGCGCCGATCGTCGTCGTCGCCGCGGATGACGACAAGGAGAAGAAGAACCTCGAGGTCGTGAAGAACCTCGACGACGCGTTCAACACGCACAAGCCCGACGCGATGCTGCCGCTGATGAGCGACGACTTCGTCGAGAGCGATCAAGCCGACGCCGCGGACCACACGGGCAAGAAGGAGGCGGAAGCCGGCCTCAAGAAGTTCATGGCCGCGTTCCCCGACGCCAAGGTCACGGCCGACAACCGGTTCGCGGCTGGCGACTATGTCGTCGAGCTCGGCACGTTCGAAGGTACGAACACCGGCGACATGGGCCCCATCAAGAAGACCGGCAAGAAGGTGACCATGCACTACGCCGAGATCAGCAAGCTCAAGGACGGCAAGGTCACGAACCTGTGGCGCTTCCGCAATGGCATGGCGATGGCGATGCAGCTGGGCCTGATGCAGATGCCCGGTGGCGCGGGCGCCGGCTCGGCCGCCGCGGGTTCGGCCGCGGGCAGCGCAGCGCCGAAGAAATAGCCGCGCTATCATCGGCGTTGTGAAACGCGTGCGCGTCGCGCTCGTCGCCGGTCTGGGCGTGCTCGCGTGCCTGGCCGTGTGGTCGATCGCCGGCGACGCGCCGAAGCCGGCCCCGGTGCCGGCCGATGCCCACCCGCTGACGATCGCCGCGCAGGCCGGCCGCCACGTGCGGATCGACGGCCCGCGCGGCGCGATCCACGTGTGGATCCCGCCCGGCTATCACGCAGATACCGGCGCGACGATCGTGTACATCCACGGCTACTTCGACGACGCCGACTCGGCGTTCATCGGGCACCACCTCGCGGAGCAATTTGCGATGAGCGCGCTCAACGCGATGTTCATCGTGCCCGAGGCGCCGATGGCGCAGAAGACGCCGATCAACTATCCGAACCTCAGCGAGCTGCTGCGAATCGTCGAGACCGAGACGGGCGTGTCGCGCGGCATGGCGCTGACGGCGGTCGTCGGGCACTCGGGCGCGTTTCGAACGATCGACAGCTGGCTCGACGAACCGCTGATCGAGTACTTCGTGATGATCGACGCGATGTACGCGAACGAGGAGATGATCGAGGCGTGGTACCGCGCGTCGCCGCGCCATCATCTGATCACGGTCGGCGAGGACACGCTGCAATGGAACGAGCAGTTCGTGCGCGACATCCCCGAGACGTTGGTGATCGATCGCGTGCCGCCGACGTACGACACGTGGCCGCCCGAGGCGCGAACCTCGCGCTCGGTCTACATCCGCGCGCAGTTCTGGCACATGCCGCTCGTGACCGACGGCATCGTGCTGCCGTCGCTGCTGCGCCTGTTGCCCGTCGAGCTGCTCGGCGACGAGCCGTGGAAGCAACCCCTCGGCGCGCTGCCGCCACAACCCGACGCGGCGATCGATGCGCCGGTGGACGCGCCGGGCGATGCGCTCACCGACTAGCCTCGCCGTCGCGGTCGTCCTGCTCGCGGGTGCGTGGGCGTTGCCGCACGTGCGTCACGTGTTCATCGAGGACGTGACGACGTGGGATGCCGAGCCGTCGCCGCCGCCGTCGCTGCCGGCCGGGACGGGGGCCGGCCTGGCGCCGGCGCCGCGCGTGCGCGCGATCCTGATCGACGGGCTGTCGGCCGACTCCGCGAGGACGCTGCCCACGTGGTCGGCGCTGTGCAAGCGCGGCGTGACGCTGACCGTCGACGTGGGGTTCCCGACGATCTCGCTGCCCGTCGAGGCGGCGCTGTGGAGCGGGCTGACGCAGCAACAGACCGGCATCGTGTTTCGCAGCGACCGGCCGCTGCAGCCGCCGCTCGTCGGCGTCCCGTCGCACGTACCTGGCTCGCACGTCGTCGCCGAGAACCACGCGTACATCGCGCGCTCGCTCGGCTTTGCGACGGCGGAAGGCGACGAGTCGAAGGAGTGGGCCGCCGTGTGGCAGCAGCACGCGCACGACGCGGTCGCGAGCGATGCGCGCCTCGTGTTCGTTCACGTGCTGCGCGTCGATACGGCCGGGCATCGCCATGGCCACGACTCCGCGGAGTATCGCCAGAGCGCGGGCGAGGCCGATGCGATCCTCGCGACGCTCGTCGATGCCGCGCCCGACGCGCGGTGGTTCTTGCTCAGCGATCATGGCCACCGCGGTCCCGGCGGTCACGGTGGCGAGGAGCGCGACGTGCGCCAGGTCGAGCACTGCATCTTCGGGCCCGGCGTCGCCCCGGGCGGCGGAGGCCCCGTGCACGTCGTCGATATGGCGCGCGCGCTCGCGGACTCGCTCGGCGTGATGCTCGATGCTCGCTCGCTCGCCCGGCCGCTCGGCGCGGCGATCGCGGCCCCGCTGTCGGCGGATCAGGCGGTGCCCGCGACCGCGCTCGGCCCGGGCGTCGCGGCGCTGTTCGTGCTCGTCCTCGGCGGCGTCGTCACGGGGTTCGGCGTGCGCCGGTGGTGGCTCGCGCCGTGGTGGTTCGTGCTCGCGTGCGCGTCGCTCGTGATCGTGCGTGGGTTTCCGACCTTGTCGACGCCGATGGTGTACTCGCCCGCCGGCCGCGCGATGTACGTGACGTGGCTGCCGGCGCTCGTGCTCGCCGGAGCGACGGCCTACGCCGGGTTGTCGCGCGTCGGGCTGTGGCGCGTGCTCGCGAGCCAGCTCGCGCTGCCGATCGCGGCGATGTGCGCGGCGTTCACGGTGACGCGCGCGTGGATGCCGCTGTTCGGCGCGTACGAGGCGCCGGTCGTGCCGCGATTCACGGCGTGGACGTCGCCGCTGATCCTGCTTGCGGCGCACGGGATGACGGCGGTTGCGCTTGCTGTTCTCGGAACGTACGCCCGCTCGGCGTTCGGTCGACCTTCACGACCGGAGCCTCCGCGTAGCGACCCCGCAACCGGCTGACGATCTCCGGATGCACGGCCGACAGGTCGTGATGCTCGGCGGGATCCTGGTCGAGGTCGTACAGCTCGACGACGTTGTCGGCCGGCCGCAGGATCAGCTGATACGGCCACTCGACGACCGACCACTGCAGCTCCTCGTGGATCACGATCGCGCGGCCCGCCGGCAGCGGCTCGCCCAGCAGCGCGGGCACGAGGTCGACGCCGTCGGTCTGCATCGCCTGCGGGGCGCCTAGCAGGTCGAGCAGCGTCGGCGCGATGTCGACGAGCGACACGGTATCGGTGTGGATCGCACCGGCGACGCCCGGGACGCGGATCGCGAACGGCACACGCACGAGCGGCGCGTAGGTGACCTGGCCGTGCGTGTCGAGCAGGCGCGGATCCTCGCCAAGTGCCTCGCCGTGATCGCTCGCGAAGATCACGATCGTGTTCTGCAGATCGACCTGCGCGAGCAGCTTGCCGACCTCGTCGTCGATCGCGCGGAGTAGCGCACGGTACTTGTGGCTCGTGACGGAGGCGCCGTCGTGCGTCTCGGTCATCAGATATTTCGGAACGTCGATCTGGTGGTGCTCGTGGACGTCGAAGAAGTGCAGCCACACCATCCACGGGCGCCCCGCCGCATCCTTGAGCGAGCGCGACAGCTCGATCGACGTCGCGGGCGCGCTGACGTGATCGCCGACGTCGGCGACGTTCCAGTCGGTCTGCACGGTGACGAAGTGATCGACACCGCGGTTGAGCAGCGTATCGCCGACGTAGCGCGTGACCTCGCCCGGCACGGCGGCGTAGACGCGGCGGCCCTGGGCGCGCACCGCCTCGAGCAGCGTCGTCGCGACGGGCTGGAACGGATCCATGCGCCCGGTGAGCAGCGTCGAGAGCGACACGTCGGTGCCCGACGCCGGCGCGATCGCATGCGTGAACCACGCGCTGTCGGCGAGCAGCTTCGTCAGGTTCGGGAAGTCCGCGCGATCGGGCGCATCGGGCGCGAGCAGATCGAAGCGCAGCGCGTCGACGGTGATCAACAGGACGTTCATGTGCTCGGCGTGCAGCGAGCGCGTCGGCGCGGAGGCCGCGGGCGCGACGGGCGCCGGCTTCTTGATGACGACCGGCACGGCATCGGCGCCATCGCAGTCCTGATCGATGCCGTCGCCGGGCGTGTCGAGCGCGCCGGGGTGGCGCGTCGCATCGCGGTCGTCGCAGTCACCGCCGCCGAGGATCGGCGAGCTGCCGTCGCGATCGAAGTCGACGATGCCGCGCCACAAGGTGACGAGCCACTTGCTCTGGTCGCCGAACGTCGCGAGGCGCGCGCGGTCCTGGTCGTTCGTCAGGCCGCCGAACGCGGCCGCGATCGCGATGCCGACCGCGAGCCCGCCGACCGCACACGCGAGCGTGTAGTGCAGGCGGCCGCGCCAGAGGATCCGCACGGCGAGCCCGGCGAGCGCGATGACCATCACGGTCGCGCCGATGTGCGCCGTGCGATAGCCCGTGCCGAGCACGTGCCGCTCGGCCCAGATCGTTCCGCCGAGCACGCCGCCGACGACGAGGATGCCGATCGATCGGCTGTACAGATCGCCCGTCTTCATCACGTGCCGGCCGATCGCGAGCGCCGCGGCCGCGAGCAGCCACAGCACCGGCGGCAGCAGGTACGGCGCCTGCTTCGCGAGCGGCAGCGTCTGCGCGTAGGCGCCGTCGAACAGCGTCGCGCAGACCGGAATCGTCACCGCGAGCGTCGGCAGTGCGACGAGCGGGGCCCACATCCACCGCGAGCGCCCCTCGGCGAGCCGCTCGCAGCCGGCGACAACGAGCCCGATCGCGAGGCCGGTCACCGCGAACATCGGAACGACCGCCGCCGTGATCCCACCGGACTTCAGCCGCGCGCTATCGGCGAGCCCGATCAGCGTCGCGCCGACGACATGCGCGATCACGATCCACGCGTAGTCGGGCGGCTCGGGAACTGCCGGCATGCGCACCGGCGTGACGGGCAGCCGGCGTTCCATCAGCTCGGAAGGTCCAGCGCGAAGCGCAGGCAGTGCTCGGCGTTGCTGCACGCGTCGTCGGGCAATCCGGCGAGCTGCAGGATCAGCTCGTCGGCCTGCCACGGATACGACATCGCGGCGCCGCCTCGCCCTGCCCGCGGCTGCTTGCCCTCCCCGACCCAGTCGCCCCACGGCAATCCCCAGATTCCCCAGCCGTTCGCGAGGTCGGCGTCGTACGGCGAGTCGTAGACGTCCTCGCACGCCGCCTCCGCGTCCTCGGGATCCGCGCCGTCGACGAACGGCAAGAGGCCGCCCTCGCGCGCGACCCACTCCCACTCGATCGACGACGGCACGCGGAACGGCGAGTCGCGCAGCATCACGCTCGCGGTATCCTGATCGAGGCGCACGGCGCTCTCGTCGCTCTCCTCGTCGCCGACGACCCAGCCGCCGTCGACATCGCGCGCCAGCAGCGGGGCCCGCGCGAGCAGAAACGGCGCCACCGTGACGGTCTCCGTGCCGGCCTTCGCGATCTCGTCGAGCCAGGTCATTGCCTCTTCCGGCTCGTTCCACTCACGCGCGCGCATCATCGCGACCTCGGCCTCGCGCACGCCGCGCTCGAACGTGCCGCCGGGAATCAGCACGAGCTCGGGGCCGTCGGGATGCGCGATCACCGCGAGCTGGTCCTCGCCGACGAGCTCGACGACCTCGCCGCCGAGCTTCTTCGCGATGCCATCGGCGAATGCCCGCCGATCGCCGTCACTGCAACTGCGCCACTTCTCGAGGATCATTTGTTCGGCGGATATTTTTGCAGCTTTCGCTGGAGGCTGCGGCGATGGATGCCGAGCCTCCGGGCGGCCTCACTGATGTTGCCGCCGGCGTCGGAGAGCACGCGGTTGATGTGCTCCCACTCCGCACGCGCCAGCGACGGTGCCTTGTAGTCGTGATCGGCCGACGGCTCCAGCGGCGGGGCCTCGGCGCGCGCGAACGCGGCGACGATGTCGTCGGCATCGGCGGGCTTGCTCAGGTAGTACGTCGCGCCGAGCCGCACCGCATCGATCGCGGTCGCGATGCTGCCGTAGCCGGTGAGCACGACGGTCTTCGTCGACGGATCGATCTCGCGCAGCGCCTGCACCAGCTCGAGGCCGCTCTTGCCCGGCATCTTGAGGTCGACGACGGCGAGCTCGGGCGAGTCCGCCTGCGCGACCGCGACCGCGCTGTCGTAATCGTGAGCGGTGCGCACGTCGTAGCCGCGATCGACAAACGCGCGCGCGAGCCGGGTCCGATAGACCTCGTCGTCATCGACGATCAGGATCGAAGTCTTCTGCTCGGGCGTCATGCTGACTTGGATTCCATCACAGGTGCTCTTGGTTGCGCCCTGACATCGGTCGGTACCATGACATGAACTGTCGTGCCGCCCTGACCCGTGTCGATCTGCAGACTTCCACCTACACCTTCGATCACGGCGCGGGCCAGAAACAGCCCGAGGCCCATGCCGCGGCCGGGGGCCTTCGTCGTGAAGAACGGCTCGCCGATCTTTCCGAGGACCTCGCTCGCGATGCCGGCGCCACGATCGCGGATCGTCAGCGCGAGCCGGCCGGTCTCGAGCCGCGCCGAGATCAACACGGCCGCCGTCGCCGGCGAGGCGTCCTGTGCATTCGTCACGAGCGAGCGCAGCGCCTGGCTGACCGCGCGCGGCGGCAGGCGCAGCGGCGAGTGCGCGACGTCATCCGGTACTTCACGTACGACGCGCGGTGCCTCGCGAATGCCGACGAGCGTCTCGTCGAGCAGATCGCCGACCGTGCACGAGGTCACGCCCTCGCCGACCGTGCCGGCGCCCTGCGCCATCTGCTCGAGGATCGAGCGGCACCGGCCGACCTGCTCGCGAATGAGGCGCGCGTCGCTCGCGAGGTCGGGGTTGTTGCCGAGCGCGCGCTCGAGCTCCTTCGCGGCGAGCGCCACGGTGCCGAGCGGCGTCGACAGCTCGTGGGCCGCGCCGGCCGCCATCGTCGCGAGCGCCGCCAGTCGCTCCTGCCGCGCCGCGAGGTAGCGCGCCTCGGTCAGCTCGCGCTCGCGTTCGGCCAGCGCGCCCGTGATGCGCAACAGGAAGTGCACGACGAACGCCGACGCGACGCCGAGCGCGACCCACGCGCCGATCACGCGGCTGTCCTCGGGAATCGCGACCGGCTGGTTCGCGACGAGCAGGATGCCGAAGCCGACGAACGACAGTCCGACGAGCATCCACGTCCAGCGCGCGCGCACGAGCACGGCGGCGAGCGCGATCTGCACCAGGTACAGGAACGCGAACGGGTTGTGCGGCCCGCCGGTCAGATACAGGAGGCCCGTCAGGATCGCGATGTCGACCATCATCACGAGCGCGATCTGCCACTCGTGTACGGGGCGCGGCTCGGGCTTGCCTCGACGGCGATCGCCGAAGAAGTAGAGCTCGATGTAGAGGTTCGAGACGAGCCCGATCCCGATCACCGCGAGCAGCGACGCGATCGGCAGCGTTCCGCCGAGCAGGAACTGCCCGACGAGCACCGTGACCGCCTGCCCTGCGATCTCCGCCCAGCGGAGCCGCGCGAGCCACTGGATGTTGACCCAGTTACGCTCGGGAATCGGCGGCGTGCTCACGCCGCCTTTGTAGCAGACCTACTGCTTGGGCGCGTCGAGCGTCTTCTGACCGCGGTCGACGACCACCTTCTGGTAGTAGTCCGACGCCGCGATGTGCTCCTTGGCGATCGTGTCGTTCGCCTTCTTGAGCTCCTCGTCGATGAGCTGCTGGAAGTTCTCGATCGGCATCGCGCCCGACATGAACCGGCCGTTGACGAAGAACGACGGCGTCGCGCCGACGCCCAGCGCCTGCAGGTCGCGCATGTCCTTCTGCATCAGCTGGACGCAGCCCTTCATGTCGGCCTTCAGCTTGTCGACGTTGAGGCCGATGTCCTTGCCGAAGCCGAGGACGACCGGGCAGCCGGCATCGGACTCCCAGCACTTCTGGCCGTTGTCGCCGTCCTTGTCGAACTGGTGCTGCTTGAAGCCCTTGTCCCAGAGTGCGGCGTCCATCTCGTGCGCCTTGCCCTGCTTGGCGGCCGCGCAGAACGCGAGCGCGCCGGCGGTGGCGACCTGCGGGTGGACGACGAACTGCTTGTAGACGACGCGCAGATCGTTGCCGTACTTTTGGCGGAGCTGATCCATCGTGTCGCGAACGCGCTCGCAGTACGGGCACGCGTAGTCGTACGCCTTGACGAGCGTGACCTTCGCATCGGCCGGGCCGTCGAACGGGTCACCGTCGACCGCCAGCGAGTACGTCTTCGCGCGATCGGGCTCGGGACGCGGCGCGCGCGTGGGCTGAGCCGCGGCACCCGGGCGAGCGCCACCGTTCTTCGCCATGTCGTCGATCTTCTTCTCGATGCGATCGAGGCGCGCGTTGAGACGATCTTCGACGCCGCGCGAATCGCTCTGACACGCAGCGGACGCCATGCCGACAGCGGCAAGCAGTAGGACAAGCTTGTTCATCTGATTCACTCCTGGTTCTGGCAACTCGCGGTCGCGGGAGTGGAGTAGGCCCCACCCTCGTCGCAATTGCAACACAACGGCTCGGACAGCAGCGTCTCGGCCTCGGGATCGAGAGGAGACGCGAGGACCTCTTTCTGGTGGCGAAGCTCGGCCTGCAGTCCGCACGCTTCGTCGCGCGACAGCGTGCCGTCTCCGTCGAGATCGAACTCGGGATGCGAGACGTAGAGCGCCTGCGCCATCTGCGGCGAGTACATGCACGCGGGCCGGCCGTGCGCGGCGGCGCTGCGTGCCCCACCGAGCGCGACGACGGCGAACGCGAGCAGCACGATCGCATGCGCGATGCCGATGCGACGCGGCCGCTTCTGATGCGCGAGCACGGCCGCGACGCGGCGATCGAGCGAGTGCGGGACCGCGAGCGCGGGCTGCGGTGCGCGCAGCGTGGCCATCTGGAGCAGCAGCCGCGCGTACGCGGGGCGTTCGATGCCGTGATCGAGCGCGTAGGCGTCGCAGGCAGCTTCGCGAGCGGCATCGAGGCGGCGCAGCACGAACCGCGCGACCGGGTTCCACCACATCACGGCCGAGGCCCACACCTCGAGCACGCGCGCGAGAGAGTCGCGACGCTGGACATGCGCGAGCTCGTGGAACAGCGCGGCGCGCAGCATCGCCGGGTCGGCGACGAGCGACGGTGGCACGATGATGCGCGGCCGGAACACGCCGACGACATGCGGTCCCGACGACGGCGGGCCGATGAGGACTTGCGTGCGGCCGATCGTCTCGAGCAGCGTGGCGCGGCGCGCGACACCGACCGCGATCGCCTGCGCGACGACGGCGCGCACGATCACGAACGCGGCGCCGACCGCCCACACGATCACGAGCAGCGTCCACACGCCCGACGGCTGCATCCCCGGCACGGGGCCCTGCAGCGCGGGCGGCAGCGGCGAAGGCGGCGGTGCGCCGTGCTCGGTGAGCATCGCGATGATGTCCGACAGCGACCACGGCAGCGCCGGGCCCCACGGGATCGAGAGCTTGATCAGCACGACGAGCCACACGAGCGCCTGCCACGCGGGACGCAGCCGGCCCAGACGCGACAGCACGAGCGCGATCGCGGCGAGCACGGTGCCCTGCGCCGCCATCATGCCGAGCGTGAGGATCACGCTCCTCATGCCTTCTTCTTCTCCGCGTCCGCGATCATCTTCTCGATCTTCGCGAGGTCGGCGCGCGACAGCGACTGATCCTCGACGAGACGCAGCACGAGCGAGTCGGCCTTGCCGTCAAACGTGTCGCGCACGAACTCGCGGAGGCGATCGCGCAGCACGCTCTCGCGGCGATGCGCCGGCTTGTACACGAACGGCTCGCGCGACTTGTCGACCTGCACGGCCTGCTTCGCGGCGAGCCGGCCGAGGAGCGTCATCACCGTCGTGTACGCGACGTCGTGGCCGCGGCGCGACAGCTCGGCACGCACGTCGGCGACCGACGCCGGACCCACGTCCCACAGCGCCTTCATGACGCGAAGCTCGGCCGGAGTGAGATCAGGACAACGTGTCATCGTGTTCCTACGCTCCTCGTAGCATTACTACAGTCGTAGTTACCACGGCAAGCGCTTTCGGAGCCGCTCGACGGGCAACAGCGGCACGAACGCCAACCCTGCGAGCGGATACGGAAACACGATCCACATCATCAGCAAGACACCGACATGGAACACCCACGCCGTCGTGACCCACGCCACGGCCCACCGGCCGCCAAGCAGCGCGATCGGGGCGGCGAGCTCGACGACGAGCGTCGCGATCGACAGCGGCGCGAGCAGCGCGGGATGATCGAGCAGCGGCGTCGCGAGCGGCGCGGTGCCTCCGCCGAGCAGCGCCTTGCGTAGGTTGTCGACCGCGATCTGGTTGCGCAGCTGATCGCCGTCGAGCCACGCCGTGCCGGCGAGCCGCAGCTTCGCGATGCCCGCGAGCACGTACGTCGCGACCGTCAGCAGCGCGAGCAATCGCACGGCGCCCTTCGGATCGTCGTAGAACGCGGCGATCGCGAGCGCACACAGGTGCAGCGCGACGAGGTTCTCGGTGTGAAAGATCTGACCATACGCGCTGCGCACCGAGAACACGTAGACGAACGCGAGCGCGGCGATCGGGCCCGTGACGTGAGGCCATCGCCCGGCCGCGAACACGCCGCACGCTGCGATCGCGACGATCGCGCACGCGAGCACGACGACCGGCGGCACCGCGAACCGCGCGAGGCCGGTCTGCTCGAGCTGCGCGGCCGGTAGATGCGCGATCGCCCACAGCTCGTGCAGCCGCGTCGACGTGTACACGGCGGCGAAGCCCGCGATCAGCACGCGACACGCGACGAGCCGCCCGCGCATATCGGTCATCGCAGCACCAGGCAGCGCAGACGGTCGACCTCGGACCCGATCTGATGGCGCACGAGGTAGTCGACGGCATCGTGACGGCCGGTGACGATGCGGATCGTCGCGACGTCGCGATAATCGTCATCGCGGGCGACCCGCGCCGCGATCTGCGTGCACAGCGCCTGGAGCTGCTCGCGCGGGCCGTGCACGGCGCGGTCGAACAGCGCGTATGCCTGGAGCACCTCGCCGGTGCCGACGAGGCCGGGCGTCAGCGTGCGCCGCTCGCCGGTCCTCGTCTCGCCGAGCGCGTAGTCCATCGTCAGCGTCGTCGGGCGCGCGACGGCGAACATCGGGTACGTCGACAGCGGGAAGCCGTCGTCGAGCGGATCGCGCACCAGCGGCCACGCGACGGCCGCGAGCAGCACGATCGTCGCGACTCGCATCCCGCGAGCTTACATCCCGCGAATCACGCGCCAGCTGGTGTGGCCGCCGCCGATCTCGAAATAGAACGAGAACGCGAACGTGATCAGATTTTCCTTGTCCACCAGCCCCGACGGCGGGTTCGGGAATGGCGCCGCCGCGTGGAACGCGCGCACGGCCTCGTCGTCGAGGTCGCTGACTCCCGACGGGTTCGTCACGACGATCTTCGCGAGGTCACCCTTCGACGACAGGCTGACGCGGACCTCGGTGACGCGCGTCTTGAACCCGTTGACCTGCCCCGTCGGATCGATGCGCCGCCACACGGTCTGCGGATCCCAGTTCTGCGCGACCTGACGCTTGAGCCGGTTGAAGAAGCTCGCGTAGACCCAGCGCTTGGCATTGAGCGCGGTCTCGTCGCCGTTATCGACATCCTCGAGGTGATCGACGTTGCCGCCGCCGAGCGCGCGCTCGAGCACCTCCTGCGTCGGCTTGAGGTTCGGCACGTCGGGCTGGCCGCCGCCGGCGCCGTTCTGGCCCTTCGGCACCTCGCTGCGATCGTGATGCTGCTGCTCGATCGCACCGTCGCCGCGCTTGGCCATCACGCCGTCGAGCGCGAGCGGTCCCGTCGCGCCACCGACCGCGCCGCGCGTCTTCTGCTCCTGCTCGACCTCGGCCGGCGCCTGCGCACCGGGCGTCCGCATCGACAGCGAGCCCGGGACGTCGGGCGCCTTCGGGTTCGCGCCGCGCGGCCGGTCCTCCTGCTGCTTGACGCTCGCTTCCTTCGGCTGCTCGGTCGGCTTGAGCTCCGCCGGCTGCGACTTCGCGACCATCGGCTCCTGCACGCTGCCGCGCGCGACCTTCTGCTTCTCGACGTGGGTGTCGTACTCCGCCAGAAAGCGCGTGTCCTCGGGCGGCTTCTCCGCCGTCGGGCGCGCCGTCTCGACGACCTGCATCGGCCGCTTCGGCGCGGGCGGCTGCGGCGGCGCCGGCGGTGGCTGCTGCTGGGGCTTGGGCTCGGGAACCGGTTTGGGCTGCTCGGGCGGCTTCATCGGCTGGAGCATCTCGAGCAGCGGCTCGGGATCGATCGGCGTGACCTTGTCGGCCTGCTTCGGCTCGAGCATCGCGACCTGCGCGATCGCCTTCTCGTCGCGCGCCATGCACGAGCTCAGCTCGAGCCACATCGTCGTCGTCGCGGTCGAGATGCAAGCGTCGTTGTCGGATTCCCACGGCGCGAAGCACATCGTCGTGCGGCCGCCGAACGCGAGGTACGCATCGCCGACACACGTCGGTTTGAGCTCGGGCTCCGCGGCGGCCGCGACCGTCTTCATCGCCATGCCGCCCTCGCCGTTCCCGCCACCCGCATGGCCAAAGCCGCGCTCGCCGGTCAGCGTCAGCCCGAAAACGTGCGCACTACCGATCAACAATCCGTGAATCGCGACGGCCACCAGGGCGGCGGTCCAAGTCGCATCCGGCTGCCCTCGTCGTGCGGTCCGCATCGCCGTCGCTCCGGCAAGTATACGAAGCGACAGGGCAACCGTCAGGCGGTTTCGGTCACGACTGCCCCACCTGGTTTCGCGGTGTTGCGCCCCAGCTACGGCTCGTGCGCGGCGAGCTCGGCGATCGCGGCCCGGATCGATTCCTTCTGCGGCACGCTCGCGCGCTCGAGGTTATCGGCAAGACCGATCCCCGGGATGTGCGCTCCCGCGAGCAGCTTCGGCGGCGCGTACAGCTCGTAGAACAGCTCCTCCGCGATGCGGCGGATCAGGTGCTCGCCGAAATTCGTGATCTCGGTGTCCTCGTTGACGCACAGCACGCGGTTCGTCTTGCGAACGCTCGCCGTGATCGCGTCCCAGTCGTACGGATGCAGCGAGCGCAGGTCGATGATCTCGGCGTCGATCCCTTGCCCCTCGCCTGCCAGCTCCTCGGCCGCCGCGAGCGCCATCGGCACGTTGCGACCGTAGGTGATCACGGTGACGCGGCTGCCCTCGCGCGCGATCCGCGCCTTGCCGATCGGGATGAACAGGTCCTCGAGCGACGGCCAGGTCGGCTTCCACGCCGAGCGATCGCCAAGCGGCGCGTCGATCATCTGGTTGAGCGTGCGCTCGTCCTCGGGCTCGCCGGGAATCTCGCCGGGCGCGCCCTTCATGCGCAGCAGCGCCTTCGGCATCAGGAACATCACCGGATTCGGATCCTGGATCGCCGACAGCAAGAGGCCGTACGCATCGCGCGGCGTCGACGGCATCACGATCTTCCAGCCGGGGATGCGCGTCGCCTGCGCGTCGAAGCTGTGCGAGTGGTAGAGGCTGCCGCGGATGCCGGCGCCGACGGGCGTCATCAGCACCATCGGCACGTTCCAGTCACCGCCGCTCGACCAGTACGTGTTGCCGGCGAGCTTGAGCAGGTCGATCGTGTTGAACGCGTAGTCGCAGAACTGGATCTCGGCGACCGGCTTCTGCCCCGCGAGCGCGAGCCCGATCGCCGTCCCGACGATGCCGCGCTCGTCGAGCGGCGTGTTCCACGCGGTCTCGAGGCCCTGCGTGCCGGTGAACACGCCACCGAGCGGCGCGCCCACGTCCTCGCCAAAGATATCCGTCACGCCAAGCCGCGACTCGCCGACGTGGAGCGCCATGCGGATCGCCTGGATCATCGTCGCCACGGGTTACTCCTCCCCCGCGACGATGTTCTTGTCGGCGAACACGTAGTCCCAGATGTTGCTGCCTTCCGGCTGCGGCTCGCTGCGCACGCGCTTGGACGCCTCGGCGAGCTCGTTCGTGATCTGGTCGCGCTTGGCGGCCATCTCGGCCCGCGAGATCAGCCCGCGCGCCTCGAGCTTCTTCTCCCACTCCTCGAGGCAGTCGACCTCGTTCTTGACGAAGTTCGCACCGCTCGCGCTCGAGTGACCGCGCAACCGCGACACCATCGCCTCGAGCAGGTACGGCTTCTTCTCCGTCCGCACGTAGTCGATCGCCTTCTCGAGCGCCTCGTAGCTCGCCTCGGGATCGTTGCCGTCGACGACGGTCACCGGCATCCCGAACGCGCGCCCGCGCTCCGCGATCTGCTCGTAGCCGTGCTGGCCCTCGTACGACGTCGAGATGCCCCACCGGTTGTTCGTGACGATCATCAACAGCGGCAGCTCGCAGCCCTTGCGCGAGCTCCACACGAGCGCCGTGGCGAAGTCGCCCTCGGCGGTGCCCGCGTCGCCGCCCTGCACGATGGAGATGCCCTTCGCCTTCCGCTGGGCCATCGCCGTGCCGATCGCGATCGAGTACTGCACCTCGATCGGCGAGCTCACGGGCGCGACGTTCCACTTCCGCATGCTGTAGTGGCCCGCGAAGTTGCGGCCGCGCGAGTACGGATCGGTCGCCGTGTTCTTCATCTGCCGGAGCGAGTCCACCGGATCGGCCCCCATCGCGAGCAGCGTCGCGCTCGACCGATAGTGCAGATGCAGATAGTCGTGATCGACGCCCTGCCCCTTGTCGACGAGCAGGCCGAGCGGGACGTTGAACGCCTCCTCGCCCGGACCGCCGATCCAGAAGTACCCGTCACCCTGCTTGTACATGGTGATCAGGCGCTCCTCGAGGACGCGCGCGCGCAGCATCAGATCGTAGATCTGGAGGCACTTGTCGGGGGACAACCGCTCGCTCGCGCGGGCGATCGGCGTCACGGGTGCGATCGTGCTCATGACGGGGACGTCTTACCGCATTTCCGGGCCTGGCCGAATGGTCGGGGTGACAGGACTACGCGGGGTGCGCATCGCTTTCGTCATGAGATTCCCT
>JAFAOG010000228.1 GCA_019237945.1 Deltaproteobacteria bacterium | reverse complement strand
ACTTCTCGGCGACGGCGGGGCCGTAGCTGTTCTTGGCCTGCGTCAGCGCGGTCTTGATCGCGGCGCAGTCGTTCTTCTTCTTCGCGGCGTCGAACTGCGGACGCAGGTTCTCGACGATCTTGTCCTCGAGGTCGTCGACCTTCTTCTCGGCGTCCTTGCGGTAGACCGAGTCGTTGTCGATCTCCTTGAGGTCCTTGCGCGCGGCGGCGAGGTCCTGATCACGAACCGCGTCGTTGAGCTTGTCGACGTTGAGCGAGTTCTGCAGCTCCTGGCGAGCCTTCGCCTTGAGCTCCTTCGCCTTGTCCTTGTCGTAGGTGGCGAGGCGCTCGGCGCAGCTCGTCGCGTCGGTCCACTTCTTATCGCTGATGTCCTGCAGGCACTCGACCTTGACGCGGCCCGCCTCGTCGCCGGGGTTCGGCGGCGTGACGGTCTCCTGCGCGGCATCGATCGGCTGCACCATCGCGACGTTGCTGCCGGGGTTGTCGGCGACGACCTGGCTGCCCTGGTCGCTGGCGACCGCGAGGTTGCCCGAGCCGTTGTCGGTCTTCTGACCGCCGCCGCCACCGCCGCCACCGCGGCTGAACAGGAAGAACACCGCGGCGCCGCCCGCGAGCACCAGCAGCGCGAGCGCGATCCACAGGCCGGTCTTGTTGCCGCCAGCCTCGGGGACGTCGGCGATCACGGCATCGCGCGAGAACACCCAGTCTTCACCCGGCTCGACGAAGCGCAGCCGGACGTGGCCGAGATCGACGGTGTCGCCGCGGCGCAGCTCGACCTTGCCGTAGTCCTGGCCATTGACGCGCACGCCGTTGGACGACTGCAGGTCGCTGATCGTGTAGCGACCGGTCTCGGGATCGCGCGTGACCTTGGCGTGGTTGCGGCTGATCGACCGGTGGTTGATGACGTGGTCGTTCTCGTCGGTGCGGCCGATGATCATCTGCGGCCGCGTCAGATCGAATTCCTTGCCGGCGAAGTTCGACGAGACGACGACGAGCTTGCCGTAGCCAGCCGGCTGCGTGAGCGCGGCGACCTGCGCGGCCGTCGCGACCGGGCGTCCGCCCGGATCGGTGTCGGCGGTCGCGGCGGCGGTGCGGTTGGCGACCGGGGCCGGCGTCGCCGGCACGGCCGTCGGCATCGGCGCGGTCGGCGTCGGCGCCTGGACGGCGGGCATCACCTCGGTGGCGGGCGCCTCGATGCGCTCGATCGGCATCGTGCGGGCGTCATCGACCTGCTCGACGCCTTCCGCCTTGAGGTAGAGCTTGTAGTCGCCGATCTGGACCTGATCGCTGACGCGGAGCGACACGCGCTCGGCGATCCGCGCGTTGTTGACGCGGATGCCGTTGTAACTGCCGAGGTCCTCGATCTGGACCTCGCCGTTGTTGCGCACGATGCGGGCATGACGGCGCGAGACGTTGCGCTCGGTCAGCCGGATCGTGTTGCCTTCCTTGCGACCGATCGTGATCTCGTCACGGATCAAGGGAACGACCGTAGTCTTCCCCTCGTCATCCTGGATCACCAGCTTGAACATCGTGCGATGTCGACCCCGCGTTACAGTTTTATCAGTCGTAGGCTGACCAAAACAATCGCTGCGCCGACTACTTGTTCACCGATGCAGAGCAAGGCGTGCTTGCTGGACAGCCGCGGCTAGTTGTGGATCGTCGGCGTCTGTCTCCTTCATTGTGGCACTGCTCCCACTACCGGCGCCACCTCCCGCAACGATCTCCTCGGGAGTAAATGCATCCACGCGCGTGTCGGGGATAATCCCCTTGGATTCAAGCGAGTTGCCCTTGGGGGTGAGATAACGCGCCGTGGTGAGCTTGAGGCCGGAGCCGTCGTCGAGATCGTAGAACGTCTGCACCGTTCCCTTGCCGTACGTCGGCAGTCCGACGAGCTTCGCGCGTCCGTGATCGTGCAGCGCGGCGGCGAGGATCTCGGCTGCGCTCGCGGTGCCTTGATCGACGAGCGCGATGATCGGCACGCCGACGCCGATGCCGCCCTTGTGCGCGACCTGATTCTCGACGCTGCCCTGGCGCCCGCGGATCGTCACGATCGTGCCGTCATCGAGGAACTGATCGGCGACCAAGATCGCCTGATCGACGATGCCGCCCGGATCGTCGCGCAGGTCGAGCACGAGCGCGCCGAGCGCATCCTGCTTCTTCAGCTCGGCGAGCGCGGCCTGCACATCGGCGCCGGTCGACTCGGTGAAGCGCAGGATCTGGAGGTAGCCGACGTGCGGCTCGAGCACGCGGCCGTGCACGGTCGCCTGCTTGACCTGCGTGCGCACGAGCGTGAACGCGCGCGGCTCCTTCCAGCCGACGCGCAGGATCGCGAGCGTGACCCGCGTGCCACTCGCGCCGCGCAGCTTCGCCTCCCACGCGCCCGCCTCCTTGAGCTCCTTGCCGGCGACCGCGGTCGGCTGGCCGTCGATCGACACGAGGCGATCGTCGAGCTGGAGGCCGGCGACCTCGGCGGGCGATCCGGGCTCGAGCTCGTCGACGATCGGATACGGCGGAACGCTCGGGCGCGCGTCATCGAGGAACCCGGGCGCGAGCACGATGCCGACGCCGCCGAACTCGCCCTCGGTGTCCTGGCGCATCTTCGCGTAGCGCTGCGGCGGCAGGTAGGTCGAGTGCACGTCGAGGTTGTGCAGCATGCCGCGCACGGCATCGGCGAGCAGCTTCTGCTCGTCGACGGTATCGACGTAGTTCAGCTCGACGAGCGACAGCGCCTGCGCGAACGCGTCGAAGGACTTGAAGCGCGCGACATCGCGCGGGACCGCGGCGGCCAGCGCGGCCGCACCGACGATCGCACCAGCCGTGAACGAGGCGACGTGAGAGGCGCGCGACATGAGCTGCGCGTACTATCGCACGCGTCATGCAGCTGCGTGTCGATCGAGACGCCTCGGCGTCGGGCACACGCGTCATCGCAGGCCCCGCACTGATCGCGCCACTCGAAGCGACGGTCGCCGTTCTCGACGCGCAGCGCATCGATCGCGCCTCGCTGGCCATCGTGCCCGCGCGCACGCCGCACGCGCTCGAGCTGCCGGTCGCGGGCGCGGCCGTCGTCGTGACGATCGTGATCGAGGCAGCCGATCGCGCGGCGGCCGTGCGCGAGTACGCGCCGCATGTCGAGGCGCGCCGCTTCTCCGAGGTGCTCGCCGCACCGCGCGTGTTGCCGCGCACGCGCTGGATCGACGAGCTGATCCATCGCTACGTCTTCGAGCGAGCCGTGTGCGAGAAGCCCGGCTCGAAGGCGGCCCGCTTTCTCGAGGCAGAGCTCACAAAGGAAATCTACTTCCTCGGCATCGAGCAGATCCGCGCGAAGACGCGCGCCTCCGTCGTGCACGAGGGCGATCCGATCGCGGTGCGCGCGCGCGCGTGGCTCGAGGAGCACCTGTTCGAGCCGTTCGCGATGGCCGCCCTCGTGCGTGCCTGCGCGGCGAGCGAGTCGACGGTGCTCCGCGCATTCCGCCGCGCGCACGGCGTGGCGCCGATCGTCTATGTGCGCCAGCGCCGGCTCGCCGAGGCGATGCAGCTGCTCGAGTCCGGCCGCTACGCCGTCACCGAGGTCGCGACGCGCGTCGGCTACGAGACGCCGTCGGCCTTCGCGGCCGCGTTCGGCAAGCAGTTCGGCGTGTCGCCATCCTCGGTGAGGCCGACGATCGATCCCTCCGCCCTGCTCCCCGCCTACGGCGAAGAACCTACGCCTCGCCGATCGTCTGCACGGTCCGCCACAGCGACGCATCCTCGGCGCACCGCACGAGGAACGCCGCGACGTCGGCGTGCGCGAGCTTCTTCATCGGATTGACGCGCCGATCGATGCCGTGGACGTACGTCCCCTTCGCCGGCCCATCGACGAGCACGACCGGCCGCACGATCACGTAGTCGAGCCGGCTCGCCGTGATCGCCGCCTCGGCCAGCCGCTTGTCACGCATCGCATGCTTGTAGATCCGCCGCACGATCGCGAGCCCGATCCGGCCGCCGAGCGACTGCCCAGTCCCATCGCTGGTCATCAGCCCGCTCTCGAACACGAACCGCTTCACGCCCGTGTGCTCGCACGCGCGCACGATGTTCGCGACGCCCTCCGACATGATCGTCCCCGGATGCTTGAGGTCGGCCGGCCCGTACGTCGAGATCACCGCATCCGCCCCCGCGATCGCAGCGGCGAGGCTCGCCGCATCAAGGACATCGGCCTTCACCGCCCTGCCCTTGCCGGTGTACGCGTCGGGACGCCGCACGCCGGCGATGACCTCATGGCCCGCCGCGAGCGCATGCTCGACGACCTGCGTCCCGCTGCCGCCGGCCGCACCGATCACGACGATCTTCATGCGCGCATCTTACCGATGCTGCTCACGCCCGCGGGCCCCGGAGCACCGGTTGGGTGTGGGACTCCCGAACTTCGTACGAACGCGCGTTCGAACGTCGGTTCGTACGGCCGGGCGGTGCGCGGTAGGTGTGGCCGTCGCGAAGTTGGTACGAACGCGCGTTCGAACGACGGTTCGTACGGCTGGGCGGAGCGCGTGCAGGCGTGCGCGCGAACTTCGTACGAACACGCGTTCGAACGCCGGTTCGTACGGCTGGGCGGAGCGCGTGCAGGCGTGGGCTCGCGAACTTTGTGCGAACGTGCGTTCGAACGTCGGTTCGTACGGATTTTGCCGGGTGAGGTGTAGAGAGTGGGTCCGCCCGAGATTCGATACGAATGGCGATACGAATGGCCATTCGTATCAACTCGCCGGGGAGAGCATGTGGTGTCGGCCTGGGCGTGTCGCGTCCGCCCGGGCGCCGTGTCCGCCCCGGACAAGCCGTGTCCGCCCCGGACATGCCGTGCCCGCGCCGGACATGCCGTGTCCGCCGCGGACATGCGGACGGTGACGGCCGCGGCGCAACCTTTGACGGCCGCGCGACAGCGAGCGCGGGCTATGCGCGCGATGGTGCCAGCATGCAACCGCGGTTTGCTTCACGGCTCGCGTCTCTGGCGGTCGTCGCACGGCGCGCGTCGCTGGCGCTCGCGCCACGCCTCGCATCTCTGGCGGTCGCGGCATGGGTCGCGGCGTCGGTGGGCGCGTGCACGCACGCCTCGTCGCCGCATGGTCCGTCGCCCGATGCGACCGCGAATGCGACCCCGGATGGCGCCGCGGACGCGAGCCCGCAGCAAGCCGCCGGCTGGCGCTCGCAGGTGCTCTACCTCGCGATCCCCGATCGCTTTCGCAACGGCGATCCGACGAACGACAATGCGACCGGCTGCTTCGATCCGAGTGCGCCGAAGAAGTTCCACGGCGGCGACCTCGCTGGGCTGCGCGCGAACCTCGATCAGCTGCAGGCACTCGGGGTCACGGCGCTTTGGATCACGCCGCCGAACAACCAGGCGGGGCCGGCCAGCACGACCGCGTGCGGCTATCACGGCTACTGGATCGACTACGTCGACCCCGCCGACGATGCGCTCGAGCCCGAGCTCGGCAGCGCCGCGGATCTGGAGGGGCTTGCGGGCGACATGCACGCGCGCGGTATGCGGCTCGTGCTCGACATGGTCGTCAACCATGCCGGGGATACGTCGCGGATTCCGCGGCAGCATCCCGACTGGTTCCATGATCCGGCGACGTGCGCGCAGCTCGGGCCCGCCGACGTGTTCTGTCCGCTCGATCATCATCCTGACTTCGCGCAGGAGAAGCCGGAGGTCGCGGCGTATCTGTCGGGGATCGAGGCGCGCGCGGTCGCGCGGTACTCGCTCGATGGGATTCGCATGGATACTGCGAAGCACGTGCTGCCGAGCTACTTCCAGAACAGTTTCTTCCCGGCGGTGCGTGCGGCGAATCCGGCGCTGTGGTCGGTTGCCGAGATCTTCGACGAGAGCAGCACGCAGCCGATCAAGCCGTACCTCGATGCCGGGTTCGTGTCGGCGTTTCACTATCCGCTGTATGGCGCGCTCGTCGATGCGATCGGCAAGGGTGGCAGCGTCGACCGCGTGGCGAGCACCGTCGCGGAGGGATTTGCGACGCTCGGCGATCGCGCGATGGACCTGACGTTGTTCATCGACAACCACGACAACATCCGGTTCGCGAACGTTCCCGGCCTCGGCGTGCCCCAGGACGAGATCTGGCGCCGCGAGATGCTCGCGCTCGATCTGATCTTCACGCTGCCGGGCGTGCCGCAGCTATATTACGGCGACGAGCTCGCGATGTACGGTGGGCCCGATCCCGACAACCGCCACGACCTGCCCGCGGTCACCGGCAGCGAGCCGATGTTCCAGCGCATCGCGAAGCTCGCGCATCTGAAGCAGACCGTGCCGGCGTTCGCCGATGGTGCGTACAAGGAGCTGTGGCGGCAGAATGGCGCCGCGAATCCGAACGTGTTCGCGTTCTCGCGCGGCAGCGGGCCGGGCGAGCGGATCGTCGTGATCGCGAACGGCGCGGCGCACTCGCGCGTGACGATTCCCGTGCACCTGCCCGACGGCGCGCTGCTGACCGACGAGCTCGGCGACGGCGCGCCGGTGCAGGTCATGGTCACCGGCGGCGCGATCGCGCTCGACCTGCCGGCGAAGTCGGCCGCCATCTATCGCGTCAACTAGGCGCGTCGGCGCGCGAGCTAGCGGCTCTGAACCAAGGGTTCGGGATCGATCGGAAGGCCGCCCGGGCCGACCTTGACGCGCACCTCGAGGTAGATGCGATGGCGCTGCGCGTGGCCGAGCTTGTCGCCGCGCGCGACCTTCGTGCCGACGGGGATCGCGAGCTCGCCGAGCTTCGCGACGACCGTGAAGTAGTCGCCGTGGTCGAGCACGAGGCCATGATCGAGGCCGCGGATCGGACCGGCGTAGCGCACGACGCCGTCGGCGGGTGCGTAGGCCGGCGCGTGATCGTCGACCTCGAAGTCGAGGCCGCGGCGCGATAGCGTGACGTGCGCGCGGTCGTGCTCGATCGTGCCGAAGTGCCGCGCGATCCTGCCGTTCGCGGGGCGGCCGAGCTCGGTCGGCAGCGTGATCGAGGGGAGCTTGGCGGTGTCGTCGGCGGTGCGCGAGGAGGCGTCGCGGAGCTGGCGTGCCTCGTCGGCGAGCAGGTCGCGCTCGTGGGCGTCGCGCTCGAGCAGCAGGCGGGCGGCGGCGCGGCGGCGCGCGGCGGCGAACCGATCGTCGAGCGTCGCGTCGTCGGCGGCGGGCGCGTGAAGGATGCGGAGGGCGGCGCGCACGCGATGCAGGCGGGTCTGCTCGGCCGCGACGAGCTTGTCGTTCACGGTCGCCGCGGTTTTTTGCAGCGTGTCGGTCTCGGCGGCGAGCTGGTTCGCGAGCGTCGTGCGGGCGTCTTCGGCATGCGCCGTCGTCACGAGCAGGAGCAGCGCGAGGCTAGCGCGTCGCACGCGTGGCTCCGGCGAAGCTGCCGCCGACGAGGCCGAGCGCAGCGCCGGCGCCGACGAACATCACGATCTGCAGCAGCGCCGGCGGCTCGACCGGCACGTACAGCGAGAGGCCGATCGACAGCACGAGGAACGCGAGCACCGCCGCCATCGCGCCCTGCACCATGCCGGCGAGCGCGGTCGGCACGCCCATGAACCACGGGCTCGCGCCGAGCAGGTCGAGCACGCTCGCCTCGCGCGCGGACTTCTCCATGCGAATGCGCGTCGCCGCGATCACGATCGCGATCGCGAGCACGGCCATGATGCCGGCGATCGTCCACGCGATCGAACGCGCCTCCGAGAGCGACGACGCGACACGCGCGTTGCCACCATCCTCGACGATCACGTCCTCGATGCCGGGCGAGCCCTTGAGGGCGGTGACGGTCGGCGACAGCGCGATCACGTCGCGCATGCCGGGTTGCAGCGCGACCTCGACCGTCGGCGGGAGCGATCCGACCTCGACGCCCTCGAGCAGCGCGGAGTCGGCGCCGAGCGCGGCCTGCAGGCGCTTCGCGCTCTCCGCGGCGGGGACGAGCTCGGCGTGCTCGACGCCCGGCAGCTTGCCGAGCTGCGCGACGAGCGCCTGCGCGTGCGCGTCGTCGACGCCTTCGCCGAGGTAGACGACCATCGTCGCGCCACTGCCGGGCGCGGCGTTCCAGCGATCGGCGTGCTGCGCGGCGAGTGCTGCGATCCCGACGAGCAACAGTGCGCAGGTCAGCGCCGCGAGCGTCCACAGCGCGATGCGCGGGCGCTCGAACAGGATGCGACCGGTGCGGCGCATCCCCGACGCGATGCGCGGAACGATCACGTCTCCTCGTCCGCGGCGCCGGGCATCGAGTACGCACGGCGAGGATTCCAGGGACCGGTGACGCGATCGAAGACCGTCTCGGGGGGCGGGCCCGGATCGGGCTCGAGCGAGGCGTCGGTGACGTCGAAGTCGAAGCGGCGCGCCTTGCGGGGGGCCAGAGTCTTCAGCTTGCGGAGCGTCCTCATCTTCATGCAACACCTGCTGTGCGAGCGCTGATCGGGAACGGAACGAGGTTGGGGATCGACTCGGGAATCTCGAGCTCGACGTGATCCATCGACGACAACTGGCCGTCCGCGAGAACGAGCCGGCGCCACGCGCGGACCTCGGCGATCGCGAGCAGCGACGGCTCGCGGCCGAAGATCATGACGGCGGCGTTCGCGGTCGCATCGGCGAGTGCGCTGCAGATCAGCTCGGCGCCTTCGGCGTCCTGCATGCTGGTCGGGTGGTCGGCGAGCACGAGCTCGGGCTCGCGAACGAGCGCGCGCGCGACGGCGACGCGTTGCTTGACCGACGGCGGCAGCTCGCACACCGGCACATCGGCGATGTCCTCGAGGCCGAGCTTGGCCATGACATCGGCGGCGCGCGTGATGCTGATCGAGCGCGGAATGCCGTCGATCTCGAGCGGCAAGACGATGTTGAGCTGGACGTCGCGCTCTTCGAGCAGACACAGCTCCTGCGGCACGATGCCGATCCGTCGCCGCAGCAGGCGGAGCGACGAGCGCCGCAGCTTGCCGACGTCGCGGCCGAGCACCTCGATGCGTCCGCCGGCCGGTGGCACTTCACCGAGCGCCGCCGCGACGAGCCGTGACGTGCCAACGCCCGCGGCGCCGACGACCATCACGACCTCACCGCGCGCGATCGCGAGGTTTGCGCCTTCGACCAGCGGCGTTCCACCACGCGGGTGGTCGAGCCTGACATCGATCAGCTCGATGGTCGTGTCGGTGCCTCCCATGGCCTCCAGCTACGCCCATCCGATCGACGTGGGCAAAAAAACGGCTGTAGGATGAGCGCATGCGGTGGCTGCTCGTGCTCGTTTTCGCGTGCAACGGCACCGACACGAGCGCGATCGAGAAGCGGATGGCGGCGCGCGAAGCACGCACGGCCGGGCCGCCGGGGCCGATCGGTCCCAGGGGCGATGTCGGTCCGCAAG
>JAFAOG010000402.1 GCA_019237945.1 Deltaproteobacteria bacterium | reverse complement strand
TCGGCGAAGCCGGCGATCTCTTGCGCGCGATCGAACTGCGACTTGTGCGTCGTCAGCGTGAAGATCAGCCACGCCGAGGCGTCGAGCATCGTCGTGTTGTCACCGGCCTGCTCGGCGGTGTGCATCGCGTCGCGCAGCGTGTCGGCGGCGGCGCCGTCGCCGAGCTGTTGCTGGAGCCGGCCGAGCTGGAGCTGCGTCTCCGCGACCACCGCGTCGTACTTCGTCGCGCGCGCGGCGGGCAGCAGCGGCTCGGCGAGCTGGCGCGCCTGCTTGTAGTGGCCGAGCTTCTCCTCGGCGTGCGCGTGCTCGAGCTCCTTGCGCACGGCGGCGACCTGGCCGGCCTGCACGGCGGCATCGGGCGGCGGCACGTCGGCGAGCAGCGCCTTGGTATCGGCGCACGGCGCGACCGGCGGCAGCGATGCGAACGCACCGACCGCGTGATCGATCGTGTCGCTGTCGGCGGTCATCGCGGCGTCGATCGTCGCGCGCGCGGCTTCGAGGCGCTGATCGAGGCACAGCATGCGGAGGTCGAGCAGGTGCTCGCTCTGCTCGCCGTGCACGCGCGTCGCCTCGCACGCGCCGACGTAGCCGTCCTCCCACTGCTTCGTCCAGCCGTCGATCAGCTGCGCCGAGCGCTCGAATACCGGGCCCGCGATCACGCGCTGGCTCTTCGCGAATGCCTGCTGCAGCTGGGCCTTCTTCGACGGGTTCCACACCGCGCGCACGTGCTGGCCTCCGGCCTGGCACTCGTTCTTGCCGCTGGGATGGGCCGCGATCGCGAGCGCCGCCCCTCCCGCACACGCGGCGGCGACGCCGGTGATGATCAGGCCGGTACGCAGGCGCCGCGAGTCGTGCGCGAGCGCGGCGAGCATGTCCTTCATCGACGCGTAGCGCTGAAGCGGCTCGATCGCGAGACCGCGCAGCAGGACCTTGCGGATCCATCCCGGCACGCGCGAGCCCTTCGGCACCGGCAGCATCGCGCCCGTCAGGACGTTCGTGCACAGCTCGGCGTACGTGTTGCCCGCGAACGGCCGTTCGCCGTAGAGCGCCTCGTACAGCGCGACGCAGAACGCGAACTGATCGGTGCGATCGGTCGCGGCGGCGCCGCGGAACTGCTCGGGCGCCATGTAGCGAGGCGTGCCCATGATCGCGCCGGTGCGCGTCAGATCCTCCGTCAGCGGCGTCGAGCGGCCGGAGCGCGAGAGCTCGTCGTGCTCGGGAATCCGCGGCTCGCGCACGGTGTCGTGCTCGGGCTGTGCGTCGGCCATCACGCCGACGAGGCCGAAGTCGGTGACGCGCGCGGTGCCGTCCTGCGAGAGCAGCACGTTGTCGGGCTTGAAGTCGCGGTGGACGAGCCCGGCGGCGTGCGCAGCGGCGAGGCCGCGGCCGGCCTGCATGAACACGTCGAGCACCTCGCGCTGCTCGCGCGGCTTGGCCTGAAGCCAGTCGCGCAGCGTGCCGCCGTCGGCGAACTCCATCGCTACGTAGACCTGATCGCCGAGCAGCCCGACCTCGTGCACGACGATCACGTTCGGGTGATGGATCTTCGCCATCGCCTGCGCCTCGCGGAGCAGACGCGTGTGTGCATCGGCGCTCGCGCTCGCCGCCTCGGCGGTCAACACCTTGATCGCGACCTTGCGATCGAGGTGCGGATCGTACGCGCTGTACACGACGCCCATGCCGCCGACGCCGAGCACGCCGAGCACGACGAAGCGGCCGATCGGATCGCCGCGCTGTGGACCACCCTCGATCTGGATGCCGCGCCCGACGCCCGGCGCCGACGCGCGCGCCTGCACGGAATCCGCGGCCAGCGTCTCGCCCGTCGCGGCCTCGCGCACGTCGCGCATGGTCTGGTCCTGCGGCCCCAGCCCGATCTTGGTCTCCCGCACGTGGGAGATCTTACGCCGGAATCGGGGCCTTCATTCCTTGGCAACCAGGCGGCCAAGTGTCCGGATACTCGCGGAGATCCGCTCGCTCCACGGCGTGCCCGCGGAAATGCGGATGAAGTTACCGAATCGCTGGCGGGCCGAGAACAGCGGGCCCGGGGCGACAACGATCCCGCGGCGCAGTGCCGCCTCGTGCAGCGCGAGCGCGTCGATGCCCGGTGGCAGCTCGACCCACAGCACGAAGCCGCCGCGCGGTGACGATACGCGCGTGCCATCGGGGAACTCGGTCAGGATGCCTTCGCGATAGCGCTCGACGTTGCCCGCGAGCGCGGTGCGCAGCCGGCGCAGGTGGCGATCGTAGCCGCCCGACGCGAGGAACTCCGCGACCGCCATTCCGAGCAGGGCCGGGCACGCGAGCGTGTGGCTGTACTTCTTGCGGACGATCTGATCGTGCCAGCGTCCGCCCGCGATCCAGCCGACGCGGTAGCCGGGCGCGAGCGTCTTCGACACGCTGCTGACGTGCACGACGATCTCGTCGTCGAACGCGCGCAGCGGGCGCGGGCGCGTGCCGTCGAACACGAGCTCGCCGTAGACGTCGTCCTCGATGATCGGGATGTCGGCGCGCTTGCAGATGCGGACGAGGCGCTCGCGTTCGTCGTCGGGCATGATCGCGCCCTGCGGATTCGACACCGTCGGCGTCACGACGAGCGCCGCGACGCGCTGCTGCTTGATCGTCTCCTCGAATGCGCCGACGTCGAGGCCGGTCCGCGAGTGCGACGGCACCTCGAGCGCGCGCAGGTTGAGGCCCTCGATCGTCTGCAGCACGCCGAAGTACGCCGGCGACTCGACCGCGATCACGTCGCCGGGCTTGGCGACCGCGTGGAGCGCGAGCGACAGGCCTTCGGTCGCGCCGATCGTCGTGCACAGGTCGTTCTCGTGCAGCGACATGCCCGACTCGACGGCGCGGCGGGCGACCTGGCGGCGCAGCGTCAGCAGGCCGGGCGCGGCCTCGTAGCGCGAGCCGAGCGTGACCATCTCGCGCGTCACCTGCGTGATGATCCGGTTGATCTGCGCGCTCGGCAGGTAGCTCGCATCGACGGTCGCGCAGCCGAGCGGGACGAGCTCGGGATCGCGCATCGCGGTGAGGATCTTCGTGTATGCGTCACTGACCGTCACGCGAGACGGCTTCTGGCACGGCCGTGGCACGCGCGGATCGGGCGTCGCGGCGGCGCGCCGGCGGACGTAGTGCCCCGACTTCGGGCGGACCTCGATCAGGCCCGCGTTCTCGAGCTGCAGATACGCCTCGAGCACCGTCGACACGCTGACGCTGCGCTCCTCGGCGAGGCGGCGCACGGACGGCAGCCGATCCCCCGCGCGCAGCGCCCCGCGGTCGATCGCCTGGCCGAGCTCGTCGGCGAGGTGCTCGTACAAGAACCCACCTGCTAGCGTTTCGCCCATGCAGAAAGTGTATCCATCGAGCGGTACACCCACCAGCACAGATCGGTGTATCCATCGACCGGTACAGTGACAAGCACAGATCTGAACCGGTCGGGCAGCACAGCAAGCGCGCCAGGATTTCGATCGCTAGGATGACCGCCGTGAAGTCGCGCACGCTGTTGCTCTCGCTTGCCGCGGTCTACGTGATCTGGGGCTCGACGTACCTCGCGATGCAGATCGCGATCGACGGCTTGCCACCTCTTGTCATGGCGGCGCTGCGCTTCGTGGTCGCGGGCGGCATCCTGCTCGCGGTTGCGCACCGGCGCGGCGCGGCGATCCCTCCGCTGCGCGACTGGCTGCGCGTCGCCCCGGTCGGTGCGCTGCTGTTCCTCGGCGGCAATGGCTTCGTCGCGCTCGCCGAGCAGAGCGTGCCCTCGGGCGGCGTCGCCGTCGTGTGCGCGACGATGCCGCTGTGGATTGGCGTCCTCGGCTCGGCGGTCGGCGTGCGCCCGACGGGCCGCGAGTGGACCGCGCTGCTGCTCGGCTTCGTCGGCGTCGTCGTGCTGATGGGCGGCCCGTCGCTCGCGGGCCACCCCGGGCACATCGTGTTCGCGATCGGCTCGCCGATTTTGTGGGCGACCGGCTCGCTGCTGTCGCGGCGCACGAAGGACGTCGGCGGTGCGCACGCATCGCTCGTCGGACCGGCGGTGCAGATGCTGACCGGTGGTGGCGTGCTCGCGGTCGCGGCCCTCGTTCATGGCGAGCACTGGCCGGTGCATGCGCCGGCGTCGGCGTGGCTCGCGCTCGTCTACCTGATCGTGTTCGGCTCGCTGATCGGCTTCACGGCGTACGCGTGGCTGCTGCGCAACGCGCGCCCGGTCGTCGCGACGAGCTACGCGTACGTCAACCCGGTCCTCGCCGTCCTGATCGGCGCGGCGCTGCACGGCGAGCCGCTCGGCTGGACGACCGTCATTGCCAACGTCCTCATCATCGCTGCCATCGGATTGGCATTGACGCGGCGGGTTCGCTAGTGTTCGAGGCATGTTCCGGTGCCTCGGGCTCGCTGTAGCATTCGCCGTGACCGTGCCGGCGTGTGGAAGCACGCCCAAGCCGGTCAAGAAGGTCCATAAAGAGCCGAAGAAGGACTCGAAGGCGATGGTCGCCGACGCGCGCGAGGACGCGAAGTCGGGCGAGTACGACGCCGCGGACAAGAAGTACGCGCAGGCGTACCAGGACTCGCAGGACTTCGACGTCCTCGAAGAGTGGGTCGACTTCTTGATCCACAACGGCCGCGCGCAGAAGGGCGTCGACGCCGCGAAGACCTACTACGACGCCCACATGACCGAGGCGAAGGGCTACGCGTTGTATGCCGATGCGCTGCTCGCCGCCGAGGACGGACCGAAGGCACTCGAGGTCGCGCAGGGCATGATCGACCTCGACGACAAGAACGCGGCCGGCCACGAGAAGAAGGGCCGCGCGCTGATCCTGCTCGGCAAGGAAGAGGGCCTCGAGGAGCTGCGCAAGGCGGTCCACCTCGACCCCGACAACGCGACGTACAACGTCTCGCTCGGCAAGGCGCTGTTCCAGCTCGGCAAGGTCGACGAGGCCGCGCTCGCGTTCCGCGCCGCCGTGAAGGCCGAGCCCGAGAACGCCGACGCGCACGTCTACCTCGGCATGGCGCTGCGCGGGCAGAGCGAGTACGACGAGGCGAAGGTCCACCTGACCAAGGCGATCGACATCGATCCGCACAACGGCCGCGCGTACTTCGAGCTCGGGTTGATCGCCGGCCTGCAGAACAAGGCCGACGAGGCCGAGCAGGCGCTCGCGAAGGCCGTGAAGATGAGCCCGAACGACTCGCAGTTCTGGTACGCGTACGGCGAGGTCTTCCGATCGACCGATCGCCTCGACGAGGCGCTGTCCGCGTATCGCAAGGCCGTCGAGCTCGATCCGCCCTACCCCAAGGCGCAGCAGAAGCTCGGCCTGTTGCTCGTCGAGCGCAAGCAGTACGACGAGGCCGAGGTCGTGCTGACGCAGGCGATCCGTCGCGACAAGAACATCGCCGTGAACTACCTGAACCTCGGCACCGTCTACGCGGCGAAGAAGAAGAACCAGCTCGCGATCGAGAACTTCGAGAAGTTCCTGTCGCTGGCGTCGAAATCCGACCCCGATCGCGCGCGCGCGAAGGACGCGATTAACGAGCTGAAACGAAAGCACTAATCCGCTTCAACGGATGGGCGTCCGTTATCGCCTGTCCGTTATCATTGACAGATCCTCCGTTCGTAGCGTAGACATGTATCCGTTATGGCGGATGCACGCGGAGGACAGTCGTGACCACCACGCTGATCGTGCTCGCGTTGACGAGCCTCGGGGCCGCGACCGTCAACGGCGCGCTCGGCTACGGCTACTCGTCGATCAGCGTGCCGGTCGCGCTGCTCGTGATCGCGGGCCGCGTGCTCAATCCGGCGCTCGTGATCGTCGAGGTCGTGATCAACCTCTACGCGCTGTTCTGGAACCGTCACGCCGCGCGCGCCGTGCTGCGTCGCGTGCTGCCGCTCGCCGCCGGTCTCGTCCCCGGCGTGATCGTCGGCGCGCTGCTGCTCGGTCACATCGCGCCGGCGAGCGTGAAGCTCGGCGCCTACCTGTCGCTGCTGCCGCTGATCCTGCTGCAGGCCGCGGGCAAGCGCCTCCCGGTCCGCAACGAGAAGACGGCGGCCGTGCCGCTCGGCGCGGGCGTCGGTCTGCTGTACGGCCTGACGACGATCTCCGGACCGCCGCTCGCGCTGTTCTGGAACAACCAGGGCCTCGCGAAGGAGGAGTTCAAGGTCGCGCTCGCGGTCGTGCGCTCGATCGAGAGCGTGTTCGCGCTGATCATGTACGCCGCGCTAGGCCTGTTCACGACGAAGTCGGTCGGCCTGTTGCCGTGGATCGCGCCGGGCGTCCTGATCGGCTTCCCGATCGGCCATGCGCTGATCAAGCGCGTCGGCGTCGAGACGTTCCGTCGCGTGTGCATGAGCTTCGACGCGTGGCTCGTCGCGTTCGGCCTGTCGCGCACGCTCGCCGACCTCGGCGTCACGCCGGGCGTCGCGTACCAGGTGCTCGTCGCGACCGCGATCCTCGACGCGCGTCTGCTGTGGACGTTCTTTCGCCCGGCGCGACGCGAGTCCGACCAGGTGATCGAGCCCGCGGCGCTGGAGCTCGCCGCGTGAGCGAGCGCGCCGAGCACGTCCTCGCCGACGCCGCGCAGCGATTCCCCAAGCTGACGTTCGCGACCGGCTTCGGCGCCGAAGGCTGCGTCGTGATCGATCTGATCGCGCGCGCCGAGCTGCCGATCGACATCTTCACGCTCGACACCGGTGTGTTGTTCCCCGAGACGTACGAGCTGTGGCAGCGCCTCGAGGAGCGGTACTCGATCACGATTCGCGCCGTGAAGCGTGAACCTGAGTTCGTCGAGGACGGCCAGTGGACGCGCGATCCCGATGCGTGCTGCGAGCAGCGCAAGGTCCGCCCGCTGCGCAAGGAGCTCGCCGGGTTCGACGCGTGGATCACCGCGATCCGCCGCGACCAGACTCCCGAGCGCGCGAACGCGCAGGTGGTCGAGCGCGACGAGAAGTTCGGGCTGTGGAAGGTCAACCCGCTCGTCACGTGGACCCACGACGACGTGTGGGCGCACCTCTACGCGAACGACGTCCCGTACAACCCGCTGCACGAGCGCGGCTATCCGTCGATCGGCTGCCAGCCGTGCACGTCCGCGATCGTCCCCGGCGAGAACCTGCGCGCGGGTCGCTGGCGCGGCTCGGCGAAGAAGGAGTGCGGCCTGCATGTCATCCAGCCCGGCAAGGTCCCCGATGCTGCCTGAGCCACGCCGCGCGGCGACCCCGGGCGACGTCGCCGACGCGACCGAGCCGCGGCTCTACCCGGTGTTCCTCAAGCTCGACGGCCTGC